>DCUS01000056.1:0-35744 GCA_002327885.1 Syntrophaceae bacterium UBA2208
GAAGAGATTGACGCAGCCATCGCACGCGTGATGGAAAGCGGAAGGTATATCCTCGGGCAGGAGGTGGCCGCCTTTGAGCAGGAATTTGCCGCTTATATTGGCGCTCGGTACGGGATTGGCGTCGGCAGCGGCACAGAGGCGTTGCATATTGCTTTAAAAGCTTGCGGAATTCAGCCAGGCGACGAAGTCATTACCGTCTCGCATACCGCTGTGGCCACGGTGGCTGCAATCCAACTGTGCGGTGCGCGACCGGTCCTGGTTGACATCGATCCGCAAACCCTGGTCATCGATGCGAATCGGATTGAACGCGCAATCACATCGCGGACCAAGGTGATCCTCCCGGTTCATCTTTATGGAAACGTGGCGGATATGCAGACCATCCGATCCATCGCAGAGCGCCATGGATTGCGTATTGTCGAGGATTGTGCTCAATCTCATGGGGCCACATACAACGGGAAGAAAAGCGGTGCTTGGGGAAGCGTGGCCGCCTTCAGTTTTTACCCGACGAAGAATCTGGGTGCCTTTGGTGACGCCGGGATGGTGGTGACCAATGACCCGGAGTTCAGCGACCGGATCCGATTGCTACGCGAGTATGGCTGGCGCCGGCGTTACGTCAGTGAGATTCCAGGGTTGAACTCTCGCCTGGATGAATTACAAGCAGCCATTCTAAGGGTCAAATTGAAACACCTGGAACAATGGAATGAGGAGAGGAGGAAAAAGGCAGAGATCTATACGGAGAGGCTTGCTCCCTTAGGAATCATTTGCCCTTCGGAGGGGTTAGGGGTGAAGCATGTTTATCACCTCTATGTCATCCGGACAAAAGAAAGGGATGCCCTGCAGGGATTCTTGAAAAAGAAAGGGATTCAAACACTCATCCACTATCCTGTCCCCATCCATCTTCAAGAGGCTTACAAAGATTTAGGGTATCGTCAAGGTGACCTTCCCGTGACAGAACAGTATTCCTTGGAGATTTTATCGCTTCCCCTTTTTCCAGGGATAAGGGAGTCAGAAATGGAAGAGGTGATTCAGAGCATCCGGTCCTTTATGAAAAACGAACGTATCAAATGATAGCGAATAAAACAAATATCCTCCCTGAGTTGTCTTCCCCCTTATCCCCTCCCTCTTCCCTCAGGGACTCTGTTGTAATGTCATTGCGAGGGAGTAAAACGACAGAAGCAATCTTACAAGACATTGAAAGTCAAGAGATTGCCGCGCTCTCTTCGGTCGCTCGCCATGGCAAAAAGGGAATTAAGACACAATCCCTCGGGGAAGAGGGGAAGGATGAGGGACGGAAAAAGATAAGATTGGCGATCGGCCTTCTGGACTTCTCGAAGAAGAAAGGGGGAGCCGAGAGATATCTGGTTGACTTATGCACCCGAATGGCGGCGGAAGGTTATGAGGTTCATGTGTATGCGGAGCATCGAGACGAAGAGGACCCCCACATCTGTTTCCATCCCATCAAAGCGATTCCGTTTCCCAAAAGCCTTCGGCTCCTCTCGTTTGCGATCAGGGCGACGAAGGAAATAGAGACTGGAAAATATGATATTACCTTCGGAGTGGGAAATACACTGGAGGCGGATATTCTTCAACCTCATGGGGGAGTTCATTGGGCATGGTTTTGGCGGAGCCTAAGGATATACAATCATGCGGCTCTGTGGGCGATAAAATTTTTAGGAAGGATCTTCAGCTTGAAGCAATGGGCAAGCGGATGGATTCAGGACGCCCCTTATAAAGGGGGAAACTTTTCTAAAATTATTGCCATTTCCGATATGGTGAAACGAGATCTCATGCATTGGTATCCGATTCCCGAAGAAAGAATCGCTGTCGTGTACAATGGGGTCGATATCGAAAACTTCCATCCCCGAAATCGTCAATACCGGGAAGAGATCAGAAGACGGCATGGTATCGGGAAAGAGGAGTGGGTCCTTCTTTTCGTCTCGAACAACTTTCGGATGAAGGGACTTAGTTTTCTGATGAAGGCATTGGCCGACATTAAAAAAAGGGGATCTCCTCCTTTCAAACTTCTTATCTTAGGAAGAGACCGTCAAGCGACCTATCTGCGCTTAGCCAGGGAGATCGGAATATCGAAAGAAGTGGTTTTTGCGGGGTCGACGAATGAACCGGAAAAATATTATGGGGCCTCGGACCTTCTCATCCACCCCACTTTTTATGATGCCTGCTCGCTCACGGTGTTGGAAGCCCTGGCCAGTGGACTTCCGGTGATTACCACTCACTCCAACGGGGCAAGCGGGATCATCACCCAGGGCCAGGAGGGTTTTATCATTTCTGACCCTCGAGATATTCAGACCCTCGTGGATAAGATCACCTTCTTCTTAGATGGCGAGAAAGCCCGGAAAGTTTCAAATGCGGCTCGCCATTTAGCGGAATCCCACTCTCTGGAACGGAACTGGAGGGAAGTAAAAAGTATTTTTGAAAATCATCTCTCCGGAGGAATGGCCAAAGAATGAAAAAGAAGCGTTTCTGGTATCCGGTGGCCAATATCAAAAATCGGTTCCTTTTCGGCGGTTATGGGAAGGATGTTTATATTGAGCCCGGAGTCGTGATCAACCGGCCACGGTTCGTCCAGGTGGGGAATTATGTGAGGATTAAAAGGAATAGCAGTATTAACCTTCACCCGAATGATAAGAGATCAAAGGAAATCCTCCTCTTCATCGGAGACCACGTCATTATTTCGGAGAGTTGTTTTATCAGTGCCTGTAACCGGATTGTTATTGAAGAGAACGTGGGAATCTCACCCAATGTGATGATCATTGACAACTCGCGAAAACCCGGGGATGTGATTCGCCCCAGTAAAGAGCAGAAGATAGAAGTCGGGAGCGTCCATATTGGAGCGGATTCTTGGATAGCCTATGGAGCCTGCGTCTTACCCAATGTAACGATCGGAAGACATTGCATCATCGGCGCCCTCTCGGTGGTGAACCGAGATATCCCGCCTTATTCCGTTGCCGTTGGTTCTCCGGCGAAGGTGGTGAAACGATACGATTTTGACCGGAAAGAATGGGTGAAGCTCGATGGATGAAAAAATATCATGGAGCCATCTCTTCGAATTCCGGAATCAGATTCACCGTGCCTATCCGGAGATCTGGGATCTGAAGATCCTGCGCAAGAGATTTCCCCTGATGCTTAAGACGATACAGGACGGTGAGAAGATTCTGGACATCGGAGCATCGAACCGTAATCTTGAGGAGCGGTTAAAGCGCCATTTTCCAAGATTGATATATAAAAGTATGGATATTGACCGGGAACAGTTTCACGATTTTTATAGCTTAGGGGAGATTCAAGAATCCTTTAACGCCATTTTTCTGTTCGAGGTCATCGAGCATCTTAGCCTCGACGAAGGGGTCCATCTCCTGAAGAGGGTTTATGATCTTCTTGATCAAGAGGGACGGTTGATTCTGACCACTCCGAACATCTTCAACCCGAGCCGGTTTTGGAGGGATGCGACACATCAGGTGGCCTATTGTTATGATGAACTGGGAGGCCTTCTCCTTGCTCAGGGCTTTCAGATCAAGGCGATGTATCGAACCTATAGCGATGCTTACCACCGCTATCTCTTCCGGCTTTATGTGATGGCCCCTCTTCACCGATATCTGGGCATCGACTTTGCCAAATCCATTTTGGTGGTGGCCGAGAAAAAGATCACTCAGGCAGAATGAAAATCATTTTCCTCACTCACTTCAGTGACCAGGGACATCGATTTCGGGTGGAGCAATATTTTCCCTATCTCATCGCCCACCAGGTGGAACCGAAGTGGCAACCTTTCTCCGGTTCATGGAAGAAAAAACTTCTTCTTTATCGCCAGCTTCCTTTTTTTGATGTGATCTGCATTCAGAGAAGATTATTGCCCCCCATCGAATTTTATTGGATCCGAAAGAAATCTCAAAAGATTCTCTTCGATCTTGATGACGCCATCATGTACCGGTCTTCCAGTTCCCCTTCTCCCCATTCTTTTTCGAGGGGGCTGAAATTCAGATGGATGGTGAAAGGAAGCGATGCGGTGACCGTAGGAAATCAGTTTTTAAAAAACGAGGTCCTTAAGGTGGACCGGGCAAAGCAGGTCTTTGTCATCCCGACCTCCATCGATACGAGCGTTTACCCGAAAAAAAAGAGTTTCTCTGACCCGCCGGAGATCATTTTAGGTTGGATCGGGACCAGAGGAAATTTGAAGTACCTTAAACGTTTGGACCCTGTCTTCGAGACCCTCCGGCAGAGGTTCCCACAGGTTAAATTAAAGATTGTCAGCGATGATTTCTATGACTCCTCCGGCCTCCCTCTTGTAAAAAAGATCTGGAAGTTGGAGGACGAGAACGAAGACTTGGTCTCTTTTGACATCGGTCTTATGCCCCTCAGCGATGACCTCTGGTCAAGGGGGAAATGTGGATTGAAGATTATTCAATATCTTAGCGTGGGAGTGCCGGTCGTCTGTACCCCTGTGGGGATCAACTCAGATATCGTCAAAAACGGGGAAAATGGTTTTTTGGCCGCCAATGATCAAGAATGGGTGAACCGTTTATCCACCCTGATCCAAAATCCGGAACTCAGATATCGGATGGGATTAAAAGGGATCGAGAAGGTCGAGAAGGAATATTCGTTGAAAGTCACCTCTGAGAAGTTTTACCAAGTTCTTCAATGCCTAACGCAAGAAGAATGATGGAATATTGGAATCATGGGAAAAGAAATGTTTCAAGTTCAGGGAAGGTAAGATGAAAGTTCTTTTTCTGATTCAGGGGTGGGAGGTAGCCGCCAGTCGCTATCGCGTGCTTCAATATCTCCCCTATTTGGAGTCGAAAGGAGTCAAGACCACGGTCAGCCTTTACCCGAGGAGCCTGAAAGAAAATTTTCATTTCTTCAACGAGCTCCCCCGGTACGATATCGTTTTCCTTCAGAGGAGAAGATTCAATCAACCCCGCCTCGGGCTGTTGAGAAAAAGGGCAAAAAAGATTGTCTATGATCTGGATGATGCGGTGATGTATCGAAACTCAAAGGCCAACGATCCCATCTCTTCAACTCGAAGGAAACGTTTCGTACAGATGATAAAAAACTGTGATTTTGTCATCGCCGGAAATGAATTTTTAAAGAGCGAGGTGTTTCCATTTAATCCAAAGGTTGAGGTGATTCCTACGGCGATTGATCAGGAAAGATATCATTTAAAGACCTATTCCTCCCGGAAGAAGGAGGTTACCCTCGGATGGATCGGAGATCATGGCTCCATTCATTATTTAGAAAAAATGAGGCCCCTCTTCGAGAGGATAGGGAAAAAATATCCCCGGGTGGAATTGAAAATCGTCTGTGATACGTTTTTCGATTGTGATTCGATGAAGGTGATCAAGAAGAATTGGAACTCGGAGGAAGAGGTGGTCGACCTCCAGGGATTTGATATCGGGCTGATGCCTCTTGTCGATGATCCATGGTCTTGGGGAAAATGTGGCCTTAAGATTATTCAATACCAGGGGGTAGGGGTTCCTGTGGTTTGCACCCCGGTAGGGATCAATCGGGACCTCGTTGAGGACAACATCAACGGGTATTATGCAAGAACGCCTGAGGAATGGGAGGGAAAGCTGTCCCTTCTCATTGAGACCCCAGCGTTGCGTGAACGGATGGGTCGGGAGGGGAGAAGGAGGGTTTTGGAAAACTACACCATTCAGTCCTGCGCCCCGCGTTTCTTCTCAATCCTGGACCGCATGGCGAAAGGAGGGTAAAAGGAGTCCCCATGCTTTTTAATTCATTTTCATTTTTAATTTTTTTCCCTACCGTGACGGCTCTCTATTTTTTGATTCCCCATCGGTATCGCTGGTTTTTCCTCCTGATGGCAAGTTGGGTTTTCTATATGGCCTTCCTTCCTGTCTATATTCTCATTCTTGGATTGACCATCGCCATCGATTACTCGGCAGGGCTCTTGATTGAAAGAACGGAAGGAAAAAAGAAGAAGGTTTTTTTGATCCTGAGCATCGTTTCCACCTGTGGCGCCATCTTTGTCTTTAAATATTTCAATTTTTTTAATTCCAATCTTGCTCAAGCCGCCCATTTTCTCCATTGGAATTATCCGATTGAAAGTTTGTCCTTAATTTTACCCGTGGGCATATCGTTTTATACCTTTCAGGGGATCAGTTATGTCATTGAAATTTATCGGGGACACCAGAAGGCTGAAACGCATATAGGAATCTTTGCTCTCTATATTTCGTTTTATCCGCAGCTGGTGGCCGGGCCAATCGAACGACCGGGAAATTTGCTTCCCCAATTTTATGAAAAGCATACTTATGATGACCAGAGGGTGATGGATGGATTAAAATTGATGCTCTGGGGTTTTTTTAAGAAAGTCGTGGTCGCCGATAAATTGGCGATGGTCGTCGACCAGGTTTACCAGGATCCAACACAATTTACCGGAATTCCACTCATGGCGGCGGCTCTCTTTTTCGGTATTCAAGTCTATTGCGATTTTTCCGGTTATTCCGATATTGCCATCGGCGCCGCCCAGGTGATGGGTTTCCGTCTCATGGACAATTTCAACAGGCCCTTTCACTCCGCTTCGATGGCCGAATTCTGGAGGAGGTGGCATGTGTCACTGATGACCTGGTTTCGGGATTATGTCTATATCCCATTAGGAGGAAACCGGGTTGGGAAATGGAGATGGTATTTTAATATTTTCATCACCTTCACCTTGAGTGGGTTATGGCATGGGGCCCATTGGGGAATGATCTTCTGGGGGTCATTGAACGGATGCTATCTGATCTTTTCCGATTGGACAAAAAATGTTCGGAGGCATTGCGTGAAAGGAGTGGGCCTGAACCGATTTCCGGCCTTTCACAAAGGGTTGCAGATTGCTTTTACTTTCCTCCTTTTTTGTTTTACTCTGATCATCTTCAGATCAAAAACCCTTCCGGATGCTTTTTATGCGATCACCCATCTCGGAGCGGGATTGGGCAGCTCGGAGGGAATAAAAATGTCAATGGGCGCTCTCTATGATTTGAGCGTTGATCGTTACCAACTGATCTTTACGTTGCTATCGATTGGAATCATGGTGTTGATCGAGAGGATGGTGCCCCTCCGAAATATGAGGCAAATGTTTTCGAAAAGGTCGGTTTTGTGTCGATGGGCGATGTATTATTTGATCATTTTCTTTCTCATCTTTTTTGGAGAATATAACGATCAGGTGTTCATCTATTTTCAATTTTAAAGGGGTGAGAGATGAGATTTCCCTGGATAAAAAAAGTAGTTTTTCTTTCCCTTCTCATCGGGATCATCGTTCTCATGAATTCCTGGATGGAGAGGGGAGGGAATCGTCAGACCCGCCGGCAATATGAAGAAGCCTTCCACCCGAAGGTGAATGCGGATATCATCATTATGGGGGCCTCCCATGCTGCCCATGGGATCAACCCAAAATATCTTGAAAAAGGTGGCTTAAAAGTATTTAATTTTGGACAGGACGGAGCCGGGCCGACCTTCTTTTTAAAATGGTATCGAAAAATATTCCAGCGCTACTATGGAAAGCCTGACACGGTGATCTTTGGAGTCCATTGGGTGATGTTCAGTCATACGCTCCAGAGACAATTAGAGCAGGATAGCAACTATTTTCCCCGGGACTTTTTATTCGAAGAGCTCCATAATTTCAAGGAAATGAAGGCCCTCGTTCTGAACCGGTTTGCCTTTGTTCGAGAGAGAAGAAAATTGCCGTACCGGTTGGTTGGGTTGTTTAAGAAGGAACGTAGAAGGAGCACCCATATTTTATTGGAATACTATAATGGATTTGTCCCTTATGAGAGGAAGGGAAACCTTGACAAAAAGAAAGGGTCCAAACCCAAAAATGATAAAGTTCAAATAGATGCCTTTAAAGCCTTACTCGATGATTTTGAAAAGAATCAAATACAGGTCATCTTAGTGAGCATCCCCGGATATCTTCCCTCACGGGATATCGATAATATCCAGGAAAGTATGGATCTGATACATGAGATCGCAGAGGAGAGGAGCCTTCCGTTCTTGGATTATGAAACACAAAGGATTACGGGCCTGAATACGGATCCCAGTCTGTTTTCGGATTGGGTTCATTTAAATGGAAAAGGGAGTGATGCATTTTCAGAATTGTTGAAAAGCGATCTGGAACTCCTTTCGAAACAAAAGAAGATAAAATGGGGGCCGTCTTCAACCTAAAACAATTTTTCTAATATCTCAGAAGAAATAGGAAGTCTACCGGTTGAATGAGACCATGAGGAATAAAATCATCCCAGGTGGAAATACCCTGTTCGTTGTGGGAGAGAAGGTGGCTTAGGCAGTGGAAAAGATTCCCTGCGAAGTTTGCGGGTCCCATCAGCATCAGTTCCTTTTTGAGGGGTGGGATCGTGTTTTCGGAATTCCGGGAAGGTTTGACATTGTCCAATGCAAGGAATGTCGTCTCATTTTTATCAACCCCCAACCCGATCCGGAGAAGCTGAAAAAATATTATCCAAAAGATTACTATATTTCTAATCCCTCTCATTACAGGGAATATTCTTGGTCAAGAAGGTGGGCCCTGGAGACTTATTGGGGGTACCGAAGTCCGCCCAATACTCGAGGAGCTCTTCGTCTTTTAAAAAAAATGGTCTTTCTCCCATTTCGAATCAAATATCGGCATGCCATTCCTTTTGTCGAAGGCGGAAAGCTTTTAGATATTGGGTGCGGGAACGGAACCGAACTCTATAAATTGAAATTGATGGGTTGGCAAGTACATGGAGTTGAGATGGATGCCGAAGCCTCCGAACGGGCAAGGTCAAAGGGAATATCTGTTTACACTGGAGATCTCTTTAAAGCGAATTACCCCGATCATTTTTTCCATGTCGTCAGAATGAGTTTTGTATTGGAGCATCTTTCCAACCCCAAAGAGGCCCTTCTTGAAATCAGCAGGGTCCTGATGCCAAAAGGCCGAATTTATATTTCGATTCAGAATGCAAGAAGCCTAAACTACTGGTTATTTGGTAAATGTTGGTTCAGTTTGGATGTTCCCCGCCACCTCTTTTCCTTTACTCCTGAAACGATTGAGAAACTCCTTTTTCCATTGGGTCTGAGGATTAAAGCCCTCTGGTTCGAATCCGGGGAAAGAAGTTTTTTGGCGAGCCTTCAATATTTGATCAACGAACGATATGGACGGGGGGCCGCCTGTCAGGGAGCCCAGCCGATAGCAGAAAGTCGTTTTCTGAAATTGCTTTTCCGCCCCTTTTGCTGGGCGGTGGATCGATTAGGATTCGGAGATCTGATGCATTTGGAGATTGTTAAGTGTTGATCCATTTATCCATCATCATCGTTAGCTATAACACAAAGGAATATCTTCTTCCTTGTCTGAAATCGATTTGCGAAAAGGATGACGGGAGATCTCAGGAGGTCATTGTTGTTGATAATGGTTCCCAAGACGGAAGCGGGGGGGAGGTTAAGGAGAAATTTCATTTTGTCCATCTCATCGAAAACAAGAAGAACCTGGGATTTGCAAAGGCGGCCAATCAAGGGCTTCGAAAGGCCTCCGGGAGGTATCTTTTTCTTCTCAATCCGGACGCCCAGGTGAAACGGGGAGCCATTGAACAATTCGTCTCATTTATGGAGTCTCATCCGGAGGCGGGGGCGGCCGGGGGACAGCTTTTCAACTCTGATGGGTCCAGACAGAATTCGATCGCTAATTTTCCTTCTCTGGCGACGGAACTTTTCAATAAAAGTCTCTTGAGATGGTTCTACCCGAAGCGATTTCCGGGAAAAGAGAGAGATTATCTCAAGCCGATCGAAGTGGATTCCGTGATTGGTGCTTGTATGGTGGTCAGTCGGGAGGTCGTGGATCAGGTTGGCTTATTGGATGAGGATTATTTTCTTTTTCTTGAAGAGACAGATTGGTGCTTTCGCATGAAGAAGGCGGGCATGAAGATTTACCATATCCCCGATGCCGAAATCATCCATCATCAAGGGAAAAGCGCTCGAAAAAAAACGGCCCTGTCGAAAATTGAGTATTACCGTTCTCGATATTTGTTTTTTAAAAAGCATCGGGGTTTCTTTCCATGGATTCTCCTCTTGATCGGATTAAATGTAAAACTATGGGTTGAATTTATTTTGGTGATGGTCGGATGTCTGTTGACTGTCTTTACCGTGAAAAAGTGGAGGCGGAAACTCCCGATTTGCGCCGCCCTTCTCAAATGGCATCTTAAATTCTGTCCGGCCGAAATGGGGTTAAGACCGGTATCATGACCATTTTTTCGCACCTTCTCATTTTTTGATGAGTTTTAAATGGAGGTTTTATGGCCAAGGTCGCTGTGGTGGGTTGTGGTTATTGGGGAAAAAATCTGGTCCGGAATTTTTCGGAGTTGATGGCCTTACATACTCTTTATGATGCGGATGAGAAGAAGGTTCAGGAGTTAATGGCCCATTACCCACAAGTCAAACCCTCTCTTAGTCTTTCTGAGATCTTTGAAGATCCATCGGTCGATGGAGTGGTCATAGCCACTCCCGCGGAATCCCATTACCGGGTGGTCAAAGAGGCTCTGCAGGCAGGGAAGGATGTTTTTGTGGAAAAACCTTTAGCCTTAAAAGTGAGAGAAGGAAAGGAGTTGGTGGCCTTAGCCAAGGGGGAAAATAGGATCTTGATGGTCGGCCATCTCCTCGAGTACCATCCGGGGATTATCAAGCTTAAACAGATCGTATCGAACGGGGAGCTGGGAAAAATCAATTATATTCACTCCACCCGCCTCAACCTCGGTAAATTTCGGACAGAAGAGAACATTCTCTGGAGCTTTGCCCCCCATGACATCTCCGTCATCCTCCTTCTTTTGGGAGAGATGCCCAACGAGGTGTCCGCCCATGGGGGAAGTTATCTCAATCAAGGGATCGCCGATGTGACGATGACCACGATGGATTTTCCAAGTGGCGTGAAGTCGCACATTTTTGTCAGTTGGCTTCACCCTTATAAGGAACAGAAGNNAGCCATCGGATTGATTGGATAGAGAGGATTCCGGTTCCGCGAAAGGAAGATGCGGAGGTGATTCCCTTTGACATGGAAGAGCCTCTGAAAGCGGAATGCCGTCAATTTTTAGATTGCCTTCAAACCCGACAGAGACCAAAGACGGATGGTGAAAATGGATTGAGGGTTTTGGAAATTCTCGATCTTTGCCAAAGGTCGTTGCAGGAAGGCGGAAAGGTGCTGGTATTCGGGAAAGGACCGAAACACGACGTCTTTATCCATGAGACGGCCTGTGTCGGAGAGCCCATGGAGATCGGGGAAGGGACCCGTGTCTGGCACTATTCTCATATTATGTCAGGAGCCAAAATCGGAAGGGATTGTGTGCTCGGACAAAATGTATTCATCGGGTCAGGAGCGGTTTTGGGAAATCATATTAAGGTCCAAAATAATGTCTCTGTTTATGATGGAGTGATATTGGAGGACGACGTCTTTTGCGGCCCGTCGATGGTCTTTACAAATGTTTTCAACCCTCGAAGTTTTATCTCTCGAAAAAAGGAATTCCGAAAAACGATCGTCAGAAAAGGAGCTACCATCGGGGCGAATGCCACCATCATCTGTGGCAATCAGATCGGTCAATATGCTTTTATCGGAGCTAATTCTGTGGTGACCGATGATGTCCCGGATTATGCCTTGGTCTATGGAAATCCAGGGAAAGTGAAGGGGTGGGTCTGCCAGTGTGCAGAGGGACTCACCTTTCGGTCCGGGAAATCAGTGTGTAAAACCTGCGGAAGGCGTTACAAGAAAGATCGCCTTGGAGTGAGGTTAGTTTAAAAATAATGGTTAAAAAAATGAAAATTGTTACCATTGTGGGGGCGAGACCTCAGTTTATTAAAGCGGCAGCCGTGTCACGTGCCATTCACCGAGCCCATCAAAGGAAGAAGCGCATTCAGGAAGTGTTAGTCCATACGGGTCAGCATTACGACACCCTGATGGATAAGGTTTTTTTTGAAGAGCTTAACCTTCCCAAGCCTGATTATCACTTAGGAGTGGGGTCCGGATCTCATGGCAAACAGACGGGAATGATGATTGAACGCATCGAGGGTGTCCTTGAAAAGGAGAGACCGGAAGCGGTCATGGTTTATGGAGATACGAATTCGACTCTGGCAGGGGCTTTGGCTGCGGCAAAACTCAACCTTCCTGTGGCCCATGTCGAGGCAGGACTGAGAAGTTATAATCGAATTATGCCAGAAGAAATCAATCGAGTCCTGACGGATCATCTTTCAGTGTTTCTATTCTGTCCCACCGATCAGGCGGTTAGAAATTTATTGAGGGAAGGGATCAAAGACGAACGGGTGAGATTCGTTAGCTATGTGGGTGACGTGATGTACGATTCGCTTCTTTATTATTCGAGGTTAGCTGAAAAAAAATCTACTATTCTTCAAGATTTAAGCCTTGTTAATCCGCAATCGGCAATCGGCAATCCGCAATACTACTTGGCTACCCTTCATCGGGCGGAAAATACGGATGATCCGAAAAGGCTGAAATCTATTTTGGAGGCTCTGAATGAGATTGGAAGGATTCATCCTGTACTCTTTCCCCTCCATCCAAGGACGAGGAAGAGAATGGAGGTTTATCTTGCCTTCACTGAATTCAAATATATTAAATTCGTTGAGCCGGTTTCCTATCTCGACATGCTCAAGTTGGAAAAAAATGCCAGAGCGATTCTCACGGATTCAGGAGGTGTCCAGAAAGAGGCCTATTGGTTAAAGGTTCCCTGTCTGACACTGAGAGGGGAAACAGAGTGGGTCGAGACCGTCAAAAGCGGATGGAATAAATTGGTGGGGACAGAGAAAAAAAACATTTTTCAAGGAATGGATGATTTGGAGAAGAGAAGGCCTGCCGGAAGGGAGAAGAAGCTATTTGGAGAGGGAAGGGCGAGTGAAAAAATCGTCCAGATATTGGTTGAGGGCCTGGGTTAAAATGACGGAAAACATTTCAACATTTAATCGAAAAGGGGAGTCAGAAAGCAACAGCAAGGGTCATTGGCAGGCCCTCCTGCTTATCATGGCCCTGGCTTTTATCCTAAGAATATTTCTTGTGTTCTATCCTGAAGTCATTCGTATCGATGGAGTGGAATATATCCGTCATGCCAAAGAGGTCTTGGCCGGGGATTGGACAGAAGGGAAATCGAGTCCCGGTTACCCGGCGCTCGTTGCTTTTGTTTATACCCTGATAAAAAATTACGAGATGGCTGGAATCTGGGTGTCCATTGTCTTTGGGGTGCTCCTCGTGGTCCCCGTCTTTTATTTAGGGAAAACGATATTTCATGAAAAAGTCGGGATGATTTCAGGTCTTGTGGTGGCGGTTCATCCTTTTCTCCACACATTTTCCGGCTCTGTTTTAACCGAATCCACCTACCATTTCTTTTTGGCGACCTCTGTTCTTTTCGGGTGGTGCGCCTTTCGGAAAGGGAGGTTTGATCATGTGTTGCTTTTCGGTGCTTTTGCCACCCTGGCTTTTTTAACGAGACCGGAAGCAATTGGCTTGCTCTTTGTATTCATCGTCTGGGTGTTTTTTTTCAATCCCCCGGGAGAGAGAAGATACTGGCCGAAAAGGATGGGGATGATCCTGGTCGCTCTTCTGGCCTTTCTTGCCTTTTCTTCCCCCTATTTAATACAACTTCGCAAAGAAACAGGAAAATGGTCCATCTCAAAGAAGTTGGATATTTCCGTAGGGTCTGTTTCAAAAATGGGAGATCTACCTTCCGTCAATGAGATACGTCCATGGAGAGAAGGGCTTCCTATACTCTCCCTGTTTAAAGATCCTCTTTCTCTGTCGGTTAGAGTTGGGACCGGCTTTTTCAGTTCATTATATAAATTCCAACAAGTTTTTAATCCCATTCTATCCCTTTTTGCTGTGATCGGTTGGATGGGGATCATTAGAAATAGATCTCCATTTTCTTTGAAAGCAAATTTTTACATCATCAGCCATCACCTTTTTTACTTCGGTCTCCTCTTATCCATCCTGTTTACCTCGCGGAGATACACGTCTCATATGATTTCTATTTCCATCCTCTGGGCCGCCTTCGGATTTTGGTTGTTTCTTGGATGGATTCAGGAACGATGGAGATTTGTTGGCGCCACCAAAAAGATACCGGCCCTTCTGCTTGTCATTCTGCTGGCCGTCCTTTTCATTCAGGGAAGGGTGATCCATCCCCGGGATCATCGTTCGATTCAAAAAGAGGCGGGTCTGTGGATGAAAGATCATCTTCCCGGAGGGGCCAAAATCATGAGCCGTTTGCCTCAGGAAGCCTTTTATGCCGAATTGGTTTGGAGCATCCTCCCTAATAAAAGCTATGAAGAGGTCCTCCGGATAGCCCGTTCCAATGGCATCCGATATCTTGTCTTAGATGAGGACGTTGAAAAGCGTTCGCAGGGATTTTGGGAAAAATTAAGAGATGAAGACTTGACCCTCTTGAAGGATTGGAATAAGCAGGATCAAAAAATAGTCATTTTTGAAATTGTTTATCCGTCGAAAAAGCAATGAAGAAAGAGGGAGGTCAGTAACCAAGAAGGTGTCAAAAATCGTCCTTGCGGAACGGAGAGAAGACTTATAGAATAATTCCTCCTGCAACGGGCCTTCCGTCTTTTTCCAACACAAACCTTCCCATCTCAGGGATTTCGTTGAAGGGATCGACGACAACCTTTTTATTGAGGCGAATCAGAATATCTGCCACCTCCGCGCTCCTGATGGAGGAAGCGTTTTCCTCGGTGAATTCCATCGAGGCGGGATCGAATCTTCTGTAGATCTTTTCGATGCGACAAGGAACCTCCTGGGTGACACACCTGAAGAGAAGGGTGTCTCCTGTTTGATACCCTGCGGGATCCATCCAAAATATATTGGCTTTAATTTTATCGGTGATCGTCGAAGAAAGGTCCGCCGTCAAAATTTGTCCCCTCTTTGCCGGGTGCCTTCCCGTTAGACGAATCCCGATGGATTCTTCGAAATTTGCTATGGTCACATCTTTCTCCGGGAACTTTTCAATATTTTTTACTTCCACTTCCTTTTTTCCGGGCAGAAGATAGATGGAATCTCCCTTCCTGACATGACCCGCCTCAACTCTTCCAACCAATATTTTCTTCCCCTCTATCGTGTAGCTGTCCTGGATAGGGAGTCTGAGCGGCTTTTCTTCAACCTTCAATTCTTGAAAGGTATCCAGCGCCTGCAATACGGTCGGACCCTCGAACCAGGATATTTTTTTTGAGGGGGTCGCCACATTATCTCCGTGAATGGCTGAGATGGGCAGGATAAAATTGGGATGGACGTTCAATTTATTTAAAAAATCGGTGATCTCCGCCTTCAATTCTAAAAATTTATCCTGAGAATAATTGACCAGGTCTATCTTGTTTAATAGGACGCATACCTGCTTCAGACCCAGCATGCCCAAAATATAAGCGTGTCGTTTGGTTTGGTCGCGAACCCCTTCGAAAGAATCGATGATCAATAAGGCGGCTTCGGCTTGACTGGAACCGGTGATCATATTTTTTAAGAATTCCTTGTGCCCGGGGGCATCAATGATCACATATCTTCTTTTCGGTGTTTTAAAGAATGTTTGAGTGGTATCAATGGTGATCCCTCTTGATCTCTCCTCCTCCAGGCAGTCCATCACAAAGGCAAATTCCACTATTCTTCCGAGCATTTCAGAACTTTTCTGAATCTCCGAATATTTGTCGGTGGGAAGACAACCCGTATCATAAAGCAGTCTGCCGATGAGGGTACTCTTTCCATGATCCACATGGCCGACAATCACAATGGGTAGAGCTCTTTCCTCTTGAAACATTTTGGTCTCCTTTAAAAAATTATATGAAATGATTAAATATTTGAATACCGGAATAATGAATCAATCTTATTTAAGGGTCTTTGCTCTACACATCATTCCATTATTCCAATCTCCCAGATTTACATATATCCTAAGGCTCTCAGTTTCTGCATCGTATAGATATTCTCTTTATCCTGGGCCCGACCTGACCTTTCCGAAGTTTTGGAAATCCTAATTTCCTCTACGATTTCTTCAATGGTTTTAGCTTCCGAATCAATCGGAGAGCAACAGGTGATACACCCAATGCTCCGGAACCGTTTCCCGTTCTTGCTAAAATAGAGAGGGACGATGGGAAGTTTCTCCCGTTTGACGTAATCCCAGATGTCGAATTCTGTAAAATGGAGAAGGGGATGGATTCTGAAGTGTTCTTCCTCCTCGACCGTCGATTGGTATTGATCCCATAACTCCGCAGGCTGATTTTCATAATCCCATTTAAACTGGGAATCCCTGGGCGAGAAATATCTTTCTTTTGCCCGGATCCCGTGCTCATCTCTACGGATCCCTAAAAGGATGGCCTTGAGATTGAGCCTTTTAATGACCATTTTTAATGCGTTGGTTTTTAATTCGTTACAACAATCTAACTTGCTTCCCTGGTTTGGCCCCATCCCTTCTTTAAGTTTTTCTTCATTTCTCCCGATCAATAAGTTGAGATGCCACTCTTTCGCCCTTTCATCTCTGAATTGATACATCTCAGGGAATTTGTAGCCGGTGTCGATATGGATGATCGGAAATGGAATACGGCCGAAAAAGGCCTTCCGGCAGAGCCAGAGCAGGGTCGTGGAGTCTTTCCCGACAGACCATAGCATGGCAATGTCTTTGAATTGATAATAAGCCTCTCGAATGATATAGATGCTTTTGTTTTCCAATCTTGTCAGATGATCCATAAACAGGTCTCCTATTTAGAAAAATATTGAAGGATATGCTCCGTGAGACTCTCCACGGAGGGCTTTTCAGGAAAGTTGATCTTTTCCGGGAGGATACAGAAGGCGTCGTGCCAGGTATGCATCCCTTTGAATATGTTATCGCCGAAAACACCCTTTTTTTCCAAACTCCCTTTTAGATCATAGCCATCCCGGGGAAGGCAGACCAGATCCGGAGCCATACGGGTATGGGGTCCATGATAGATTTCCTCTTTTCCATAGATTTTATCAATCACCTCATCGCCATTCTCCCCCTTCAGTCCTCTTAAACTCTTTTTTATCTCCTCCAGGAGGGCCGCCTTCTCCTCCTTTTTCACCGTTCCTCTGGGATAGGCCTCCTCACCGTGGACATAAATGCGGCAGGGATCTAAATTGAATGCCTTGGTGTTCGGTTCGATCCTTTCATAGAAATTGCCACTGTCCTTCAACGATAAAAATCCCTTTTCCTCTAAAAACCGATTGATATAAACTTCTTTCTTAACCGGGGCGAATCCATGGTCGGAAAGGATCATGAAAAATCCTTTGTCCGGGCATCTTTTCCTATATTCCTCGTATAGATATTTAATAAATTGATCCGCTTCCCGATAGAAGCGAAGGAAAGATTCATGATAAGGGCTTTCTTGATCCATCGCCGCGTCGAAAAAGAAGTGGTGAAGACGGTCTGTCTCCGTGATACAGGCGAAGAAAAGATCCCAGGACTCTTCTGCCAAAAAGTGGGAGATCGCTTTTTTACGGGTCTCAAAACATTCAAACAGGTTTTTCATAAAAGCGGCCTTATCTTCTTTGGCCTTTTCGGCTTCCACATCGATGAGGTAATCGATGGAATGAAGATAGGCATAAGCCGATTCAGGGAAGGCCGCCTTTTTTAAATCGATCGCCACAAAACCGGAGACCAATATCCCATTCATTGGCAATGCAGGATAAGTATGGGGGACATTGAAAATAATAGATCGGCAGGAATGACCTATTTTCTTGGAATAATTTTGGCATAAGGTGGAAGTTTTTTGATCCGTTTTTCCTAAAATTTCCCAGAAGGTTGGAGCCTGGATGTCCTTTGAATTTGGGAAGGTTAAAGAATAGCTATTCGGTTTGAGGTCAGTAAATCCATAGATCCCATGTTCCCCTGGATTCACTCCGGTGTTAAATGATGTCCAGGAAACCGATGAAATGTCAGGGAGGGATGCATTCATCTGGTGAAGCGTCAATCCGTCATTCAGGATCCTTTTCAGATTTGGCATGATATCATTTTTTATATAGGTGGTTAGTAAGGAATGGGGAACCCCATCAATGCCAATGATGAACGCCTTCTTCTCTTTTCCTTTAAATAATTTCATCGAACCCCTTTTATGGATACTATTTTTTATTTATAGCATATCCTGTTTCGGAATGCCCTTAAAACCAGGCAAGGTAAAGAATCCTGATACTTAACCCGGTAATCAATAGCCCCACGAGCAACATCAATGCCTGATGGGGCAACTTTTTGCAGACCCAGGCGGCAAAAGGAGCTGCAATCACTCCTCCGATCATTAAACCGACGATTTTTTCCCAATGCTGGAATAGCAGAGTCCCGATCGTGGCGAAGAAAGTGATCGATTCAGCAACCGTGACGAAAAACTCTGCTGAGTTCACCGAACCAATGGCATATCGTGGATGATTCCCGTTTGCCACTAAAGTGGTGGTGACAATGGGCCCCCACCCCCCGCCGCCGATGGCATCAAAAAAACCCCCGGCCAATCCGAGCGGGATCAATCTACTTTTCGTCTTTATCGGATGGGTTTTTCTGACTACCTTGAATAGTATCCATAACCCCATTATTAAAAGATAGAGGGAGACAAAAGGTCTAATTTTCCCTCCCGGTAATTCAGTCAGGATATAGGCTCCTAATACTCCCCCGATCACCCCTGGGATCAGAAGCCTCAAAAAAATCTTTTTGTCAATGTTCCCAAATTTAAAGTGTGAGACTCCCGATACTGCTGTGGTGAACGTTTCGGATATGTGGATACATGCGCTGGCAATGGATGGGGGGACCCCAAGACTGAGGAAAAAGGCATTTGAGGAAACGCCATAGGCCATCCCGAGAGCCCCGTCAATGATTTGAGCAATAAACCCGAAGACGATGAAGATGATGATGTGATCATCCATATTCCTGTCTCCCTATTTTAGAATGAGTCCATGGAGTTTGATTTTTATGACTTATAAATATCCGAGGGATTTTAACCTTTTTTTAACAACTTCGATTTCTTCTTTTGTCAGAGAGGGTTCCTTCTTCACAGACCTGGAAGAGATGAGGTCCCTTAATACATAAACAATAAACTCCGTGACAGAATGAAAGCCCCCTCCTTCAATGATATGGCCGAGATTATCGTAGAGTGGCCTTGGAATTTTGATGGTTACCTTGCCTTTATCGGGTTTCATTTAACACTCCTATAACACTCTCATAGGAGTGTAATCAATAACCCCTCCTTTGTCAAGTCTTTTTTGTTCTCTTTTTTGTTCTCCGGGTTCTCCTTTAAAAATTAGAGAAGGAAGACTTCCTGGCGGAATGGGGGGGGCGTCCATACATACTGAAATCCGGGAATACGAAAAGATGACGTTTTCTCTTGATAAAGGAAAGTGGTTTTGTTAAATAGAGAAATGGAAAAAGGAGAAAGAGAAAGTGTCAAAAGTATTAGTCACCGGGGGTGCCGGGTTTATCGGTTCTAACCTGACGGAGTTCTTGCTCAAAGCGAATCACTCCGTTCGGGTCCAGGATAATTTTTCAACGGGCAAAAAGGAAAACCTCATTTTTGATAGAAAATATCCCCCCCTGGAAGTCCTCGAAGGAGATATTCGTGACTTGAGCGCCTGCAGGGAAGCGGTCAAAGGAATGGAATATGTTTTTCATCAAGCTGCTCTCCCATCGGTCCAACGCTCCGTAGAAGATCCGGAGACCTCCAATGCCATCAATGTTGGAGGCACTTTAAATATCCTTCTTGCCGCCAGGGAAGAGGGAGTGAAAAGGGTGATCTATGCCTCCTCCTCTTCCATCTATGGGGACACGCCGACTTTGCCGAAGCATGAAGAGATGTCCCCTTATCCTCTTTCCCCTTATGCGCTCCAGAAATATATTGGGGAGCAATACTGCCGGCTTTTTTACCAACTCTANNNTTACTCGGCTGTCATCCCGAGGTTTATCGATGCGCTGGTTCATGGTCGTCCTCCGATCATCTTTGGAGACGGAGAGCAGTCTCGGGATTTTACTTTTATCGAGAATGTCGTTCAGGCCAATCTCCTCGCCATGTCCGCCGGACGTCTTTATGGAGAGGCGATAAATATTGCCTGTGGAGAAAGAATCTCGCTGAACCAATTAATGAATGTCCTGAAGGAGATTCTGGGATCGAAGTTAGCCCCTGTTTATGAAGAACCGCGAAAAGGAGATGTGAAGCATTCCCTGGCAGATATCCACAAGAGCAAAAAAATTATAAATTACATGCCAAAAGTAGGAATAGAAGAGGGACTAAAAAAAACCGTCGAATTTTTTAAGAGACAAAATAAATCTTAAAGGAACGGACAGGATGATCAGGGTAAAAGAACGAAAAAAGCTGGAGTCCCTATTAAAGAATTTTCCAAGGGTAAAACTTTTAGTGGTGGGTGACGTGATGATGGACCGATCCATTTTTGGGAAGGTCTCCCGGATCTCCCCGGAGGCACCCGTTCCGGTCATCATCGCAGAGAGAGAGGATTTTAAGCTCGGGGGGGCGGCAAATGTAGCCCATAATATTCGTTCACTCGAAGGAACCGTATCACTCTGTGGCATTGTGGGGGATGACGAAAATGGACAAAAAATATATCAAAGAATGATTGAAGAGGGGATCCAGACAGAGGGGATATTTTTTGAAAAAGAACGGCAGACGACAGTAAAGACGAGGATCATCGCTCACCATCCTCATTACCAACAATTGGTCAGAGTCGATCGGGAGACAACCGCTCACCCCAAAATTTCCACTTACAGAAATCTCTCAAAGTTTTTGATGGAACGGATAGAAGATTTTGACGGGGTGGCGATTTCTGATTATGGGAAAGGTTTATTGACTCGAAGCCTCATTCAGGCCATTATACAAAGAGCCAAAAAGTCAAAGAAGTTGATCATGGTTGATCCAAAAGTAAAAAATATTTTCTTCTATAAGGGAGCCACAGTCATTACTCCGAATACCAATGAAGCAAGCGAAGCATCGAGAATCCCTGCCACTGATCAATCCTCCGTGGAGAAAATTGGAAAAAATCTGTTGAAAAGATTGAAGTGCAGCGCTTTAGTCATTACCCAGGGAGAGAAGGGAATGACCATTTTCGAACCCCATCAGAAATCTTATCCTGTGTCCACCGTAGCGAAGGAGGTGTATGATGTGACCGGTGCGGGAGACACAGTGATTGGAACGATGGCTCTCGCCTTAGGAACGGGACCTGGCGTTAGTATTAAAGATGCGGCAAGTTTAGCCAACTATGCGGCGGGGATCGTTGTTGGGAAGGTTGGAACCGCAATTGTGAGCAAAGAGGAACTGCTGAAGGTAATAAAAGAGAGCCTTTAGGTCAGGAATTTTATCCGCCTGCGCAGAAAACCACGGGCGTTGCCCGATGAGGTCCATCGTTAGCGAATGGGGAAAATAGGCTCTAAAAAAAAGAGCCCTGCCTCAGACTTGAGGATAGGGCCCTTCATTTTTTATCCCCCTTAGGATAATCAAGCATTCATTGGAACCATCAATGGTTATGTTTCAAGGACGAAAATGATTTCCAGCCTGATCCTATATTCTATGATCTTAGAATTTTCAATTGCTACTCTCATCTCAACAACACGTAATCCAGTGATTCCCCTTAATGTCTTTGTCGCTCTTGCGAAACCTACCTTGATGGCATCCTCAAAACCTTTTGAAGAACCTGCAATGATTTCGGTTACTCTCGCAACTCTCGGCTCCGTCATGCTTATCACCTCCTTTTCTTAAATTGAGATTAATGGTTACAGTTTATACAAAAATCTAAAAGAATGTCAATGAGAAAATATGAGAAAAAATATTGGTAAATTTAATGGTTGTGTTATAAAATAAAATTTCAATAACATTTTCATAACTTACGTTGTATTTGAGATGAAATAGATGAGGCAGGTGAATGACGACCCAGTCTGTTGAAAACCGTGGTTTAATCCCACAATTTATTCATTACTTAACCGTGGAGAAAAACGCCTCCCCTCATACTTGTCGATGTTATCAGAGAGATTTAGAAGGGTTTGAGGATTTTTTAAAGAACTCAGGGTTGGTGCTCCCTTCTTCCGCAGAAGTTGAGTGGGGGAAGATGGATCGGATGGCGATCCGAAAATATCTGAGCTTTCTCCATCGGAAGAATAAGAAAAGTTCTATTGCGAGAAAAATTTCCACACTGCGCTCTTTTTTTAGGTATCTGAATAGAGAACAGATGGTCGCTTCCAACCCGGCCAAAAGTGTTTCAACTCCTAAAGTGGAAAAGACTCTTCCCACTACGCTCACTGTGGATGAGGCCTTCCGGTTAATGGAATCCCCCAAAGGTCTTTCTGAAAAGGTTCCCCCGGCGGGGAGGAAGGATAAAAGATTGAGGGATCAAGCCATTTTAGAATTGCTTTATTCCAGCGGATTACGCGTCAGTGAATTAGTCGGATTGAATTTGAAGCAAATCGACCTGGATTTAGGCATCGTGAGAGTGATGGGAAAGGGAAGGAAAGAGCGGATCGTTCCGGTGGGGGGCAAGGCGATCGAGTCATTGAACGCATACCTGAATGAACGAGGGAGGATCAAGGATGAAGACCCTCTTTTTGTTAATTTTTGGGGGGGGAGATTGACCGCACGGAGCGTAGGAAGGTTGATTAAAAAATATTCGAGGCATTCGGGCATTTTTCGGAGAGTCAGCCCCCATAGCCTTCGCCACACATTTGCCACGCATCTTTTGGATGCAGGAGCTGATATTCGAGAGATTCAAGAGATGTTAGGACATTCAAGTCTCTCGACCACCCAGAGATATACCCACATCAGTCTGGGAAAATTGATGGAGGTCTATGACAAAGCCCATCCCCGAAGTTTTAAGAATGTGAGTGGAAAAAGTCAGGAGAATCATTAATGGGTAGGATTCAGGTCGATCGGTGAAGGGAAAAGGGTGATCTTATGGTAAAGATGCGAGGAACGACTGTTTTATCCGTTCGTCATAAAGGGAAAGTCGTGATGGCAGGAGACGGGCAGGTGTCTCTTGAACATACCATCATGAAGCACACAGCCAGAAAGGTTCGAAAAATTTACCACGACAAAGTTCTCGCCGGTTTTGCAGGGGCGACAGCAGATGCCTTTACCCTTTTTGCTAAGTTTGAGGAGAAATTGGATCAATACAGTGGAAATTTACTGAGGGCAGCCGTGGAGTTGGCTAAAGACTGGAGGACAGACCGGGTTCTCCGGAGGCTGGAAGCCTTGCTCATGGTCGCTGATTCTGAACATACGTTGGTGATTTCCGGAAATGGGGACGTCATTGAACCTGACGACGGCGTGACGGCCATCGGGAGTGGCGGCCCTTATGCTCATTCGGCTGCCAAGGCATTGACCGGTTTTTCCGATTTGGATGCCGGGGCCATTGCTTTTGAAGCCTTGAAGATTGCGGCCTCCATCTGCATCTACACCAACGATCAGATCATTTTGGAGGAGTTATGAGGCAGACCTTTACGCCCCGTGAGATCGTTTCTGAATTGGATAAATATATCGTTGGACAGAAGGATGCAAAGAGAGCCGTGGCCATTGCATTGAGAAACAGATGGAGGCGCCAGCAGGTTCCTGAGCCCCTCAGAGATGAAATTGCTCCTAAAAACATCATTATGATCGGACCCACCGGGGTCGGTAAGACGGAGATCGCACGAAGATTGGCCAAATTAGCGCAGGCCCCTTTTTTAAAGATTGAAGCATCAAAATTTACAGAGGTGGGATATGTCGGAAGAGATGTGGAGTCGATGATTCGGGATCTCACCGAACTGGCGGTCAATATGTTGAAAGCGGAGGAATCTCGCAAAGTACAGCAGAGAGCGGAAGAGATGGCTGAAGAGAGGCTCTTGGATTTACTTCTTCCTCGCTCCGGGAAAGGATCCCAAAAAGAAGGGGAGGATCAGCAGACCACTCGCGAAAAGCTTCGAAAGTTGCTGAAGGCGGGAAAACTCAGTGAGAAGTATGTGGAGGTGGAGATTGTGGATCGAAACCTCCCCATCGTGGAGATCTTTTCCGCTTCCGGATTGGAAGAAATGGATGTCAATATTAAAGATATGTTTGGGAGCCTGTTTCCAAAAAAGAAAAAACAGAGGAAAGTCAAAGTTCCGGAAGCGCTGACCATCCTCTCTCAAGAGGAATCGTATAAATTGATCGATATGGATTCTGTGATCAAACAGGCCATTGAACGAGTTGAGCAATCGGGAATTATCTTTCTCGACGAAATCGATAAGATTGCAGGAAGGGAATCCGCCTATGGTCCGGATGTCTCCCGGGAAGGGGTTCAGAGGGATATCCTGCCCATTGTGGAAGGGACGACCGTGACGACAAAATACGGAATGGTCAAGACGGACCATGTTTTATTTATTGCTGCCGGGGCCTTTCATGTTTCCAAACCTGCGGATCTCATCCCCGAGCTTCAAGGTCGCTTTCCGATCCGGGTTGAATTGGATTCTTTAGGGAAGGCGGATCTGGTTCGAATCCTCACGGAGCCGGAAAATGCGCTGATCAAACAATATACCGCCTTGATGGAGACAGAATCGGTCAAGGTAAATTTTAAGGAAGATGGAATTTCAGAGATTGCGGAGATGGCGGCGTTAATCAATGAAAGAACAGAAAACATAGGAGCCAGACGGCTTTACACCATGATGGAGAAATTACTGGATGAGATTTCATTTGACGCTCCCGAGATGACCGGGGAAAATATGGTGATTGATGCAAGGTATGTTCGAGAGAAATTGAGCGGTTTTGTGCAGGATGAGGATTTAAGCAGGTATATTTTATAAGGAGGTAAGCGGAGCGGACCCATGGAAAACCCTATTGACAAAGCCAACATCTTGGTCGAGGCCCTTCCTTATATTCGGCGATTCTATGATAAGACCATCGTCATTAAATACGGGGGGAGCACGATGGAGGAAAGGTGGATGAAGCGGAGCTTTGCTCTCGATGTTGTCCTCTTGAAATACATCGGTCTTCATCCTGTCATCGTCCATGGCGGAGGGCCCCAGATTGGTGAGATGTTGACCAAGATAGGGAAAAAATCTCAATTCATAGAGGGGATGAGGGTGACGGATGGAGAGACCATGGATATTGTCGAAATGGTACTCGTCGGGAAGGTGAATAAAGAGATTGTTTCTCTCATTAATCAGCAGGGAGGCAAAGCCGTCGGGCTGAGCGGAAAAGACGGCCGTCTCATCACGGCTAAAAAATTAAAATTGACGAAGAGGGGCGGCAAGGGGGAGAAGCCTGAGGCCATTGATATTGGAATGGTGGGAGAGGTGAAGACGATCAACCCGGGAGTCATCGAAGCGCTGGAGAAAGAAAATTTCATTCCGGTCATTGCGCCGGTGGGCGTCGGGGAGGAGGGGGAGACCTATAATATTAATGCCGATCTGGTGGCTGGAAAGATAGCCTCTGCGCTGAAAGCAGAGAAATTCATTCTCCTCACCGATGTGGAGGGCGTGATGGATAAGAAACATCGGTTGATTCCTACTCTTGATGTGAGGCAGGCCAAACGATTAATCACCCAGAAGGTCGTCTCCTCCGGGATGATTCCAAAGATTAATTGCTGCCTCAACGCCTTGGACGGAGAGGTGGCCAAAGCCCATATTATTGATGGAAGGGTGGAGCATGCCATTCTGTTAGAAATTTTTACCAATGTGGGGATTGGAACACAAATCACCAAAGGAGTGGAATAATGGAACACTGGAATAATAGGATAATTAAATCATTTAATCCATCATTCCAATCTTCCAATATCCCGTTCTTCCAATAAAGGGGTGTTCGTATGGATTCTCAGACTTTGATGATGTTATCGGAAAAATATTTGGCCAATACCTATGCCCGCTACCCTGTTCTTTTGGTCAAAGGGAAAGGGACCCGGGTTTGGGATTTGGAAGGAGAGGAATACCTTGATTTTGTCTCAGGGCTGGCGGTTTGTAATTTAGGACACTGCCATCCGAAAGTCGTTCGTGCAATTCAAGATCAAGCGGAGAAGCTGATCCATGTTTCGAACTTCTATTATATTGAGCCGCAGATCCAACTTGCCTCTCTTCTCTGCAAGCACTCTTTTGCTGATAAAGTTTTCTTCTGCAACAGCGGGGCCGAGGCCAATGAAGGGGCGATCAAATTGGCCCGGAAATATGCAAAAGAGAAGTCAGGAGGCAATCGATACGAAATTATCACGATGGAACAGTCCTTTCACGGCAGAACCCTGGCCACCCTGACCGCCACCGCTCAGGAAAAGTTCCACAAGGGTTATGAGCCGCTGATGCCCGGATTCAAATACGTTCCCTTTAATGATATCCAGGCGGTAAGGAATGCCATTGATCCGAAAACATGCGCCGTGATGTTGGAGCCCATCCAGGGAGAAGGCGGGGTGAACTGTCCATCCGAAGGTTATTTGAAAGCCCTTCGGGAGATCTGTGACGAGAAGAAGCTCCTTCTCATCTTTGATGAAATTCAGGTCGGAATGGGTCGGACCGGAAAACTCTTTGCCTATGAACATGATGGGATTGAACCTGATCTGCTTACCCTTGCCAAATCACTGGCAGGGGGGGTTCCCATCGGGGCTTTATTGACGAAAAAAGAGATTGCGGACAGTTTCAGACCGGGAGATCATGCCTCCACTTTTGGCGGGAATCCTTTGGCCACTGCAGCAGGCGTGGCTGCCTTCACCACCCTATTAGAAGAAGGGATGCTGGAAAATTGCCAAAAGATGGGAGATTATTTCCTCTCCCAGCTTGAGGCGATCCAGAAAAAGTTTCCCTTCGCTAAAGAGGTTCGGGGAAAGGGTTTAATCCTCGGCATCGAGTTAAACATAGACGGGAGTTCTATTGTTAAGGAGATGTTAAGGAAGAAAATTCTCATCAATTGCACCATGGGGAAGGTCCTTCGATTTCTCCCCGCCCTGATTGTGACCCGGGAGGAGATTGACCGGGTGATCAAAGCTCTGGAAGAAGTCTTTAGAGGGATAACTTAATTGCGGATTTCGGGACTCGGATTTCGGATTTAAACCCGCAATCTGAAATAAAAGACGAAGGGGGTATTATGAAAGGTGAAGTGAAAAAGGTTGTCCTGGCTTACTCTGGAGGTTTGGATACCTCTGTGATTGTAAAATGGTTAAAGAATGAATTTGGATGCGAGGTCATCGCATTTACCGCTGATGTGGGGCAAGCCGAAGAGCTGGATCACTTAGAAGAAAAGGCCATTGCCACGGGTGCGAGCAAGGTTTACATTGAGGACCTCAGAGAGGAGTTTGTTCGCGATTATGTCTTCACGGCGATCAAAGCCAATGCCATCTATGAGGGGACATATCTTCTCGGAACTTCCATCGCTCGGCCCTTAATTGCCAAGAGGCAGGTGGAAATAGCACAGTTAGAGGGAGCGGATGCAGTGGCTCACGGGTCCACAGGGAAAGGGAATGATCAAGTCCGATTTGAATTAACTTATTATGCCCTGAACCCTTATATTCGCGTGATCTCTCCATGGAGGGAGTGGCAATTTAAGTCGAGAGAAGATTTAATTGCTTATGCCCAGCAAAACGGGATTCCCATCCCGGTGACCAAAGCAAAACCTTATTCCTCGGACCGAAATCTCCTTCACATCAGCTTTGAAGGAGGAATCCTGGAAGATCCCTGGTCCGCGCCCCCCGAGGATATGTTTATTCTTTCGGTCTCTCCGGAAAAGGCGCCTGACCGTCCCACCGTTTTGGAAATCGATTTTGAGGATGGGGTTGCAAAGCGGATTGATGGAAAGGGCCTTTCCCCGGCAGCCCTATTGTCCAAGCTGAATGAATTAGGAGGTCAAAATGGAATCGGGCGGGTGGACATGGTGGAGAATCGTTATGTCGGAATGAAATCGAGAGGAGTTTATGAAACCCCAGGGGGAACCATCCTCCATATTGCCCATCGAGCTATCGAATCGATCACGATGGACAGAGAGGTGATGCATTTCAGCGATAGCCTGGTCCCGAAGATATCGGAGTTGATCTACTATGGCTACTGGTTTTCGCCGGAGATGGAAATTTTGAAGAAAACAATTGATGAGATGCAGAAAGAGGTGAACGGGACCGTTCGATTAAAACTTTACAAAGGGAACTGCACGGTGATCGGCCGTCAGTCTGAAAAATCTCTTTACCATGATGCCTTTGCCACCTTTGAGAAAGATACGGTCTACAATCAGAAGGATGCGGAGGGGTTCATTCGGCTCAATGCTCTGAGACTCCGAATCCGAAAGATGATGAGAGGGTAATCAATTTAAAGTTAAAAGTTATGAGTTATGAATTAACGACTCAATGAGGGAATGACTAATCACTGCTTTGGAGAGGCTTTTCATGAATCAGCGTTATCGACCTAAAGAAATTGAAGAGAAGTGGCAGAAGATCTGGGAGAATCGGAAACTTTTTAACGTGACAGAGGACGCGAAGAAAGAGAAATATTATCTTCTTGAAATGTTCCCTTATCCATCGGGGAAAATCCATATGGGACATGTGCGGAATTACTCCATTGGAGATGTGGTCGCCCGGTATAAGAAAATGAAAGGGTTTAACGTCCTTCACCCGATGGCCTGGGATGCCTTCGGCATGCCTGCGGAAAATGCGGCCATTGAACACGGGGTCCACCCTGCCAAATGGACTTATGAAAACATTGATTACATGAAAAATCAATTGAAGCGGATGGGTTTCAGCTATGACTGGGACAGGGAATTTGCCACATGCGATGTGTCCTATTACAAATGGGAACAACTTTTCTTCTTAAGAATGTATGAAAGGGGGTTGGCCTATAAGCGGAAATCCTCTGTCAACTGGTGCGAGATCTGCAAAACCGTTTTAGCGAATGAGCAGGTGATGAACGACGGGACATGCTGGCGGGGCCATGCCGATGACCCCGGGGTGACCCAGAAAGAACTGGACCAATGGTTTTTTAAAATTACAGCCTATGCGGAAGAACTGCTGGAGTGGTGTGAAAAACTTCCCGGATGGCCCGAGCGGGTTCTCACCATGCAACGCAATTGGATTGGAAAGTCCATCGGCGCCGAAATTCATTTTCCCATGGAAAATTCCGCCGAGGCCATTAAGGTTTTCACGACGCGGCAGGATACGGTCTTCGGGGCGACATTTATGAGCCTGGCGCCCGAGCATCCCCTTGCAATCATTCTATCGAAAGGAACTCCTCAAGAACAACCCGTTCAGGAATTTGTTGAAAGGATGAAACGCCAGGATAAAATAAACAGGACTGCCGAAACAGCGGAAAAAGAGGGGGTTTTCACCGGTGCCTACTGCCAGAATCCAATGACAGGGGCCAGAATGCCCATCTTCGTTGCCAATTTTGTTTTGATGGAATATGGAACAGGGGCAGTGATGGCTGTGCCTACTCATGACCAGAGGGACTTTGAATTTGCGAAAAAATTTGGGCTTCCTTTAATCGTGGTCGTCCAACCGGAGGATCGAATATTAGATGCGGACACCATGACAGAAGCTTATGAAGGGGAGGGTTCTCTGGTCAATTCNNTCGGTGGGAAACGCACCAGCTATCGGCTTCGGGATTGGGGCATTTCAAGACAGCGTTATTGGGGAACTCCCATCCCGATCGTTTATTGTAACCAATGCGGAGCTGTTCCCGTTCCGGAAAAAGACCTCCCCGTCATCCTCCCCGCTAATGTGGAGATCACCGGGATGGGGCAATCCCCTCTTTCTGGATTGAAGAAATTTGTGGAGACTCAATGCCCAAAATGCGGAGGTTCCGGTCGGAGAGAGACGGATACGATGGATACCTTTGTCGAATCCTCGTGGTATTTTGACCGGTTTGCATGCCCTGACTATGATCAGGGCCCTTTGGAAAAGAAGAGGGTAGATTATTGGATGCCTGTGGATCAATATATTGGAGGAATCGAGCATGCCATATTACATCTCCTTTATTCCCGATTTTTTACACGAGTTTTAAAAGAGATGGGATGGTTGAGCGTGGATGAGCCTTTTACAAATCTTCTCACCCAGGGAATGGTTTGTAAGGAGGTTTACGTGTGCCCCAAAGATGGTTTTCTCTTTCCCGATGAGATCGCAGCGCAGGGAGAGGCGATTCATTGCAAAAAGTGTGGAAGCCAGGTTTCGATCGGAAGACTTGAGAAGATGTCTAAAACAAAGAAGAATGTCGTGGACCCCGAATATTTAATTGAGAAATTTGGTGCGGATACGGCTAGGATGTTTTGCCTCTTCGCTTCTCCACCTGAAAAGGACCTGGATTGGAGTGACCAGGGAGTGGAAGGGTCCGCCCGTTTTCTCAATCGGGTCTGGAGACTCATTGATGAGCAACATCCTCATCTTCAAAATATAACCCCCTTTCCTTTTGGGACTGTCCTCGAAGGAGATCAAAAGTCTCTGCGGCAGAAGATCCACAAGACGATTAAAAAGGTAAACGACGACATTGAGCGGTTCCATTTCAATACTGCGATCAGTGCCATTATGGAATTGGTCAACGAGATATATGTTTCGGAAGTAAAAGACCGCAAAGATGAAGCCTCTAAAAGAGTGATGCGGGAGGCCATCGAAACCGTTGTTATTTTACTCTCACCCTTTGTCCCGCACTTCGCAGAAGAACTCTGGGAGGCTTTGGGAAATCGGGAATCTGTCATCAAAACCCCATGGCCGGATTACGATCCGGGAGCTGTTTTGGAAGATGAAATATTGATGGTCATCCAGATCAATGGAAAATTGAGGGATCGGATGACCATCCCGATCTCCTACGGAGAAGAAGAGGTAAAGGCCTGGGCCTTGAAAAGTGAAAGAATTCGGAAATTGATAGAAGGCAAGGAGATCAAACGGGTGATCCTCGTCCCCAAGAAACTGGTGAATATTGTCTGCTAATACATTAACAGGCTTTTTGGGGTTAGGGTTAAGAAGCCCGTATCGTCAAACGTTAGAAAGAGTGGTGAAAGGACCAATGACGTTACCTCTAAACCATACGGGCATCGTTGCCGTAACCCTTTTATGCGTTCTCTTTCTTTCAGGTTGCGGTTACCAGATGGTCGGAAAGGAGACCCATGTCCCTCCCGGCATGAACTCTCTTGCCATCCCCACCTTCAAGAATCAAACCTATGAGCCTGGAATCGAGGTTCCTTTTACTCAAGGTTTTTTAAGGGAGTTCATCCGGGATAGAAGAGTGAATGTGGTGGAGCGAACAAAAGCGGATTCGGTTCTGGAAGGAAGGATCAAGTCTTTTAATATTTTCTCCGTTTCCTATGATCAATCCGGTTTAGCTCTGGAATATGAGATCGCTGTCGTGATTGATTTAACTTTGAAAAAAAACACGGGAGAGATTATTTGGGAAGAAAAAAATTTTTCTGAAATCCGATGGTTTCGGGCTTCATCGAATGTTCTCGCAAACGAAGCGAATAAAACCACCGCTCTCCAAGAGATTGGGAGATTCTCGGCCGAGCGGATTCGAAACCGTTTCTTTTATAATTTTTAAATGAACACCACCATCCCTGCCTACCCGCAGGGCCTAAGCCTGACATGGTGCAGGGCAGGCAGGTTCCCCTCCTGGAGTGGGAAGGTGGGGGGAGATAACGTTTATGTACACCGCTTCCGATTTAAGAAAGGGATTGAAAGTCATCATTGATGACGAACCTTACATCGTGACGGTTTTCGAATTTTCAAAACCCGGCAAGGGTCAAGCGCTTTATCGGACCAAACTACGGAATATGATCACCGGGTTCACCATTGATCGGACCTATCGTGAGGGGGATATGTTTGAACCTGCCTCATTGGAAGAACGAACGATGCAATTTCTTTATAAGGAAGGCGACCATTATCACTTCATGGATAACGAGNNAGGTCCTGTTGTTCAGAGACAAAGCGATCGGCGTCGAGTTGCCGAACTTTGTCAACCTCAGAGTGATTAAAACAGACCCCTGGCTGAGGGGGGACACCTCCAAGGCGGATTTCAAGCCGGCGACGTTAGAAACCGGTTATGAGCTTCGTGTTCCTCCGTTCATTGAGGAGGGGGAGTTGATTACCATTGACACCCGGACGGGTGAATTTTCAAAAAGAGTTAAAGAGTAGATTTGTGGCGAAAAACTGGCCACTGGCAAAACGTCAAAAAGCCCTTCAACAGAGGGCAAACATTTTACAGGGGATCAGACAATATTTTATTGAAAATGGCTATCTGGAAGTAGAAACTCCCCATCGAATCCCCGCCCCCGCACCAGAGTCCCATATTGATGCTACTCCCTCCGGGACATGGTTTCTCCATACCTCTCCTGAACTTTGCATGAAGCGGATGATGGCAGCGGGTTACGGGAAGATTTTTCAAATATGTCGGTGCTGGAGAGAGAGGGAACGAGGGGGTCTGCATCTCCCCGAATTTACTCTTCTGGAATGGTATCGGGCAGAAGCCGGTTACCATTCGTTGATGGAGGATTGTGAGGGATTGATACAAGACGTGGCTGCAAGGGCTGGATTAGGGAAAAAAATTATTTATCGAGGGGATGAGATCGATTTGTCCAAGCCATGGGAAAGAATTTCTGTCAAAGAGGCGTTTCGCTGTTACACCCAATCTTCTGTCAGTGAAGCGCTGAAGCGAGACACTTTTGATGAGATCGTGGTTCAAGATATTGAGCCGAGACTCGGCCTGAAAAAACCTACATTTATTTATGACTATCCTTGCGAGCGCGGGGCACTGGCCCGGCTGAAGCAGGAAGATCAGACGGTGGCTGAACGCTTCGAACTTTACATAGGGGGTGTAGAACTGGCCAATGGTTTTTCAGAATTGGTCGACCCAGAAGAACAGAGAAGACGTTTTCACTATGAAAACGCAAACCGCCAATCCTTCGGCAAAACCATTTATCCTATGCCGGATAAATTCCTGGCGGAATTAGATCAAATGCCTCCATCCGCAGGGATCGCATTAGGGGTGGATCGGTTGGTCATGGTTCTTCTCAATTCCGGGATGATCGATGAAGTGGTGTCTTTTACTCCGGAAGAACTTTAAAAAGACGGGAAAGAATAAGGAATCTATGGTTTTTCATGTATTTCTTTTCTTTTGGAGGGCTTTTAGCACTTTAATATCTTCGAGATCCTTTGACCTCCCGGCAGATTCCTTCATTGCGATGAGGTCATCCAAAGAGGCATAATAAACCTTTTCCTTTCCATAAGTTCCGGAAATCCGATTTTTCCATGCCTGATCGAATGTAATTCCGGTAACAAAAGGATGGATATCTGTCTCTACCAGATATTGCCGAATCAATACTTTCCGTGTTAACAAATCTTCGACGGTGATATCAGCCGTGTCATAGCCAAAATCTCGGAGGGCATTGAGTGTGCGGTCCGCATTCTGAGGTTCGGCGCGGATAAAAATATCAATATCAAGGGTTGCTCTCGCATATCCATGGATGGGAAAAGCGGTTGCTCCAATGATGACAAATTCAACATGATGGGCGTTTAATGATTTCAACAGCTCTTCGATGTCCATGATCAATCATTTGCTTTAACATCTCTTTTGATTTTTCTCTCATCATCTTGAGTCTCTCTTCAAAGGTCAATGAGGAGAGGTAGTCGAGTTCGAACTCAAGCTCCTTTTTCTCATCATCCGAAGATAATTTGAGGATATATGGATTCTTTTCCATTCACATAAATTTTACCAATTTATATAAGAAATGGCAATTGAAATAAATAAAATTTTGCTTATAATAATAACCAATCTGTATTTTTTTGAACCCTTGAATTCCGAATTCATAGAATAATTGGGTAGGTTGGGGCCCTCATGTCTTTTTGGACGAAAAAAAGTAGAATTGTCATTACTTGCGCCAAGGGAGTTCCACCTTTCTTGAAAAGGGAAATTCTTACATCGGGTTTTCCAGTTTTGTCAGAGGGGAGGGCAGAGGTTGAGACAGAAGGGACGATGGAGGATACTCAAAAACTCAATCTTCTGATCCGGTCAGGGCAACGAGTTCTTTTTCTTCTTGAGTCCTTTGGCGCTCGGACTCCCGATGATCTTTATAAAAGGGTATCACGAATCGGTTGGGAGGATTACATTCCAGAAAATAGTTATTTCTCCGTCACTTCCTCTGTTTTTAACCCGACCATTAAAGATTCGAGATTTGCAAATGTGAAATGCAAGGATGCCATTGTGGATAGGATAAAAGAAAAGCGGGGACGCCGGCCGGATACGGGGTCCGAGAGAAATAAGGTGGTCGTCCATCTTTACTGGAGAGGGAATACCGGTCAAGTTTTTCTCGATACCTCCGGGGAACCTCTCTCCAGACGGGGATATAGAATGATTCCTCTCAAAGCCCCCATGCAGGAAACCCTTGCGGCCGCTGCGGTCCTGTCAACGGGCTGGGATGGAAACGGAAACTTTATCAATCCCATGTGCGGGAGCGGGACACTTGCCATTGAAGCGGCATTGATTGCTCTTGAGAGGGCTCCAGGTTTATTGAGAAGTAATTTTGGCTTGATGCATTTAAAGGGATTTGACGAACCTTCCTGGAAAGTTCTTCGCAGGAAAATAAGGGCGGACGCAAAGGATAGGTTAAATGGAAGAATCATTGCCACGGATATCAGTCAGCAGTCTGTTGAGGCGGCAAAGAAGAACGCAATAACGGCAGGAGTAGATCGTTTCATCGAGTTTGGTGTATGCGATTTTTCAGAGACACCTGTCCCAAATAATGGAGGGGTGGTCCTCCTGAACCCTGAATATGGTGAGCGGATGGGTGAAATGGAGAAGCTCAAAGAGACTTATAGGAAGATTGGCGATTTTTTCAAAAAGAAATGCCAGGGATACAAGGGGTATCTATTTACCGGTAACTTTGATCTGGCTAAGAGAGTGGGACTAAGGACAAAAAGAAGAATTCTCTTTTATAACGGTCCGATTGAGTGCCGGTTGTTAGAGTATGATCTCTACGAAGGGAGCCGTAGAGGGGGAACCAATGATTAAACTTTTCATCCGTCCATGGAATATCATGCGAAATTATATTTGTGAAACAACCGCATATTTTGTTCCCGAAAAGGCAGGTCTTATTTCAGAGAATCTAAGAGACTGGAACAAGGGGGCATGGAGAAGCCAGTTAGGGCCACTGATGAAAGAGGTTCCTGGTTTTGAAGAAGTCTGGCAAGAATGGGTAACTACATTTCATAGGATCTTTGGGGAAAATAACTCAATGTAGGCTGGTAATGTTCCAAGATATATTGAAATCCTATTTTAAAAAGATTTACGAAGTTAACAAGGGGGGTGACGCAAGGGAAGAGAGTTATTATTCGACTTTAGAGGATCTTTTAAAGACTTATTGTGATTCCATAGAAAAAAAGAAGTTTCATATTACAACCCTCCCCAAAAAAACAGAAGCCGGCAACCCCGATTTTAGAATATGGGATGGAAAACAACACATCGTTGGCTACATTGAAGCAAAAGCACCCACCATCGAATACTTAGACCAAATAGAAACAAGTGACCAGATAAGACGCTATCTCCACATCTTTCCCAATTTAATATTAACCAACTTTTTTGAATTCAGACTTTATCGAAACGGAACATTAATAGATAAAGTTTCAATCGCCAAACCTTTTCTTCTACATAAACTCAAAACCGTTCCCCAGGTTGAAAATGAAGATAGTTTTGCCAAACTGCTTGAAAAATATTTTTCATTCTCTTTGCCAAAAGTCTACGATGCTAAAACCTTAGCCAAGGAATTAGCCAAGAGGACCCGCTTCTTGAAGGATGAAGTGGTAATCCAGGAGTTGAAGGAAGAAAGTCCACTTGATCCCCCCTTTCATAAAGGGGGGCGAGGGG
>DCUS01000056.1:35836-36270 GCA_002327885.1 Syntrophaceae bacterium UBA2208
TACGATAGCATTCCACACACCATTGGAATCTTGAGGGATTTATTCAAATATGTTTCACTTGAAGACTTGCCCCAGCAGATGGAGTGGATTATTGATGATATTGCAGAAGTGTTAGCAGTGACCGATGTGAAAAACATCCTCCATCAATATTTTCATGAGGGCAAAGGCAAAGATCCAATCGTCCATTTCTACGAAACTTTTTTAGCGGAATACGATCCGAAAACGAAGGAGAAAAGAGGTGTCTTTTACACTCCGGAATCGGTTGTCTCATATATTGTCCGGTCTCTGCATCACATTCTAAAAGAGCATTTTAATAAACAGGATGGATTTGCCAGCGATACGGTTACGGTTTTAGACCCGGCCGCAGGAACGCTTACCTTCCTGTCTGAGGCATCTAAATTAGCGGTAGAAGAGTTTGTCCTAAAATACGGCGA
>DCUS01000148.1 GCA_002327885.1 Syntrophaceae bacterium UBA2208
CAAAGTCCAGAGGAGTAAATGAACAAAAAGCCTTGAAAATGGCAGACGGAAAAATCTTTATCGGGAAACAGGCTGTCAGGGCTGGACTCGTTGATGGTGTTTCTACCTTTTCTCAGGTTGTAGAGAAGTTGGAACGGGGTGAAGTGGTGGAGAGAGAAAACCATGCGCTCGATTTCATAAAATCACGAGAGGATAAAGAGACCAAAAAGAAAAGACTGATCGAGGAGTATCAGAAAGCGAATCCCGATGTTTCTTTGAAAGAGGCAACGTTAGCAGTGGCAAAGGCCAACCCAAAACTGTTTCGATGGGGGTCATCAATCTAATAAAGGGTCAATGATGGTGGAGGTCCGGGTCAAAGGTGGGGATTTAGAGAGAGCTCTTTATCTCTTTAAGAAGAAAATTGGGAAAGAGGGTATCTTCCGCGAATTGAAAGAGAGGGGGTTGCCGAAACGTTCCGAGAGGAAGCGTAAAAAGCAGTGGATTGCGGCAAAGAGAAAGGAAAGAGCTAAATCACGTTTGGGGAGGCGAGAAAGATGAAAGGGGTTTTGGATTTGCTTTGCTTTTGGAGGAGAAAGAGAAGAAAAATACAGATTTCGATCCAACCTCCGAGAGTGCGGAAAGTTCTTTCTTATGGGATCGAACCGGAGAATTCGGAAGAAAATGAAATCAAGTATTGCCCCTCCATGAATAGACCAAAGATCGCGTCAGAAGATTGCTCCTCGATCCAGATGGGGGACGAAATCGAACATAAGGAAACGGAGACAGAGGGGATCGAAAAGACCATTGGGAGAATCAGGGAGAAATTTATTGATAAGATTCCCCGGGAAGACAGAAATGAATTTGACCCTGGAAGAGAAGACAGGGAGGAGATGGATTTGCGGGCTTGTCGTTAATCCTGAGAGGATTCAGGGCGTGATTTGGAGAAAGGAGAGATTGAACTCATTGGGTTATCGGAGGGTTTAAATGGGCGAAGAAAGTAGATTGGAAATTCCCTTCATGCTCAAGTTGACCGAGGTCTCACAGATTTTAAAGGTCACGATGGGGGAGTTAAGAGCTTTGATCCGTTCAAAGGAGATTGAAATATTGAGGGATCCCTATGGCCCCAGAATACAGACGCAATCAATCATCGAATTTTTAGGAAGGACTGAGTTTAAGAAGCGATGGCCTCAAAAATTGGGAGAGGTCAGGTTTGAAGAAGAGAGGAAGGAGAAAAGACGGTAGTATGGTTTTGAGGAGGGAACCAAAAGCGATCTGTTCGGTTTGTGGACGACTGGTCTATGAAAATGTGAACCCGGAGAAAATCATAATTTGTGGTTTTTGCATTCAAAGGAGATTGGCACGATTCAATCAAAAAGAAAAGGAGAAGACCGGGAATGTCGGAAATGGTTTTAAAAGGAATGATCACGGAACCGGAGTTATTGAAGCTTATGAACCTGAAACCAACCGAGCTCAAATATTTGAGGGCAGAAAAGGGAATGCCTTACGTCTTACTCGCCAAGGGGAAAAGGGTGTATCTTGAAGAGGACCTTATGGCGTGGTTTCGGAAAAATCGTGTTGAAGGTCCGGGAGGCAACGAATGACCCCTCTAAACTGTCGTTATTTGACGATAGAAGGCGGTTCACTTTCGTTATTTAACGGTAGATTAGGGTCTATCTCGTGGTGAGGGGTTAGGTAAGGGGGTATTTAATAATGGCCTTAAAAGGGGTTTAAAAGGTCTTTAAAAGGATTTTTGAGATAGAGGGGGATAAGATGGCAAGTATACCGGAAATAGCGTTACTTGTTGCCGTGATCGAAAGGGCTTTACGGGACGTCGTTGGAGATGGTGTTCTTGAACAAGAGAAAGAAAAAGTTGGAGGGGAAGCGTTGAGGTGGTTCTTTAACGACAGCAAAGAACCCTTTTCTTTCGAATGGGTCTGCGAGCAACTCGACTGGTCAGCCGATGCGATCAGGGCATGGATAAGAGCATGGATAAGAAAGGAGGAGATCAAACTTTCGGGCATTGGAGAAAGGGAAGCCTGTGGGGAATGTCAGAGGGTTTTCTTTTGAGGGAATTTAGTGTTTCTCTTCCTACAAAAAACGTTCGTTCTTTGACAACTGAATATCGATTTTCTTTTTTGGGGGTAAAACCTACCAGAATCAGAATAAGCATACGTTAAGGATTGGTGATTTACGTTGGAAAGAGAGCGAATGGGGGGTCTCGATCACCGATGCACAAGGTGTCAGTCCTTGACATCTTTGCGAATGTGCTTGTCATCGCCTTCTATTCCATTTTCATGTTCGCACGAATGCCTTTGAATTATTTCCACCGTTCATTTGTGGCTGTGCCAGGATTGGCGAAAGCCATGAGTGTTTATACTTTCCGAGGAGTCCGCTTCGAGAAATGCTCAAACCAGTTTGAGAGGTCGTCGAGGCACTTTATCCACACATCAACACAGCCAGAGACGATCGGATTGTGACCCCAAGGTAACGTAACCCGAACATCACTCTTGTAGCCGATGATGACTTTTCCAAGGGCTTTTGCATAACCCATTTCAATGCAGACACCCTCATCAAGTGCCCGCCCGTCCAGAACTGCGACGACCACGTCGGATCTGCGAATTGCCTCAATGTCCTGCGTGTATACACACCTACACACTTTCTCCGCAACCTTAAACTCCTCCCGAGTCACTGACTCGACGAGCATTCCATCACGTTGGGGAAGATATACGGCGCAAGAGGACTCAATGGCCGAACAAACCTCTTCATTGAATTGCCGCTCTGCGGGACTGAACAACGGAGCGGCAATATAGATTTTAGCTTGTTTACGTTGTCTTTGATTCACAGACATCTTGGAACTCAATTTCACGGTATTCATCGAATAAGACTACCTCCAGTATCCGCTTTACAACTTGAGCCACAGTCATGTTTGTCGTGTCGATTATTGTTGCTTGCGGATAATCCTTCCAGAAGTTGGAGATCGTAGTATGATGGGACAATAGCTGAGGGTTGGTATATTGTTTGTCGCGTAACGCTAAACGGGTCCTCAGGATGACAACATTACACATAAGAATAATTAAGTGACCAGGCGCAATCTTCTTAATCGCACTGCTTGTAGGTACCATCCATTCAATCAGCTCCAAAGCTCGACTACGGACTGCACCTTCGCCCTCGACGAAGTAAAGGGGGTCAACAGGACTTCTATCAATCAGCGCAATCCCCTGTACTACACGACTGACACGACGATTCTTCTTCCGGAATTGCTGATTGATCCATGTGTCAACTTCATGTCTCTCCTCCGGCGACAATCCTTCGTGCGGTTTATGAAGCAGGGGATGTTTCCTATCAACCCACTCTTCAAAGCAATCGAGACAACGAATCTGCTCGACTGTCGTTGTCTTACCTGCGCCTACCGGGCCGGTTACGTAATATCGATAATCGGTGTTTACACCCTGAGGCTCTTTGTCGCATTCACCGTCGAACGGTTCTTGCTTCGCAACAATCAATCGGGACAAATCTCTAATCTCTTCCGTGGTTAGAAATAATGTTACCAGATTATAAACGGAAAAATTCGCTTGACGTATTGCCAACTGCTCTTCAACCGGCGGTTTGTGATCACGGCACCAGTGGATATGATAGTGGAAATGCCCCGGATTGTTCCTTGCGGCTATTCGTAAAATGTGCTTCAACGTGGCATCGCTTAGTGAAAGCCCAAGAAAAATTATGGTATGCTTCGAGAAATGATTCAATAGACAGGAGTAATGGCCGGTTCCGACGTCTATAAGCTGATCAGCAAATTCCTGTTCCATGAAAATTATTTGCTCGCTAAGGCCATCCGTGGTGCTATATGGCAAAAAGCCGTTTGGATGGTAAATTACCCCTTCTTGTCGGCGAAATTGAGTTGATGGCTGCCAGACGACTTCGAACCCTCTGTCATCCGATTCTCTAATTGCATCAGCATAGTAGGAATAGAGCATTCGCTCGACACTATCATCGAAGTTATAGTTGACGGTCATTGTCGACTGTTTGATCAGCGGGATGAGATCCCACAAGTACGGGTGCTGTCGTAACTGCTCCGCCTTAACCTGGGCTCCACGATAGAGGCATTCGTGGACGATGCGCAACCAACCGACCGCTGCCTGCCGGTTATCAACTACTTCGTCTCCAGTCATACGATCGCTGTCTGCAAGATTTTGCTTATACTTATGGAATAGGAACTGCGATTGAGACGTGAGACTCTCCGACACGTTTAGTAGACCCTCTCCTTTGATCTCCGAATGCTGGGCGATTCGCCTGATGAGTTTGGGCCAACTTGGAAATGAGAAATCTGAACTAATACCAGCCCCAAGACATAGGCCAAGCATCTTGTCTCGATGGAGTCGCTGACGAATATGAACGAGTAGTCTGATATTATCTGAGAGAAAGGAACCCATGAGCAGACTCAATGTAATGTAGATGGGTTGTTATCGGATAAGAAAATTTATTTATATTTACACCCCTCCCGTGTCGATTACCGTGTAAAATATACATAATTAACGATATTTGGTCAAGCAATACTTCAGGAAGGAACTTGCGGACAAAGGAATGGGACAAAAAACAAATATCCAATAAGACTTGACAAGGTTCTTAGTGCATTGTACTTCCTGCAGCGGCACGAGACAGAGCATGGTTTTTCCATATCTGAAAACAAGCCATCCTGATTTCGGGGAGAGAATCAAGCCCTTAAAAGCCATGTTCTCTCGTGCCACCCAAACGATCGGGATGGCTTTATTTTTGAAGAAAGGAGGTGATTTAGAATGATAAACTGCATCATTTGTGGAGGGAAGACGGATCATCCGTCACACGATTATTGTCAAAAGTGTTTTTCATCGACGATTGAAGAGTTGGAGAAGAGGTATTCAAAAAGAGAGGCCTCCCAGACCCGGGAAGATCATAGGGAGGCCCCGGACAGTGAACCTTCAGAAGAGGACACCGTCATTGATTCTATTAACATAGTGATGGTGGTCGATCAAGGGAGATGGTGAGATGAATTTGATAGAAATCAAACTTGACGAGGCTGAGGTTTTAAAAGAAATTGAAGATGCAGTGGAGAAAGAATGTCCAGAGGAAGTAAAATTCATTGATTCGTTAGATGAAGTGGGAGTATATGATGGGCCGTGGAATAAGATACAGTTTGTGATATATGCCAGCCAGAGGATAGGTTTTGAGATGGGATTTAAGACAGGGCAGCAGCTGGCCGGGAGAGAGAAACCCATTCCAGTGAAGTGGGATTAGATTATTGATTAAAAACATATTGAAGGAGGCCTGGGATTTTATCTTGAAGAAAGGAAGTGATTGAAGATGGCTAAGCGCAAGAAGATGAAACACAAGGGAATCGTTCATGATGGTGATTCATTATCGCTCGATTTTTATTACAAAAGGAAACGATACAGGGAAGTATTGGGGCCTGTCAGTATGACGTATGCGGAGAAAAGGCTGATCCTCAAAAAAAGGGATTTGATTGAGGGACAGGATAAACCGAAGGTGGTTAAAGTTTCGTTCAAACAGTTCACAAAAGAATTTCTGGAATGGTCAAAAGGAAATAAAAGGCCGAAGTCCTGGGTAAGAGATGAAGGCTCAATCAAACACCTGAACCCTTTATTTCAAGACCGCCTGTTGTCAGAAGTAAGCCCTTTCTTGATCGAGAAGCATAAATTACGAAGGAAAGAGGAAGGGGCGAAACCGAGGACGATTGCGATTGAGCTGGCCTGTCTGCGGCACATGTTTAATATGGCGATGAAATGGGGAAGGGCGGTTTCAAACCCGGTTCAGGGGATCAAGTTTCCGAAGGAATCAGAGGTCAAGGATCGGATATTGAGCGAGGAAGAGGAAGAGAGGTTGCTCGATACGGTCAGGACGGAACCCAAAGGGAAACACCTTGAACCGATCATCATAACGGCTTTGAATACGGGAATGAGGAAAGGAGAGATCCTCAACCTGAAATGGGAGAACGTGGATTTAAAAAATGGAGTGATTGTTGTCGAAAAAACAAAGAATGGGAAGATACGGAAGATACCCATGAATAAAAAATTGACAGAGACCCTTGAGAGTGGTAAAAAGGTCTCCAAAGGAGAGTTTGTTTTTTCAGAGGACGGAAAGCCTTATGGGGATGTCAAGACGGGATGGTGGACGGCCTTAAAAAAGGCTAAGATTAAAGGATTCAGGTTTCATGACCTACGACACACCTTCGGGTCAAGGTTGGGGATGTTAGGAGCGGATATCAGGACGATTCAAGAATTAATGGGTCATGAAGACATTACGATGACGATGAGGTATTCGCATCCTACCCCGGAACATAAGCGGAATGCGGTCGAATTGCTGGACAAAATAGTCAAGAAAACCGACACCACGGAGAAATTGGAAGAAAAGAGAAAGGTTGTAAGTATCCGATAATATTAAGATGGGCGATTAGCTCAGATGGATAGAGCGTTGGTCTCCGGAACCAAAGGCCGTGGGTTCAACTCCCGCATCGCCCACCATAATTAAATCAATGGGTTAGGCCACAAAAGCTAACCCTTTTTCTTTGTGATTGTGACGGTTTGTGACGCTCCCAAGGAGACCATCAGCGCCTTCAATTCCCACCACATTTTTTTGGACTTCTGCCATCCTCTCGACAGCCTTTTTGGATTCTGTCTTGTAGAACGCTTCGGTCTTCTTGGCTGCCTCCCGATTCGCCCCATCGTAAAGGACGCCGTAAAGATCGAGAGTGATTTGAACTGACCCGTGCCCCATCTGATGCTGAAGGTACTTTGGGTTATGACCCGCAGCGATCAGAAGGGCGGCATAGGTATGGTGTAAGGCGTGCATGGGTTTGGCATTTGACTTTCTTTCCGAGGGGGGTCTGCCGCAAGGACT
>DCUS01000024.1 GCA_002327885.1 Syntrophaceae bacterium UBA2208
CCCATAGCCGGCCTCTGGGTTCCAAGGCAGGGTAATTTTGCTCACAACAGCGACATCCAGGGGAAGATGTAGTTTCTTCGCGATCTCAGCTGCGACCGCAATGCCTCCAGCCGGAATTCCCATCACAATGGCATCGCTGTTTTGGTAATCTTTGAGCATGTTCGCAAGCAACTTTCCTGCCGAGGCCCTATCCCTAAACACCCGCACCCGATTACGAAATTTCGGAAGATCAAGAATTTTGGGGTGATCCATTTTTTTCCTTCCGGTAACACGTCCCTTCAGGGCCTAAGCCGGGGAGGCGGATTGGGTGAGGGGGTATATTTAGAAAATGTATTTCTGAGACGAAACTTTAACTTAATAATAGATTAATCAGGTAATTTTTTCTGCCCTTTCCACTCCCGAAATGTCTTAACCTCTTTCTCCAAAGATGGAGCTATAACAGAACCATGGAAAGCTGCCAGGACTTTGTAAATCTCGATGGCAGGGAGCGCCAGCGTATCCCGCGCCCGTAGAACAAAGACAGGTTCATCCTCACCAATCTTAGGAATATTAAGCCTCCCGTATTTTCCCGATAGAGCCATACTCTCCCTCCTTGGTAACATGACTTTTTTGTTGTAACTTGGGCTCTTTATTCTTCGACTGCCTTTTGTCTCATCTCTTTCTCATAAAAGGCTGTTTTCATTAATACCGAGGCAACATAATCATCCATCGCCGGATCATTTGCTCTCGTCGGTCCTCCTACATAGGCCCTTAATGTTCTTTCCCAGTCTCCGTATCTTTTTTTCAGATCGTTTAAATAAAGGAGGCCTACCCGGACGTTCATGGCCGGATCGTGCATCTGCCTTTCAGCCTCTTTCATGAAAGGTTGATCTGTGTACATCTGCCACACGACAGGCATCACTTGCATGGGGCCCCTGGCTCCTTTGTGACTGACAGCATCGGCCTTAAAGACACTTTCCTTTTCCATAACGGCAAGAACGAGAGGGAGGGGAACTTCTTTTTGCTCCATGACCACATCGGCGATATCCAGTGCCTGCCCGATGGTCAATGTCTTTGTACGCAAAATCGTCAGCAACTTATACCGTGCCGAAAGGGAATCGAACTCCGAGCGAATGACCCGATAAATCTCCCTGGCCAGGGCACGGTCCAAATAGAAATAAAGGGGAACGGCCAGAATCAACAATGTCAGCCCTATGCCGGCAACATGAATGACCAAGGCTCGCCTTTTAATCTTTCGAACAATTTCAAAGTGGTCTTCCTTCAGAATAACACTCATCACACACACTCCCCGGCCTATTCCAACCTCGACCTCTGAAGGATTCTTCAGATCTGTTATCAGACCCCGATGACATAATTTTGTGTGCCAAAGGGGTTGGGAACCACTTGCGCTTCTGTCAGGTCTTCAAACCAGGCTCCATCAACAAAAAACTTAAATTCATAGCTTCCAGGATTCAGTTCGACCATGAGCCTCCAGATCCCTTCCTCATCCTTCCTCATGGGCAATGACCAGATATCCCACTGGTTAAATTCGCCTGCCAGGAAAACTTCCCTGGCTTCCGGAGCATAGAAGCTGAATTCAACTTCCTTTACGTCAAGACTTTCCTTCTTTTTGGCGATTGATTTCTTTTTCCCTCTTGTCTTTTTGGCCTCTTTCTCAACCATGATGAAATCCTCCTTGTGTCATTGTTATTCCTCTGATTTCTGGGCTCTTTGAAGTCTCCTTGATCAAGGTTTCTCTTCATCAAATGATTCTAAAACCACCATCCTTTCCCCGACGAGCCTTATCCGATATGCTTTACCCGTCACCACATTTTTCAACCTTTCTCCTATAATGAAAGCCATCAGATACCTCTCTTTTCATCTTATGATCTTTTGAATATTCCTCGATTCTCTAAAATAATATCGTCAAGAATTTCCCCACAATAGATACACCTCCATGCCCAGAAAGGTTCGTCAGGGCCAAAGAATTTTTCATAGACCATAAAACGATCGCAATGGGGACATTTCATACTAACCTCCAAATCCTTTTCTACCAAACCATTATGTAATGGCATTCTTTTTATTGGGTTTAACAAAATACATGCCAAATGACTGGTTGTCGTGGTTAAGAATATTTTTTGATATTATTCCAATAGCTTAAATGGAGAAGAAGAAAGATGAATAAGCGGGAAGAGTCGGGGCAGCGTGCCACAATCGTTGCAACTTGCCCCATTTCAATTCAATCTTTCTTGATTATTAAGGTAGCTAAGCAATTTGGTAAAGGTAGATAGAAAGGTCTGCCAAATTATAATTCCTTCAGCTTTCGGTAGAGGGTTTTTCGATCAATCCCCAGGATCTCTGAAACCTTTGTTTTATTGCCCCCTGTTTCAATCATCATCTTCTTGATATACTCTTTTAACAACTGTTCAAAAGAATATCTTTCTTGAACAGCTTTGTCCAGAAGGTTTTTACCTTTTTTTTGAATCACAAAGTCCGGAAAATCAATTGGGAGTAATGTTTCGGTCTGGCTGAAAATCATTGCTCTCTGAATGACATTTTCCAATTCCCTAACATTTCCCGGCCATGAATATTTCAATAAAGCCTCAAGGGCATCTTCGGAAATCCCTGAGATTTTCTTTTTCATCTCTTTGCTAATTGTGTCAATAAAATGTTGGACAAGCAAAGGAATATCCTCTTTCCTCTCACGAAGGGGAGGCAATTCGATGTCGATCACTTTCAACCGATAGTAAAGATCCTCCCGAAATTTACCTTCTTCGATGGAAGATTTGATATCTCGGTTTGAAGTCGAGATGATCCTTACATCGACAGGATAGGACACCGTGTCTCCTAATGGTCGAACTTCTTTCTCTTCGATCACACGGAGCAATTTCGCTTGAAGGGTTTGTGGCATCTCCGTAATTTCGTCCAAAAAGAGCGTTCCTTCATCCGCTTCAAAAATAAGCCCCCTCTTGTCTGACTTCGCATCTGTAAAAGCACCTTTTTTATACCCAAAGAGTTCACTCTCGATAAGCGTATCAGGAATGGCAGCACAATTGACTGCAATGAACAAGCCTTCCTTTCTCTCACCATGATTATGAATCGCCTTGGCTACTAATTCCTTGCCCGTTCCGCTCTCTCCGGTAATCAGAATATTGCAGGAGGCATCACCGATCATCTCAATGGTCTCATAAACCTTTTTCATCGAAGGACTCTTCCCAAAAATATCATAGAACCGATAGTCGGATTCCAACCTTCTTCTTAAACTAATAATTTCTTTCTTAAGGAGCCGATGCTCCATGGCTCTTCTGAGGACCAGGATGAGTTCGTCCATCTGATCTGATTTGAGAACATAATCATAAGCACCCATTTTCATGGCTTTGATGGCGGTCTCAATGGTGCCAAAAGCTGTCATAATGATCACAGGAGTTAAAGGGGCTACTTGCTTAGCCTCATCGAGGAGATCAATACCGTCCATGCCCTTCATTTTAAGATCAGTAAGGAGCACATCAAATTCTTCTTCTTTGAGTATCTTTAGTGCCTTCAAGCTATTCCCTGAGGTCGTAACGGAATACCCCTCACCATTTAGAATGTCAGAGAGCAATTCACACATCTTTAGGTCATCATCCACCACTAAGATTTTGTGCAGTTTGTCTTTCATTTTTATCCTCACAGCCGTAAGTCGCTCCTACCCACTAACGGCTTACGTCTCACGACCATTTGACTACGCTATGCCCTATGCTCTATGCACTCTGCGGTTTCTATGTCATCAGGACGGCAGAGTAAAGTAGAACGTCGAACCTTTTCCAACGGTACTCTCTGCCCAGATGCGCCCCCCGTGCTTCGTAATGACCCGCTGGACTGTTGCGAGGCCTACCCCTGTGCCGGAGAATTCTTCATCCGAATGTAAACGTTGGAAGGGTCTGAAGAGCCTATCCGCCATCGACATATCAAAACCGCAGCCGTTGTCACGGACAAAATAGGTAGGTTTGTCTTCCACTGGTCTCATCAACCCAAATTCAATCATCGCCCGCTCATACTTATTGGTATACTTCCAGGCATTGGCGAGCAGGTTTTCCATAGCAACCATTAAAAGACGAGGGTCGCCTTTTGCAGTTAGTCCTTCTTCGATGAGACAATTTACCTCCCGTTCCGGGTATCTCTCTTTAAGTTGAGTTGCGATTGATTTGACAACCTTGCTGAGATCAACTGATTTGAAGTTTATCTTGTTGATTGTCACTTTCGATAAGCTGAGCAGGTCTTCGATAAGGAGGTTCATGTGCTGGCAGGATTCCTGAATCCGTTGCAGGTAATGATTGCCCTTCTCATCAAGCTTTTCACCAAAGCGCTCTGATAATCTCTTGCAAAACCCGCCGGCCACGATCAGGGGTGCCTTTAAATCGTGTGATACGGAATGAGCAAAAGCTTCCAGCTCTTTGTTGGCCATTTCAAGTTCGGCAGTTCGGCGCCTCAAATCTTTATTCAGCGCTTCAACCATTTCCTCTGCTCTTTTGCGCTCGGTGATGTCTAAGGAATAACCAATCATCCCTATGTCTGAACCGTTGGGGTCCTTCAGAGTTGAAAGGGAAAGGTGAGCGTAAAACTCTTCCCCCGAGCTCCTTCGGAGCCTCACTTCTGTCTCGTGAAAGCCCTTCTTCTTGAGAGGGGCAATCACTCCATGTTGAAGAAAGTCATGCTGATCTGGAGGATACACAAAGGAGATGTGTTTACCCGGGGCTTCTTCAGCCGGATATCCAAACATTCTTTCTGCGCCCCTGTTCCAACTTGTTATATATCCTTCCGAATCGGTAGAGATGACTGAATCGTGGATCTGACCGATAATTTGGGCTTGTCTCCGCAGTTCTTCCTCAAATTGTTTGCGCTCGGTAATCTCTTGGGCGACAACGTTGATCCCGATAACCTGCCCGTCATCGCTCTTCATAGGCAGCCAGCTCTCAAGCCATGTGCGGGGAACCCCCGGCTGATCCAGCGTCTCGCCGTTGAACTCGATATTGCGTACGGGCTGGCCGGTCTCGAGGATGTTCCTCAAAACGGTTTCAGCTTGATCGGCGATCGCAGGAACAACCTCCCAGGGGGTGCGCCCGATATGATCTTCGATCGCCACACCATTAATCTCTGCCAGCCTTTTATTGATGCGGACGTAGGTGAGTTGTGGATCAAACACGCACAGCCCCGCAGGGGCCGAATCATAAATGGTTTCAAGCTCCGCCAGTTGCAGGCGGGAGTTCCGTTCGGCTTCTTGTAGCTTTTTGTTGGCCGCTTCCAGTTCTGCAGTGCGCTCCATGACGCGCTGCTTGAGTTCCCGGTTTAGCTTCCGGATCTCCTCCTCCCTCCGCCTTACTGCGGTAATATCACCTACGGAATAAGTCCAGCCCCGGATTTCCCCGCCGTCCTTCAGTTCTGAATAGCGGACGAGTACATCAATATGTTCCTTGTTTCGCCTCCGCAAGGGAAGTTCAATATATCCCCTTGGATCTGCATTGAGATGGCGACGAATCGTTTTAAAAAAGTCCTTCAGCTCGGACGGCCCGGTGCCCATCAATTCTTCCTTTGTCCATCCTGTCATCGTGCAAAAAGAAGGATTAACGAAAATATTCCTGCCGCTCAAATCGACGGCAACGATTCCGATAAGGACGGATGCCTCAACGGCCTCGCGAAACACCCTTTCTTCTCTTAAGGCGGCCTCCGCCCTCTTAATTTCCGTGATGTCCTCCGCTATCCCGAGAGCTCTTTCAACCTCTCCACGCGTATCAAACTCGGGGACAATCCGTGCGTGAAACGATCTCACCCCCTTCGCCCCGGTAAAAGTAAACTCAAAGTCTCTTAAAGCCCGATGGTCAAATACTTCCTGAGTCAGCTTACCCAGGTAAGCGCATAAATCTCTCGGGAGCCCCAGCTCAGGAAGTGTTTTGCCGTAAAATGCCTCCGTGGGGATTCCGGTCAGATCGGATATCTCCTTGTTCACGAAAATGAATCGAAAATCGCGGTCGACCCGAAAGATGACCTCCGGGGCATTTGACACCAAGGTGTCGAGCTCTCTTTCCTTCCGATGCAAATCCGTCAGGTCGGTAATTACACCGCAGACAACGTCAACGCCGTCCGATTTGAGTGAACTCATCGAAAACAACGTAGGCAGAAGATCTCCTTTTTTTGTCCGGAGAAAGATTTTGCCTTTCTGAATCCCCTTTTCCTCTCCCCGAAAAATAGTTTTAAAATCTATGGGCTCTGTCTCCGGAATGAATTCGTAAACCGAGGAGCCAATCACCTTTTCAAGCGGCGTTTCTGCCATAGAAGCAAACCGGCTGTTCGCATAGAGGATGAGACCGTCGGTACCCATTATCAAGGCACCCTCGTTCATCGTTTCGAACAGAAGCCGGTAGGTTTGTTCCGCGCTCTTCAAGGTGTAGATCTGCTCTCCCTCCGGTCCAGTGACCACCACGGCATCAACCTCGCCGCTCCGGAGCGCACAGAGCGTCTCTTCAGCCTCTTCGAGACGACTCCTCAATTTCTCCGCTTCAAGCATCAGCTCTTTCTTGGTTCTAGATTTCTCTTTCATGATTCTATCCTCGGGGCCCCTGCGTGCGGGTATCAGGTTTCCAGGACATTCGTGTCCTGCTATCCCATCAAACTATTTCTTCGATCTCAAATCCAGTCCCATCAGTATCTTTTCCTTGTTGGATAGATCTCCGATGAATCGACGTATGGGAAGGGGAAGTTTCTTGATCAGTGTGGGCGCAGCAATGATCTGTTCGCCTTTCGCAAGTGCCGGCTGTTGGTAGACATCGATGACCTGAAGATTGTAACGACCGTTGAGGTATTCGTCACATATCTTCTTGATGTTTGAGATAGCCCGGGTCGATCTTGGCGTTGCTCCCGTTACATATAGCCGCAAAATATATTTTTCTTTTTTGGGTTTTCTAAGTGTTTTTTCAAACTTTTCTGCTTCCTGTTTGGATTTACTCTTTGCCATAGGGTTTCCTTTCTTTCGGTCCCAGTTTTATCTGTTTATATCTTCGGTCGCATATCCAGCCCTACGAGAACACGCTCGGTGTTAGAAAGATCGCCAATAATTTTTTTTAATGGTGGCGGGAGTTTCCTCACGAGAGTCGGGATGGCGAGAATCTGGTCCCCTCTGGCAAGCTTTGGATTCTGCAAGAGATCGATCACCTCAATGTGATATTTTCCCTTAAGGTGTTCTTCGCAGATCTTTTTCAGATTGGCAAAAGCCGCCAGCGACCTGGGCGTTTGTCCCGCCACGTAGAGTCTTAAATCCCACCTCTCGTCTCTCTTTTTAGCTCCCTGGGCCTTGGATATTTTCCCTTTCATCTATTCCTCCTCGTATTGAGTGACATGGTGAAGGCGTGATAGCGCGACGCGGTGATCTCCGTGTCCCCGAATTTGGCTTTCTCCCTCTCTGTCTCTTTGCACAATTAGTCTGCTTTCCTTACCCGGGCCATTTCCTTTCGAAGTTGGGTAGCACCATTCCTGCGCAATTGTTCCTGCGCAGTCAGTTTCTTCAGTTCCTGTTCTTCCGCTTGAAACTGGGCACGCAATGAAGCGATCTGGGCTTCCAATGCCTTGCGTTTGGTCTCCACATTCAGCTTTCTCCGCTCAATCTCCTTCTGATGCACCATTTCAATATCCCTCTCCTGGGATTCTTGAGATATTCACGCCGAGCCTGTCAACACGCCTGACGGGCCGACATAGACATCTATCAGATCTACTCCTTTACCGGTTAATAAGAACT
>DCUS01000159.1:0-1406 GCA_002327885.1 Syntrophaceae bacterium UBA2208
GACAGGGGTGACTCAAAATTATGGCCGGATGGACTCCGATCAATTTTACTGTTATCCCACGGCAGGGGAGGATGGTTTGATTTATTGCGCAATCCAATTCGAAAAGACGGATATCGTCGTCTTTAATCCGGAAATACAAACTAAAACCTCTTTGATCCCTTCCGAGAACCGGAAGCCCGGGCGGGTAAGTTTAGTCCAGGGAAAAGACGGAAAGGTTTACACCAAATTTTCCAATTCAGAACAATGGTTTCATATCGAGAGAGGAGAAAAACTGGTTGAAGTCCTTAAGTCCGAAGTCCCTTTTCCTCAAAAGGGACTTCCCGATGGCCGAGAATTCAGTGTCATTGATAACACTCTTCTTCGAATTGAAAATCCTGTGACCCGGGAGGAGAAAAAGATTCCTCTCCAGTATGAAGCCGCAGGCTCCTTTATCTTTGTTGTCAGCACGGGCCCGGAGGGCAAAATCTATGGAAGCAGCATGCTTCCCCTCCGCCTCTTTGTCTATGATCCACTTGCTCAAACTCACCATAACCTCGGCAGGGTCTCCAATTCGAATGGAGAGATTTATTCGATGGGCTCCTATGAGGGTAAACTCTATATGTGCTCCTATCCGGAGGCCAGGCTTTCCGTTTATGACCCAAAGAAACCTTTAAAATTTGGCGATCAGGAAGATTCGAATCCAAAAGACCTGGGACCCATCGGGGAGATGCAGTATCGACCGAGGGCCCTGATTGCAGGACCCCATGGAAGAGTCTATATTGGAAGTTATCCTGATTACGGAAATCTGGGGGGGGCCCTGAGCGTTTATGATCCGAAAAAAAATGAGAGAAGAGTCTATCGCCACGTTGTCCGGAATCAGAGCATCGCTTCCCTCGCTTATCTCGAAAAATTCGATCTCATTGCAGGCGGAAGTTCGGTGCGAGGCGGAACCGGAACACATGCGATCGAAAAAGAGGCGAGACTGATTCTTTGGGACCCCAAAGAGGAAAAGAAGGTGTTTGAGATGATCCCGGTTCCGGAAGCCAAAACCATTCTCTCTCTCGCGGTCACCGCGGATGGAATGCTTTATGGAATCACGAATAATGAAAAGGTATTTGTCTTCGATTCAGAGCGAAGAGAAGTCAAGAAGGTTTTTGATCTCGGATTTAAAGAGCCGAGAGAAATCTCCCTCCAGCCTGGGCCAGACTTAAAACTTTATGGGCTGGCGAGGGAGACAATCTTTTCCATTGATCCGAAGAACGACCGGGTTTCGCCTGTTGGGAACCCCTCTTCTCCGATCCATTCCGGCATGGCAATACTGAACAACAAGATCTATTTTGGTTCCGGCGCCAATCTCTGGGAATTTGAAATTCCTATCGACCCGGGTAAGCCTGTTGAATAATTTTGCTCCCCCCTTAACGTTTTTG
>DCUS01000159.1:1425-17897 GCA_002327885.1 Syntrophaceae bacterium UBA2208
CCACCTTTTGTAAATCCGTAGAGATGATCGTGGCGATCTTCGTATATCCACCGGTGACCAACTCTGTCAAAATGATGATGGGTTTTCCATCGCCGGGGACCTGGATCGCCCCTGATATCAGACCTTCCGAAATGATCGATTCCTCCACATCGGATCGTCTTTCAATTTTAGGACCTTCTAATCGAATACCCATCCGGTCGGATTGGGGAGTAACTCGATAGGATGAGGAACAAAATATTTGAAACCCTCTTTCGGTAAAATGATGATCCTGAGGCCCGGGGAGCACCCTGAGAAACACCGCCTCCTTCTTCCAAAGAGGAAGCCAATCGCCTGGAAATCGAAGACCCAATTTATTTAACGGAGATGGAATATCGAAAGCAAAAAGAACATCTCCCCGTCTCAACGCCCTTCCTTCAAAACCGCCGAATTTTCCTGAAAGATAAGTTGAAGAACTTCCCATAATTCTCGGAACAGCAAAACCCCCACCCACGGTGAAATAAGCGCGGCAACCTGTCCTGACTTTTTTGAATTGAATGATGTCCCCTTCCACTAAAAGATGGGTTCTCCACATCTCCAGGGGGTCTTCGTTCAATACGGGAGAAAGATCTCCGCCCGTGATGGCAATGACGACTTCTCTTAATGCCTTTATTTTAAAACCCATGAGCGTGATCTCGAGGCAGGCCTCTCTTCCTTTATTTCCAGCCAGTAGATTGCCAACCCGGAGGGCAAAGGTATCCAAAGCCCCGGAAGGGGGAACCCCGACCTGGCTGAACCCGTAACGACCCAAATCCTGAATTGTGGTCAGAATACCAGGTTCAAGGACTTCGAAAACCTCTACTCGCTCCAATTTTCAAACTCCTTTTCCGTCACAGGGTAGAATTGGGCGAAACCTCCCATTCGAAGTAGAGCGGGAGGGTCTTTCTCAGGGTAGAAGAGTTCCACTGGAGTTCTCCCGAGGATCTGCCAACCCCCCGGGCTTTCCATGGAGTAGATTCCTGTCTGCTTCTGCGCGATTGCGACAGAGCCCTTGGGTACGATGAGTCTTGGTGTTTTAAGTCGGGGGGTGACCAATGCCTGCGGAAGTTCTCCCATGTAAGGGAATCCGGGCATGAAACCGATCATATAGATGAGATAGGGTTTGCTACAATGGAGTCGAATGACTTCCTCCGGTGAGATTCGGTGATATTTCGCCACCCCCTCCAAATCGGGGCCATGGATACCCCCATAGACGACAGGGATATGTATCAGACTGGGCTCTGGCAGGGGAGTTTGTTGAAGCCCCTCCTCGATCAGTTCCAATCTTTTCTTTAAGCCCTCGATGGGGAGAACGGTTGGATTATAAATAATAAGTAAAGATCGGTAGGTCGGAACCGTTTCAATAACGCCTTCCAATATCTCGGCCTGGATGGCCAGAGCCATCCTCTTCACCTTCTCATTGATTTCGCGACTGATTTCGTCTCCAAATTCAAGGAGTAGACCCCGATCGCCCATCAGGAAGTAGAGAGTTTTCGAATAAAGACCCATATTAAAAAAAATTGCAGATGGCCGATTGCAGATTGCAGGTTGAAAAGACAAAAATGATAAACCTTAAAATTTCCATTCTCATCTCACATTTGTACGGGGTGGATCATTGAGAGTGAGTTCTTTAGACAAACCATTTCATTGAGATGACAGCCACTCCGGCGTCCTTTAATTCTTGCCGAATCCTCTTTACCATTTCGACGGCAGCGGGATTATCGCCATGAACGCAGAGCGTGTCGGCCTTCAGTTCGATCTCTGTCCCATCCATGGCAATGACTTTTCCCTCCAGAGCCATTTTAAGGGCCCTTTTTGCAACCGCCACATGATCATGGATGACGGCTCCTTTCTCTTTTCGGGAAACCAGAGAGCCATCTTTGTTGTAGGCCCGATCCGGAAAGGCTTCCAAGGCGATGCGAATGCCATGACGTTTTCCAATCTCGAGAAGAGACTCTCTATTCGAAGAAGCGAGGACGACGAGAATGATTTCTCGATCCACCTTCGCCACTCCCTCTGCAATGGCCTCCCATATTTTAGGATTCACGACAGCCATATTGTAAAGACTCCCATGAGGTTTTACATGCTGGAGTCTCAGCCCTTGTGAGAGGGCAAAGGCCATGAGAGCCCCTGTTTGATAGACGACATAATCCTGAATCTCCTCAAGGGTGGCATCGACATTTCTTCGTCCAAAACCCATAAGATCTGGAAACCCGGGATGGGCTCCCACCTCGACGCCATATTTTTTTGCCAGGGTGACGGTTTTTTTCATCACGGAGGGATCTCCGGCATGGAATCCACAGGCAATATTCGCCGAGGTGATGTGGGGAATCACCTCCTCATCCAGCCCTAATTTATAAACCCCAAAACTTTCCCCCACATCAGAGTTCATGTCTATCCGGATTTTCTCTGTCATCACCCTTCCTCCAGTACCATTTGAATCGCCCCTTTCGGACAAACCGCTGCGCAGATACCGCACCCCTTACAATAATCTAAATCGATCAGAACCTCTCCGGTCTTCGGGTCCCGGGTAATACAGAGGTCCGGACAGAAGAGACTACAGATCTCGCACGATTCGCATTCCCTTATACTGAGGCAGCGCCGGGCCTCTTGGAGGGCCTCTTTCTTGATGAGACCGGATTCAATCGGCGAAAATCCCTTCTTTCGTTTTTTCACTGGAGGGGTTTTTCGCTTTACTTTTCGAAGGACTTCTTTTTTACATTCTTTGATCATACCTGTAGTTGTCAGTTCGGTGATGTCAGTCACATCGTCAATTGGTCGGATAGTCTCTGCCTCCGGCAGGCAGAAAAGACAATGAGACTATAGGACTATTAAACCATTCGACTCCTATGAGAGATATCGATCGATCGATTCTGCCGATTTCTTTCCTGCCGCAATGGCATCGATCGCCCATCCCGGCCCGGTCACGACATCTCCGCCTGCAAACACGCCTTTGATACTGGTCTCATTCGTTTTCGGATCGACTCGAAGGGTTCCATCCTGATTGATATCCAATCCCTTCAAAGTTTTTCGATCCACTCTTTGGCCAATGGCGGCAATGATCGTTTCTGCAGCCACTTTATAAGTTGAACCTTCGATGGGAATCGGTTTCCTTCTTCCCTTTTGATCAGGTTCGCCCAACTTCATCCTCATGCATTCCAGACCAACCGCTTTCTTACCCCTCTCGATAATTTTAACAGGGGAGGAAAGAAAATGGATTTTCACTCCTTCACGGATGGCCTCCTCCACCTCTTCAGGGAGTGCGGGCATCTCCTTTCTCGATCTTCGATAATAGACCTCGACGGATTGCGAACCCAATCGAATCGCTGATCGAGCCGCATCAATGGCCACATTTCCCCCCCCGATGACAGCCGTCTTTTCCCCAATCTTTAGACTCTTTCCCAAGTGGATATCCCTTAAGAACTCCACCCCATGGGAGACCCCTTGAAGTCGTTCCCCAGGAATGTTTAATCTTTCACTCCGATGGGCCCCGATGGAAAGAAAGACGGCCCGGAAACCAAGTTTCTGAAACGTTTTTCTGTCCCCATTAAGATGAAAAGGATGACGGGTCTTCATCTCAACGCCCATTTCTTTGATCTCTTCAATCTCCCATTGAAGGATTTCTCTGGGCAATCGAAACTCCGGTATCCCTACCGCCAACATCCCTCCCAGGATGGGAAGGGCTTCAAAGACCGTCACATTAAAACCCAGGAGAGCCAGATCATTGGCCGCCGCCAGCCCTGCCGGGCCAGAGCCGACCACTAATACCCTCTCCCTTCTCTTTTTTGCTGCTCTCCTTTTAATTCCTCCTCCCCTTCGTTCATATTCAGCGACGAATCGTTTCAGGAGCCGAATGGGAATCGGATGATCGACTCTTTCTCTTAGGCAGGCCTCTTCACACGGGTGATGACAGATAAATCCACAGACTGCAGGGAGGGGATTGACTTTTCGAATGATCTCCAATGCCTCTTTAAATTTCCCCCCGGCAATCAAAGAGACGTATCCTCTTGTATCCTGATGAATGGGACAGGCCTCCTGACAAGGAGGAAGAATCACTTGGTCCTTTAACGGTTTTTCGTAAAGCTTTCCCCGGTAGAGGGCCCCGCGGAGGCTTTTCTCCTCCTCCCGGTATTCCGGAATCAATTCAGCAGGACATCCCCTGATACAAACTTCACAGGACTGACAGCGATCCGGTTGGATCACCGGTTTGTGTGTTCTTCCTTCAGGCATTGATCTGCTTTCCAACCCCTATTCCGATACGAAAGGCTTTGAGATTGAGTTCCCGGAACCTTTTGTGGATATGCAGGGCAATGGCTTTTTGGATGGCCCTGGGTGAGACAAGGTGAGTGGTTTCCACGAGGGCCCCCAGAATCACTATGTTGGCCACCTGTTTGTTTTTCAATTTCTTTACCGAAATCTCCGTGGCAGGGACCCCCAACTGTTTAGCGTTTAATTTCTCATTTGGGGTCACCAGTCCCTGGTCATAGAGAATGAGACCGGATGCTTTCACATCTTCACCATAGATTTGGTAGGCTCCCTGTGATAGGGCAACCAAAATGTCTGCCGTGATGAGATGAGGAAAGCTGATCGGACCATCCGAAAATATAATTTCGGATTTGCATCCAGAACCCCTTGCTTGGGCGCCATAGGAATTCGACCCCGTAATGTATTTCCCTTCGATGACTCCTGCCTGACCGAGTAGAAGGCCGGCTAAGACAACCCCCTGACCTCCCAAACCGCTCAGACGAACCTGTCTGATTTCTGTCATGATTAAAATTCTCCGGTGATGATTTTCTCTGCCCGCTCTTCCTCGGTCAATCCTTCCGCCTCTTGTTCCGAAACACATCGCCGGATGAGGTCTTGAATCATCTCCTCTGGCCGATCTAAAAGATTTCTCCTTCCAAATTGTGTGGGACAGGGAGAGAGGACTTCGATGAAGGAGAATCCCTGATGAAGGATGGCCTTTTGAATGGCGTGGATGAGAGAAACAGGTTGGGTCACTGAGTACCGGGCCACATAGGTCGCTCCAGCCGCTTCCACCAATTTGCACAGATCAAAAGGACGATAGGGATTTCCCTCGGCAGTCGTAGAGGTCTTGGATCCTCGGGGTGTCGTGGAGGCAGCCTGCCCTCCCGTCATGCCATAAATCATGTTATTGGCGCAAATGACTTTGAGATCGATATTTCTCCTGGCCGCATGGATGAGATGGTTTCCGCCGATTGAAGAGAGATCGCCGTCACCGCTGACGACCATCACACAGAGCTCAGGATTAAAAAGTTTCGCTCCTGTTGCAAAGGCCAATGCCCTTCCATGAAGGGTGTGAAGCGTGTCTCCATTGAAGTGGGGGCTCGGAATCCAGGCCGCGCAACCGATGCCGGAGACAAACAGCATCTTCCTCATATCCATTTTTAATTCATCCATCGCCCTCAAAATACAGTTCATCAAAATCCCATGGCCGCATCCCGGGCAAAAAGGGGTCGCCTTCACCCCCGGTCGAATATATTTTTCTAAAGCACGAACCATCGCTTAACCTCATCACCCGTTAAAGGTACGGTGTAGGGCGTAAACGGATTGACCCCTCGCGCCTTACGATTATATCTTCTTTAGCACCTCAATCATTGTTTCTGGCCGGATGACCTCTCCATTGGTCTGGTTAAAAGAAATCACATCGCAGGAGCAGAATTTTTTCACTTCACCGGCCACCTGCCCCAGGTTCATTTCCGGGACGATCACTTTTTTAACCCTTTTCCCCAACGCTGTAACCGCCTCTTCCGGAAATGGCCAGAGCGTTTTGAGCCTCAACATCCCGATCTTCATTCCCTCTTTTCTTAGATGATTCACCGCATAGAGGCTGGTTCGTGCTGTGAATCCATAGGCAACGACCGCCTTCTCAGAGTCCTCTAAAAAATAGTCCTCGGTCTCAACCATCCTGCTTCGGTTTTTCAAAATCTTTTGATTGATTCGATCCACCAATCTGGCATGGGCCTCGGGATCATCGGTTTTTCGAAAACCAAAAGCATCATGAGTGGAGCCTGTGACCAGAAGCCGTTCCCCCTCCCCAAAAGCAGGCATCGGAGGGACGTCCCCCTGCTCCTCTGTCCCAAATGGACAGCCTCCTCTCTTCTTCTCTCTCTCCCAGACCTCCACCTTTTCGCGGATGGTGAGATTCTCTCTCAGATGTCCCACGGCCTCATCAGCCATCACCAGCGTGGGAACTCGATAACGCTCACTCAAATTAAAACCGAGGAGGGTGAGTTCATACATCTCCTGAACAGACCAGGGAGAGAGGGCTATCACCTGGTAGTCCCCATGGGAACCCCATTTGGCCTGCATGATGTCCCCGCTGCCAACCCGCGTCGCCTGCCCCGTACAGGGACCTGCCCGCTGGACATCAACGATCACACAGGGGGTCTCGGTAAAAGCGGCATATCCAATGGATTCCTGCATCAAACTGAATCCAGGCCCTGAGGTAGCCGTCATGGCTTTGGCGCCTGCCCAGGAAGCCCCGATGACTGCTGAGATGGATGCGATCTCATCCTCCATCTGAATGAAAACCCCTCCCACCTCTCTCAATCGAAAAGCCATCCGCTCCATCAGCTCACTCGACGGAGTGATGGGATAGCCCGCATAAAACCGACACCCCGCTGCCATCGCCCCTTCGCCCGCCGCTTCATTCCCTGAAAAATAATACGTTCCCTTTGGAAAAGGGGGCTTCGTCCATCTTGAGACCATTTCCCATCCTTGTGAATTCTAAATTAAAACCCAACCGATGAAAAACCTTCTAATAAAAAAATGAATAAAAAAGCATATCAAAGGTTTTCAAAACACACCAAGAAAACTCTTGACAAATATTAAATTAAAAGGGATAAATAAATCAATAGAATAAAAATACGAGGGAGGTGGCAAGAAAATGGCGTGCGGGATGAAACACCCTAAAGCGAAAAAAGCGACAAAGAAGGCAAAACCGAAGAAAAAGAAGTAAATGGGGTTGGTCAACGGATAAAAAAATATTTATTTTTTGATGTTATTTTTTACTTGACATGGAAAAGGATTTTTGTTATCCGTTTCATCTATACTATATTTTCCCTTGGGGTTTCCCAGAAATATCATGAAAGGAGGTGAGGGTTGATGAGGAAGTGGGTAAGCATCTTTTTGGCATTGGCGATTTTAGCAGTTTTTTCTTTCGGGTGTGCAGGAGTCCAGAAGGACGCAAAGATTAAATGTCCAAAATGCGGCGCCGTTTTCACAGTGGATGAAGGCTTAGCCGAGATTCAGAAGAAAGGTTACTAATCACGCACCTCGTTAAAGAAACATAACTATCCTCTGGAGGAAAGAGAAAAATTTTAAAAGGGGGAGAGTCAAAATCTTCCCCTTTTATTTTTGTCATCACGTTTTGCTTTTGCCTTCCTTATTTTAAATCTGAAATTCAATCGAAGGTTTTTCGCTGGTGAGAATGGCTGAAAAGAGGGTGCCCCCTAAATATCTCGGGATCAATTGAGAGAGTTCCAGAATGATTTCATCCGCTCGCTCTCTTCCCACTTCCCCTAAGACATCGATGGGGATGAAGATATTTTTTGTTTTCTCAGTGGCTTTATCCTTCTCACACTGACGCCATACCCAGTTTCGGGTCAACACCTCCAGGTCATCACAATAGACTAGTTCCCCTTTTGGCACGGTGACCATTTCTCCGCCGCCCATGGCAGTGAAGGGCTCCCATCCCTCTGTAAATCGAAGATGGATATTTCCCTCAAGGGTATCCAGATTATGGCCTCCCATGGGAACTAAAAATCTTAATGAGACGCTGTTATAAAGATCAACCAGAGGGTTGATTTTTGGAAAGGGATCTCCTTTTAGAACCCTCCTCGCCATGGATTCAATGGAACTTGGAAACTTACTTCCGGAAATACCCAATTTGGTAAAGGCCGTTCTCCAGGGTTTGATTCTCGGATGCTCTTGGGCTTTGTCACCGATGAAACTTTTCTTCACCCCTTCAACGGTGTGGGTGAGAAGGTCATCAATCTCTTGGGAGGGATGAGTATTGTCCACCCCCTTCGCCACCACCATCCCGATGGTAAGATCAGGCAGGATATCGAATAAGTCCTTCTGAATAGAAAAACGCATATTTTCCCCTTGTCCCTCGAAGCTCGTAAAAGCGCACTGGGGCTTTATCTCCCCTAACACTACGGCCATTAAATGTCAACCGAGATATCTAACCTACTCCATAGAAAGAAGAAAGGAAAATCAAAAAGATGATAGCATTGGTATTGACTATGATGGCATTGTGAGGATGTGCTATTGCATTAAAACCTGATTTTGTTGAGAAAGCTAATAATAATTTGGGCATAAAACCAGTAGTCTATCCGCGGGCAGATTGGATTCAAGGTGTTTATGGGCATCCCTCTTTTTCTGAGGCACTTACATCCAAAATCTCAATAATACGTGGCGCCTTGGTAGGTTCTAAAACAAGTTGTTATTGGATTGCATTTTTTAAAAAATATACCCAGATTCAAGGGCATCGAATCTCCTTTCCTTTTCGTACGGGACTCTTCAAATCTTTTCCTTCACCGTTTCCAGGAAATCTATCGGTCAGAGTATTTTTATGTAAAAAATTATTTATAGCTGCCCAGCCATGTAACAGAGNNGCTTTCGGTCGGCAGTCATCAATGTCGTCTCATAAACTTTTGCCAGGCTGAGATATGAAGCGTCATAAACGGTAATCCCGTATGCGATGGCTATGTTTACAGCCAATGGCAACAGGGATTTTGAGGCTTCTATCTTTAAGGGTAGCGATAGAATGGCCTCGGTGATTTCTTCAACCTCGGAACGGGTCAGTTCTTTCAGGCGCTGCTTTTTCCAGAGTATGTTCCCTGCTTCAAGACAGATCAAGTCCGGCGCCAACAAGTCGATATCCTGCTGCTCCACCTTGGCCAATAATCGCTCCGCCCTATCCGAGAGGATCTCGGGAACATAGAATTTGATTAAAACACTTGCGTCCACCACAAGATTCATCGAGCCCTGTCCTTCCTGAGCAACCTTGCGCTGTCAGTGAAACGAATGGTCTTCTTCCGAAGTTTTCTCCTGAGGTCTGACGCCTTTTGGAAAATGTCAGGAGAGGATTGGTCCACTGTTTTCTCGAGGACTATTCTGAGCTCTTGTTGAAGCGACCTTCCGTGGCTCTTTGCCATGTTTTTGAACCTATCCAGAACCTCCTCAGAGATATTTCTTATCAAAACATTTGCCATGGTCGCCCCTCCTTTTTGATATCAAAATGATATCATAGTTTAAATGATTTTGCAAAAGGATTTTTTGATGTGCATGAATCATGGGCACGTCGATAAAAAAGTGCAGATGGCGAGCGATGGAGATGTGGAAAAAGGACTATTCAATCCTTGATGGATTTGGTATATTGACTCTGTGTGACAAAGGATAAAAATGGAGAAGATTGCCATGATTAGAGAGCTGGGAGAGAGGAAGCCGAAGATTGCTGAGTCTGCTTTTGTGAGTGAGGCGGCTTATGTGGTTGGGGATGTGGAAATTGGCGAGAACTCAAGCGTTTGGCCAGGAGCGGTTTTAAGAGCGGATCAATTCCGGATCCAAATCGGATCCGATTCTAATATTCAGGACAATTGTGTTGTGCATGCAGGATTTTCGGATGTTGCCATCGGAAACCATGTGACGATCGCTCATGGTTCCATGATCCACTGTGCCCGAATCGGAAACCAGGTCTTGATCGGGATGCATGCCGTACTGAATAATCAATCAGAAATTGACGATTTTTGTATGATCGGTGCCTATTCGATGGTAAGGGATCATTTTAAAGTTCCGACAAGATCTCTGGCTATAGGAATTCCAGTGAGAGTTGTAAGAGCTCTCAATGACCAGGAATTGGAGCGGATATTATCCGGCAGCAACTTCTACGTAGAACTTGCAAAAGAATTTAAAAAATTTGGATTATAAAATCCTAAAGTTCTGGCTACTTGTCTCAATTCATTCGCATTGGCGATAATGATTATTGATTTGAGAGTGGGATATGTTAGTGTTAACCTGTCATAACCATCCAATGGCAAGAAAGGGCTGATCGTTGATCAAAAACAAGATTCCAAGAATGGTTTTGTCGGTTTTATTTTTGACTTTGTTCCTGTACGGCTGTAACAACCTATTCACCACTCCCATCCAAAAGATATTGGAAAACCCGAGGAATTATGCCGGAAAAACCGTGACTGTCTCTGGGGAGGTAACTCGAGTATTCAGTCTTATTATTATCAAATACTTTGTTTTGAGAGACCGCACAGGAGAGGTCACTATCGTGACAGAAAAACCCCTGCCGAAGATCGGATCAAAAATGAAAGTGAAAGGAATTGTCGAGGAAGCTTTTGCAATCGGAGATCAACAGTTGATCGTCATATTTGAAAATGGATACCGGAGAGATAGGGAACGATCGTAAAAGGAGGGACAAAAATAACAAAAACATTGATCATCGCTCACCGGGGAGCTCCAAACGATGCAAAAGAAAATACGATGGAGTCATTTAAGAAAGCAATGGCTTTCGGTGCCGACATGATCGAATTCGATGTAAGGAGAACAAAAGATAACGTTTATATTGTCCATCACGATGATTCCATTCAAGGCAAACCCATTCAAGAGTTGACCCATGAAAAGGTCAGTAAAATGGCTCGAAAGGAAAGATTTGTCCTCCCTGAGGTTGAAGACGTTTTGAAATGGGCGCGGGGAAGGATAAAGCTTGATGTCGAATTAAAGGAAGAAGGCTACGAGAAAGAAATTGTCGAACTATTATTGAAGTATATTAAAAAAGATCAATTCATCATCACCTCATTCAGTGACTCCTCTTTGAAGGCCATTAAAGAGAATGATCCCGATATTAAAGTTGGTTTACTGTTAGGAAAATCCAGAGCAGCCTTATGGACGAGAATTTCTGAGTTTTTTCCTGTGAAGAGATATAAAAAAGCAAAAGCCGATTTTCTGGTCGCCCACTGGAGACTGTTGAGGGCCGGCTTTTTAGAAAGAGCCCAAAGAAGTCGTCAACCCGTCATCGTCTGGACAGTGAATGATGAAAAAATGATGGAGAGATTGTTTCATGATAGAAGGGTTTGTGCCATCATCACCGATAAACCAGATTTAGCTGTTGCGTTGGAGGAAAAATGTAGGACCCGGGAGGCGCTCTCTTGATACACCTGAAAGAAGTTAAATTGTTATCCGACCAATACCCGACAAGGAGTCATTATCCCTTCAAGATCGATGTGCTTCAACAAACTCGAAGCATCTTATTTTCCTCTCCGGTCACCTTTTTTATCGGAGAGAATGGATCAGGGAAAACGACTTTATTGGAGGCTCTCGCAAGAAGGTGTCAGATCCATATCTGGAGCGGAATGGATTGTACGCGGAGTGAGCCGAATCCCTATGAACAGAAGTTGTTCCACTACCTTCAGGTCGAATGGACCGATGGCGTGGTTCCGGGTTCCTTTTTCTCGTCTCAGATCTTTCGGAATTTTGCTCAACTGGTGGATATGTGGGAAGCAGACAATCCGGGACAGATCGATTATTTTGGCGGCAAATCACTATTGACTCAATCCCATGGCCAGTCCATCATGTCCTTTTTCAGGGCTCGTTATAAAATTAAAGGACTTTATCTTCTGGATGAGCCTGAGACGGCCCTTTCACCCAGAAGCCAGATCGAACTCCTGAGACTTCTCCAGGAGACCCGTGCTCTGGGACATGCGCAATTCATCATTGCCACCCATTCTCCAATTCTTCTGGCATGTCCCGGATCCGTGATTTACAGCTTTGATCACACGCCGGTGAAAACGGTTCAATATGAGGAGACAGAGCATTACCAGGTTTACAAAAGCTTCATGGAGAACCCTGAGAAGTACATTAAAGAAGGATGAGCGAAAAAAAACTACTCGATCCTTCCCGTCCAACTTAAATCAAAGCCCCTTCCATCCAGCCCAATTTGACCAACTCGATACGGCGAAGATCGCTCACCCCGAGTTTATATTTTTCATCGGCCACAAAGATATGGTTAGGAGTGACCTCCAGGGGCCGGTCCTCCCCGAAATGGGCGACCCGCTGAAGTTGTAAAAGGCGGGCGCCGATGGCATCGAGTGCCACAGGGTCCCTTCCGATAAGAAGGCCCTTGTAATCGGAGACGAATCTTCGGTCGAAGAAATGGGCCCCTCGGCCATAGAATTGGGTTCGAATCACACTTAATATATTGAGACGCGTCTTCCCCTTCAGCATGGGTTTGCTCCATATCGATGCCAGAGAGGCACAAGCATCGGGGTGATAAAGCCACGGTGTGGAAGTGAACATAATATAGTTCTTGATACAGCCCCCGATGCCAGCCCAATGATGCGTCCTCAAGGGACGCGCATTCATCAGGGCGGTCGAGGAAAGAAAGACTTTATTATTCAGCACACCCCGGTCATCAATGCTGACGTTTTTCTTCGGAACTCCCACCTCCAGAACCCTTTTCTCAATAGCGGCTTCCAATTCTTCAGGAGTAGGGAGGGGATGCCAGGCATTGCTTTTGATGCCCAGGATATCAGTCGGTCTGATCAATTTTTTCCAGGCTTGAAGAGGGGTTTCCTCTTCCATTAGAGAGCTCACCCCTTGGTCAAGCATTTTTTGAAGGATTCCCGAATTGATACGACCCTGTTGGTCAATGACCTTTTCATCACGGACAAGCACCACCTTCACCCGCTCTTCTGCTCTGACATCCTTTGTATTGGATAAACCTAACCCCATTGAGGCGGCAAAAGCCGTATAAGCTGTTCCTCGAAGAAAATCCCTTCGTGTGATCACTTTACTTTTCCTGTTCATTTTCCCTCCCGCAAATTTTTTATGGTCGCATGGATCAAGCCTTCTCCTCTTTCCTCAGAGGACGCATCAAAAACGACGACTATGTGCTTCTGATGGAACTGAGTGGTCGTCCATTTCCCGTTTTCCGTTTTGATCGCTTTTGAAGATAAAGACTCGGGCATATAAGCTTTGATGAAACTTCGAAGTCCTTCTTTTGCCAGTGTCTGGGAGGGATATTGGATCAAAAGAAGAAAGGCCTTTCCTTCCGTCTGTGAGTCATAGGTGGAAAGCAAAGCATGGGTTCGTTCTCCCAGGCGCAGGATGTTCTGATGGGAGACAAAGCAATGATAGTTTAAACTCTGATGATGATGGAAATAACGAATATTCCTCTCGATGAGACCTTCTTTCGGCAGGAAGTTGATCAGTTTGGGCTTTTTCCCTTCCTGTTTAATGAAATCAGCAAGGGCTCTTCCCAAATCCAAAACATCTCCTTTCGTCGAGGGCGCCTCTTGTTCTGCATAGACATTGAGAAAGAACCTCCCCTTCCAGAATCTCAGAAGCCCTCCTCCAAAATCTGATCCCTGACCGATCCCCACCTCCTCGTCTCCCGTCTCGTAAGAAAAGACGCCGAAGGCGTCTTCCGAAGAGCCCATATCAAAGGCTTCGACAATCATGGGAGGGTGATCCGCTTTCACATAATGGCGCACCATCAAAAGTTTGAACCCGTAAGAACGATAAAGTTCCGCGGCACCGTTCATATAGCGAAAGGTTGTCTGTCGATCATAAAATTCATCGTTTCCATCGGATTGATAACTTCCAATTTTTAGTGGAAATAATTTCTTCATTTCCATCCTCTTTCCATCTCTGTCTGCCGGAAAGGCAAAAGTTCCGGTGATTAAGAGTATCGCTGCAAATAAAAAACCTAAAATTATCCAAATCCCTCTTTTAAGACCCATGTTAGCCCTTCTTTCAAAATTCTTTCTTTTAGCATATCTTTAAATCAAGACCCAAGTCAATTTTGCCATGTCTGTTTCCATTTTCCAAACCACTCCTCCGTCCTCTTGCGCTACAATACCTTCTTCTTTTAGAAGGCGGGTATAACAAGAGGACATCCGTCTTGGCTATTTTACGGAGATTTTATGTCGTCTATCAGATAAAAAAGCGATAGGATAATGCAAATTTTTATACACAATGTAGGAAAATAAAGGAATGGACAAAGAAGGAAAAAAGTTCCCTTCTATGTGAATTTCTTCATACTCTTCAGAACAAGTTTAGCTGCATTGATCCCGGAGATGATCACCATTGGTATACCTCCACCCGGGAAGGTCCAGTGGCCTGCCTGGTAAAGATTGGCAATGGGTGTTTTCTGACTACGAATCTTTGTCAATTCTTTTGCCGATAGGTACCAACCCATGGTAGCGCCGTGCCTGTTTAATGTCGTTCTCTCGTAGGTTAAAGGTGTTGAGGCATCCCGAACGATGATATGATTGGACAGGCCAGGGATCACCTTTTCCGTGATGCCAATGATCTTTTGGACTATCTCTTCCTTTACCTCTGCATAATGGGGACTTGTGTGGCCCCCATCGGTAAAGAGTTCGTAAGGGGTAAAAGCAGCGATGGCGACGGTATGCTTGCCTATTGGGGCAAGCATCGGGTTCTTTATACTATCCATACGGATCGTCATCCTCTCCTTTTCGATGTCAAATCCCCCTTCGTCTATTTCCTCCCATGGGTTTTTACGAATTGTGTGGTAGTAATGGATCAGCGCTCCATCAAAGCCCATCTGTGTCAGATCGAGATCTACACCTAAATAGAGGGTAAAGATCGGCGCTGAGCTCTCTCTTTTTTGGAGCTTCCTTACGAACCGATCAGGTAATAGATGATTACCGATTAGGTGCTGGAAAGTTGAGTGACTATCCCCATTAGAGATAACATATCTGGATTGGATCTCCTCTCCTCCCTCAATCTGGACTCCCCGGGTCTTCCCCTCCTCAATGACGATCTTCTTTACAGGGGTGTTAAAGGAAATCTCCCCGCCGTAAGTCTTATAATATCTGAGAAAAAGCTGAGGCAAGGCCTCTACTTCTTTGTCTTTGATGTAATAAAAATTCCCCTTTATGGCCCACATGATAGGACTTGCACAAGAAAAGATCGAGGAGCCCTTGCGTGCACCAAAGGAGAGGAGGTATTTTAAGAGAGGGTCTTTAAAAAAAGAGTCCAAGACTTTTTGGCTCGTTTTGCTACGATACCGGAGTAGGTGAGGTCTCTTGATAAATTTATATAATAGCTGAGACTTCTCTTTGAGGCTGATGAGGTCAAGAGATTTGATAGAAAGGCCCTCAATGTTCTTAACCAGCCTCTTCAATTCATCTAAGTATGCATGGATGGACAGCCTCTCCTTGGGAAAGAGGTGGATTAAGTCCCTTTCGAACCGATCAATATCAGCGGAGAGGGTGAGATGAAAATGAGGGGTAATTATTCGGCGCTGTGGGTCCTGCGGACAAAATTCGATCTCAGGAGGTAGGCCCAAAGTCTGGAAGGCCTCTTGCATCGGACCATTGGGGCCAAATTCATTGAAGTAATGGACAGCGGGTGCGAAGGTAAACCCATTTCGTCTGAAATTCACACAGTAGCCGCCAGGTTTTGAGGATTGCTCACAGATCAGTACCCTGAGCCCCTCCTTAGCCAAAAGGGTGCCGCAGGTCAGTCCTCCCATCCCAGCCCCAATAACAATGACATCGTACTTCATGCTTCTTCTTCAAAAAATAAAGGGATTGAAATAGCAAACAAAGCCGCATTATACCAGATTTATGGAGCAAGTGTAATAATAAGAATTAAATCTCTGAGACACTGCTGGCGATTTGCGCTCTCCTAAATTAAAGAAGCCTGAGGTGTAAGGTCTGAAGTTCAGCGTCTGAATTGCCGGGAACTCCTGACCAACGCTTGCAAAAAAGGGTTTAGTGTGATATCTGTTCCTATCAAAACACAACGTGCCGATAGAACGGGTTCCAGCCATTTCAGGCCTGTGGCCGACACTTGGTTGGTTTGTAAAATATTTCTTGAGAGTCTGTTTGGTTGGGGAATAGGATGGATTGTTACCAGCGGGCGAAGCGATGTTCTATCGAAATATTTACAACGAGCGCCCTTTCTCTTTTGGTGAACGCCTCCACAGAAAGCTTAATTCTTTTCACCCATCTGGCAGAGAAAATTCCTCAAAAAGAGCCCTATCATCGGTGTTAATTTAAGAATCATTGAAGGGTTTTTTCAATGAAAATTCTTCTGATCAATCCTGCTCCAACGGGAACTCTTAAAGCAACAGGAGTTCTCTTTCCACCNNCCGCAAGGAGAAGGGAGACATCGTTTTTAAGGAATATGACATTGTCGGTATTTCAACGGATACCACGCGTCATCAGCAGGCCCTTCAATTAGCCAAGAGAGCCAAGGCGAGTGGTTGCACGGTCGTAATGGGAGGTCCCCATCCTGGCTATGTGGATAAAGGAATCCTTTCGACCAAAAGAGTCGATTTCATCGTCCATGGAGAAGGGGAGATAACCTTCTTCGAATTAGCGACTGCCTTACAGAAAAACGATGGGAAATTCCATAATATCCAGGGGATCAGTTTTCTTTCAAATGGCCAG
>DCUS01000123.1:0-4208 GCA_002327885.1 Syntrophaceae bacterium UBA2208
ATTTGGCGGATCCGTTCCCGTGTTACGTTGAAATCCTGTCCTACCTCCTCAAGGGTATGGTCTTGTTTCTCTCCGATCCCAAACCGCATCCTAAGAATCTTTTCCTCCCGCTTATCCAGTGTCGAGAGGACCTTTTGAGTCTGTTTTGCCAGATTAGAGTGAATGGCCGCATCTTGAGGGGAGATGGATCCTTTATCCTCGATAAAATCCTCCAGACGGCCGTCCTCCTCCTCTCCGACAGGGGTTTCAAGAGAAATCGTTTTTTTGCTGACCTTCAAAATCTTTTGAACGTGATTAAGAGGCACTCCCATTTTTTCAGCGATCTCTTCCAGAGTAGGTTCTCTTCCCATCTGCTGGACAAGGGATCGAGAGGTGCGGTTCAACTTGTTGATGACCTCTATCATATGGACAGGGATGCGTATCGTTCGGGCTTGATCCGCGATGGCCCTTGTAATGGCCTGTCGAACCCACCACGTGGCATAGGTGCCGAACTTATAGCCTCTTTGATATTCGAACTTCTCCACCGCCTTCATTAACCCCATATTTCCCTCTTGAATCAAATCCAGAAACTGGAGCCCCCGATTCATATATCGCTTGGCAATTGAAATGACTAATCTGAGATTGGCCTTGATCAATTCAGCCTTTGCCTCCTGGATTTTGGCTTCTCCCGTATCGATCGCCCTGAGCGCTTCTTTCAGGTATACTGAAGAAAGGCCACACTCCNNTTACCTTTTCCAGTAGAAAGTTCCACTGCCTCAGATTTTGAATGATTTTGTTGATCTGCTCTGTTCTTAAGTTGATCCGTTTAAAAGCGCTCAGCATTTCCGCCTGTTTTTTAATGATTTCTCCCTCTAATTTTTCTATAGATGATTTCCTTTTCATGCCCTTCAATTTCTTTTGAAGAAATTGAACTTTATTTTGTCCTTTCTGAATTTGATGGATGAGGCCGAGGACCCTTGTTTTTTGGAGCCGTTCTATCTTAAGATTGGTTTCCTCAGGCTCAATCTCATTGGTGATTTCACTGATTTTAATCTTTTCAGCCCGTAAAGCCTTTCCAAGATTGATGATTTCCTTGACCGCGATGGGACAACTGAGCACCACAAAGAGAACCTCCTGCTGTCCGGTCTCGATTCTCTTGGCCACCTCCACCTCTCCTTCACGGGTCAATAGTGGAAAGGACCCCATCTCCTTGAGATAAATCCGGACCGGATCGATCCACTTTACGGAAATTCCCATATATCCGGCCTCGACAGATTCCTCCTCTTCTGCGGGCTGAATATTTTCATGCTCCACATCGATTTCAGGGTATTCAGGGAGTATGTCGATATCCAACTCTTCAGATAGAATAATAGGATCTTCGTACGGTTCAAACAGGTAAGGTTTTTCTGAACCCCGTTCTTTCAAATTTCTCTCCATATTGTAAATTTGTTATAGTAAAGAACCCCGCCTACAAGNNTTAAAACCTAAATTCTAAAACCCGAAACCAAGATCCCGAAACAAGTTCGGGATGACAAAAAGACCAGAGCCAAACTGTCATGTCATGCTGAACTTGTTTCAGCATCTGATTCATTTTTTCTGCTTTCAGCAGACGCATCTTTCATCCCCGTCCCCAGGAATGGGTTTTCAGATGCGATTTTAATAAAAAAACCGCAAAGAAGTTGTTTAGAGTTTCTTTGCGGTTTTCCCCTTTTTGGAGCGACCATCATACTCTCTGCAGCTAAGAATTTGGCTAAGAATAAGCTATTCTTAGCCAAATAGCAAGATAATTCGTAACCTATTGAAATTATTAATTATTAAATGTAATAGCGAGGCCTTCCGGGCAATATCGGAGGCAGTTGTCACAGTGCTAATGAATGAAAAACTGTAGAGATTGCATGTCTTTTGGGGTCATATCTACATAAGTCATTATTTTTAACTTTCCTCCCTTCTAAGATACATCGGTTACGGGGTATTATACCGGTTAAGACAGCCACCTTTTTCTTCTGCGATAGTGCTTTACCTCTCGAAAACTTTTTCGTTTTCCTACCTGGCTGAGGCCAAGATAAAACTCCTTGATATCCTCATTCTCTTTCAGTTTGGGAGACGGGCCATCCAGGACGACCCGTCCGTTCTCCATGATGTAGCCATAATCCGAAGTGGATAAAGCGATCTTTGCATTTTGTTCTACCAGGAGGATCGATGTCTTTTCCTCACGATTGATTTTTTTGATCACTTCGAAAATATCTCTGACAAGAAGTGGGCTGAGTCCGAGGGAAGGCTCATCGAGAAGCATTACCTTTGGGTGAGACATCAGGGCACGGCCCATCACGAGCATCTGTCTCTCTCCGCCGGAAAGATAACCGCTCACCTGTCTCCCGAGGTCTTTGAGCCTTGGAAAGTAGTGGTAAACCTGTTCAAGGTCTTTTAGAATATTTTCTTTATCATTTCTTGCATAGGCTCCCACCCAGAGGTTCTCTTCCACGGTAAGATGTTCGAAAAGACGGCGCCCCTCCATCACCTGGACAATTCCCATTTGGACAATCTCTTCCGGCGCTTTCCCATCAATCCTCAATTCATCAAACTCAATGCTTCCGTCGGTGACCTTTCCCAACTCTGTATAGAGGACACCGGAGATGGCTTTCAGGGTAGTCGTCTTCCCTGCGCCATTGGCGCCCAACAAAGAAATGATCTTTCCCTCAGGCACCTCCAGAGAGACCCCTTTCAGGACGAGAATCACATCGCTATAGATGACTTCGATGTTGTTGAGACGAAGCATATTATCTTGCCTCAGGATGTCATTGCGAGCAAAGCGAAGCCATCTCATGAGATTACTTCGTCGCTCCCTGCCTACCGGCAGGCAGGCGCTCCTTGTAATGACCTTTCTGAAAGTAGGGAAACCTCTCGGCGGGCTCCCTTATCTAACGGCCACAGAGGACCGCCCCTACTGCTTAGGAACAGGCTTCACAAACTCCAATGTCGTTGTCACCACCATCTCCGAGTCCGTTCCGGAGGCTTTTATCGTATAAATTCCAGGAGGAATGGGATTGAGGGTTTTTGGATCGATAGACAAAATAGGAGTCCATCCCACCCGAAAGAGGGTGTTTAATTTCGCGGTAGCAGGAACCTCGCCTTTGAAACTGCCTGCCTCATCTGCCTCACCATAGGCAATCCCAACATCCTCTCCAGGTTTGACCCCTTGCATTTGCACCCCCGGAGGGAGGACCATATCCACAACCACCATCTCTTTGGGTTTCCACCCTGTCCCTGTGAACACAATAGGAACCTTCAGGATGCCCGGGAATGCCAACTCCACCCGCGCAGGAGTGACGGCCACCGTAGCTTTTGGCTTTGGAGGTGGAAACAGGGCGCTACAGGCCATGAGAGGCAAAAGGAATGTTAAAAGACTGAGAACAATGATTATCTTTCTGAAGGCATTCATCGATTTTCCCCCTTTCCCTTTAAAATTTGTGAAGGGATACCGCATCAGGAGCCTTTATCCAATCCGATATGGAAACCACCTTTCCTGATCGAACCTGATAGAATTTGAGCTCCCAACTTCCCCTGCGTGAGGTTGGACTGTAAGCACAAGGTCCTTGGAGCCCGGCCCTCTCAACACCCGTCAGCTTTTGATAGGTCTTGTAGATGACCTCTCCGTCCAACTTTTTATAACCCACTTCTTTTAAAGCAATTTTCAGAGCCGCCTCAAATGTCATGGCCCAAGCCATCCCGATGGTATAGACTTCGTTCATATCCTCTAATTTCCCTCGACCATACTTTGTCCAAAGATTTGCCAAAGGATGTTTTCTAGCATCGTCCCCACGGAGGTAATAAGAGCCGATCACTGTTCCTTCCAGGGCTTCAGGATGGAGTCGGGTGCCGAGGGAGGTAGGACCCCAATAGTCACAGAAGAACTGGATGGTTTTGGTTAAACCCAATTTATGGGCATCTCGAATCACGTTGGTCGGTGTGGGATCTACCCCGCCGACGAAAATATAATTGACCTCTGCTTTCGCCAATCTACTGAGATAAACGGTATGGTCCAGTGATCCTGGCGGGAAAAACTCAGGCGGAGCCATAGCCACTCCCATCTTCTCAGCATACTCTTTTCCACCTCGGAGAGGTTCCTTGCCATAAGCGCTATCCCAGGAGATGAAACCGAGTTTGGGCATTCCTGTTTTTCCCTTCTTCTTCCAATCTGCAAGGAGCCAGTCCACGGTGGCGGCAAAAGC
>DCUS01000123.1:4295-9015 GCA_002327885.1 Syntrophaceae bacterium UBA2208
GCTGCGGTGTAATCCGCCAGACTCAGGTAGGTAACATACTGCTCCGCTGCGCCACTTTGAAGAACTCCCATGACGAAAAGGAAAATAAACATTAGGACTCCACACAATATCTTGATCATCATAGCCTCCTTTCTTTTTTACTTAAGATCAATACGTAAAACGTGAAACACAAGTCGCGAGAGAGTTTACCTCTTACCCCTCGCGCATTACTCCTTACAGATCAGGAATTTAAAATTTTTATTCATTCACCTCCTTTGGCGATTAGTGTGAAAATGGGTAAAGACGATAAGAAGACTTGATGATTTCCCAGCGATGGGCCAGTCCTCTCGGCTCAAAGATTAAAAAGATGATAAGGACTATACCAAATACGGAGACACTCATGGATGCAGCCGGATGAATCCCTATCCATGGAAAGATGGCGGCCAGCCATGGAGCCGCAAACATCACCCCCTCGTCCAAAAGGCGAAGGAAGATTACTCCGAAAAAGACTCCTGGAATGCTCCCTCCGCCCCCAACGATGAGCATCCCGATATAATTCAGGGCATGGAGCAATGTGAATTGCTCAGGGTGAACGACTTGAATCCAGTGCGCCCATAAAGAGCCAGCGATCCCCGCATAAAAGCAGGAGATGAAGAAGGCAAGAAGTTTATAACGATAGAGTTCGATCCCCATTACCTCGGCCGCCAGATCATTATCGCGAATGGCTACGAAAGCCCTTCCGGTACGGGTTCGGACGATATTGCGGGCGCCATAAGTCATCAGCAGCATCACGGTCACAATGATATAGTAAATTTTTTCATCACTGTCGAAAGCAAAACTTCCAATCTGAGGCGCCGGGGGATGGAGTCCCTGGGTCTTTCCTGTGATATCGAGGTGAGGGATCAACCACATCACCACAAAATGAATCGCGATCGTCGCCATAGCGAGATAAAAACCTTTGATGCGAAGGGAAGGAGCGCCGCCCCCCAATCCAATCAACCCTGCGACGATTCCTGAAATGGGCAGAGCCAGAAAAAAGGAGAGGCCCAACTTTGCAGTCAGAACAGCAGAAGTATAAGCGCCGACAGCCATGAAGGCCGCCTGCCCAAAAGAGATCTGACCACAGTAACCGCTGACAATCTGAAGACCGAGAACGATAATGATGCCAATACAGAGACTATTGATCAGGCTGATGAAATAATAAGATCCAAAGAGGGGAAAGAGATAAAGGAAAACTAATGCCCCGATCAAAAGTCCCCAATGCCTCTTAATTCTTAAGATGGCCATGTCCTGGCCATAACGCTCATCAAACGTCCCGCAAGGCCTCATCCTTCAACCCCATAAATCCGAAATTCGAAATTCCTAATTCGTAAGGAGTAAGGCGTTAGGGGTAAGGTGTAAACCCTCTTGCGACTTACGCCTCACGCTTTACGAAGAACCATATTCTAATTTTTATAATTTATACTCTTTCAATTCTCTTCAATCCGAACAGACCATAAGGTTTTACCAATAAAACAATAAGCAGCAGTGCATAGGCTGCAACATCTTTAAGACCGCCTCCCACCAGGGGGTCGAGATAGCCCGCAATGAGATTCTCGAGTATCCCAAGTATGAGCCCGGCCAGCAGAGCGCCCGGTAGAGAATCCAGCCCTCCGAACAGAGCGACGATCAATCCTTTGATGCCGATATAGGGGAGGGGAAAGTGGATATCCATGACGTAGGCCGTTCCCATACCAGCCACCGAGGCGACGATGGCGGAGATGATCCAGATGAGAGAGAAAATCGTCCTGACATTGATGCCTGTGCTCTGTGAGAGTTGATGATCCTCTGCCGTCGCTCTCATTCCCAATCCAGTCCTTGTGAATCGAAAAAAGAGGGCCAGGAGGAGAAAAACGAATAGGACCACACCAAAACTAATCAACTGAACGAACCGAATGGGCACGCCCACCAATTCAAACTCCCCAATGGATAAGAGCGTGGCGTAGGTTTTCGATTCTCCCTTGAGAATAAGTTGAAACACTCCGTCCAAAGCCATGAAGATGGCAAAGGTCATTAAAAAGGCGGAAATCAGAGGCTGCCCGATCAAAGGGCGGAGGGTAATGCGCTCCACTAACCAGCCCATGACCGTGGAACAAACGAGCGCCATCAGGATGCTGATCGGAAGAGGAAGATGTAGTACCACGAGACCGATCCAGAAGAAGAGTCCTCCGAAAGCCAAAAGTTGCCCATGGGCTAAGCTCACGACTCGGGTCGATTTATAGACCAATACGATCGCGGCCGCCACCAATGAATAGAGACCCCCGATCATCAATCCTGGAATGGCGAGTTGAAGAAAATCTTTCACTAAACCTCCTCCACCGGATTAATCTGGATGGCTGTTTTCATCACCCCTTTTCTCCCATCCCGGTAGGTGATGGAAGCTTCCACGTTATATTCCCGATCTTTTCCATAGAGCGCAGTGATCAAATCGCTATAACGGCTTTCAACAAAGGTTCTTCTCAATTTCCTGGTTCGTGTCAGTTCGGCCTCATCTGCGTCAAATTCCTTGTGGAGATTGACGAATTTCCTGATCCTGGACCACTCCGGCAGAAACTTGTTGATCCGCTGAATATCCTTTTTGACCAATTCAATGACTTTAACTTTTTGAGAGAGATCCGTGAAGGTGGTGTATGGGATGCGTCTGGCTTCGGCCCACCGGCCAACGTTATCTAAATCGATGTTGATGATGGCGGTCACATAATCCTTATCCTCGCCTCCAATGACCAGGGCATCCTTGATATACGGGCAGAACCTCAAACGGATCTCAGCGAACTGGGGTGAAAACTTTCGACCGCCTTTTAATTCTTTGAGATCCTCCATGCGATCAATGACGACGAGATGGCGGTCATCATCGATGTGACCGAAATCGCCGGTATAATACCAGCCATCACGAATCTTCTCTTGAGTGGCTTCGAGATTTTTGTAATATCCTGAGAAGATATTATCGCCCTTCACCAATATTTCACCCTCAGGAGAGAGACGGACCTTCACGCCCGGCATGGGGGGGCCGCACGTTTCATATTTGATCTCGCCATCGAGATGAATCGTCACCAGTCCCTGCTCCGATCCGCCATAGAGTTGCTTAATATTTACGCCAATCGCCTGAAAATAGTTAAGGATCTCCGGACTGACGGCGCTTCCCGCTGTATAGGCGCATCGAATCCGGGAAAGACCCACCCGATCCTTGAGAGAGTGAAAAAGAAACACATGGGCGACGTAATTAGAAAACCTCCAGAATAGGTTCAATCCTTTTTTAGATGAACGAAATTCCGCTGTTTTATAACCGATGGGCAAGAAAAAGTGATAAATCCATCTTCTCATGGCTGATGTATCGGTGATCTTCGCCTGGACCATTCGATTGATGTTCTCCCATAAGCGAGGAGCGAAAAAAAGGATGCTTGGACCGATCTCTCGAATATTCTCTTGAACCGTCTCCGGTTCTTCAGGAAAATTGACCTCCATTCCTGAGACCAATTGACCGGCTACGCCCACGGCTTGTTCGGCAATCCAACCCGGGGGGATAAATGAGACATAGCGATCGTTGTCAGACCAGTGATCGACATCACGCCAGGCATTTGCAATGGCCACAAGGGCCTTGTGGCTGACCATGGCTCCTTTTGGCAAGCCCGTGGTTCCGGAAGTATAGCAGACCAGAGCAATCTCCTCTCCCTTTCCGTTTTCGATACTTTCCTCAAAAAGACCCAAATGGCTCTTTTCATATTCCTTCCCCAATTCAGTCATCTGAGAAAAGCTGACCAAAATCGGGTCTTCATAATTCCATAATCCTTTTGGGTCCCAATAAATAACTTTTTTCACTGAGGGAAGATCCTCTTTAATCTGAAGAAGTTTGTCGACCTGCTCCTGGTCGTGGGCGACTACAAATGTTGAATCTGAGTCCATCACGAAAAATTTAACCTCAGGGGGTGTGCAGTCTGTATAAACCCCCACTACCGTCCCTCCCGCTGCCTGAACCCCTAACTCAGCCCAGAAGATTTCAGGTTTATTCTCTCCGAGGATCGAAACCTTGTCGCCTCTTTTCATCCCGAGGGAAATGAGGCCGAGGGAAAAAGATTTGACATTCTCGTAATAATCCTTCCATGTAAACCGCTGCCAGATGCCGCGATCCTTCACCCTCATGGCAATCTTTTGATCGCCATATTTTTCAGCATTCTTTTTTAAAAGCTTCGGGAGAGTGTTTTCAATCATCAGCGATTAAACCAAATCCATAAAGTATTTTGTTTGTCGATACCTCCCGACAAACAAAAAGTTCTTTTTTCTGAAACCTCTGTGCCTCCGTGGTGAAGGGAATTTGCAATTTTCACTGATTACTTCAACTTTCTTCTTCTCCCAGGTAAGCCCGGATCACCAAGGGATTTTGCCTGATCTCCTCTGGCAGCCCTTCAGCAATTTTCTTGCCGAAGTCAAGGACAACCAGTCTCTCTGCGATATCCATCACCACTTCCATATCATGTTCCACTAAAACGATGGGAATATTTTTAAGCTCATGAATGTCGATGATGAATCGGGCCATATCTTCCTTCTCTTCGAGGTTCATCCCCGCCATGGGTTCATCGAGCAAGAGAAGTTTGGGCTCAAGGGCAAGGGCCCTTCCCAATTCCACCCGCTTTCGCACGCCATAAGGCAGGAGGCCCACCACCCTCTTTCGGTATGGCTCCATTTCAAGAAGGTCGATGATGTCTTC
>DCUS01000072.1 GCA_002327885.1 Syntrophaceae bacterium UBA2208
GTCGATGATGATGGCCGATTTACCAAGGATGTTCTTTTTTTTGCAGGACAGTTCGTTTTTGACGCCAATGAGGCAGTTAACAAGAAACTTGCCGAGGTCGGGGCGCTCCTCAAAGAGGAGATGATGATTCACTCTTACCCGCATTGTTGGCGGACCAATGATCCGATCATCTTTCGAGCGACAGAGCAATGGTTCATTTCCATGGATAAAAAAGGATTAAGACAGAATGCCCTGAAGTCCATCAATGAAGTGACCTGGATTCCTCCTTGGGGAAAAGATCGGATCTACGGGATGATTGAGAATCGCCCTGATTGGTGTGTCTCGAGACAGAGAGCTTGGGGAATTCCTATTACGGTTTTTTATTGCTCCGCTTGCAGCCAGCCCTTAGTGAATCAGAAGACCATCGATCATGTCGTTGGTCTTTTTGAAGAGAAAGGAGCAGATATCTGGTTTGAAGAGGAAGCCGATTGCCTTTTGCCCAAAGCGGTCCAATGCGCTCAATGTGGGGGAAAAGATTTCACAAAAGAGACGGACATTTTAGATGTCTGGTTTGACTCCGGGGTTTCCTATGCCGCTGTCCTGGAGAAAAGGGACGACCTTGATTTTCCGGCCAGCCTCTACCTGGAGGGAAGCGATCAACATCGGGGGTGGTTCCATAGTTCCCTTCTGACCTCTGTCGGGACAAGAGGCCATGCGCCTTATCGATCCGTACTCACCCATGGGTTTGTGGTGGATGGAGAGGGAAAAAAGATGTCTAAGTCCGCAGGCAACGTGATCGCACCCGAAGAAGTTATCAACCGATTGGGAGCGGATGTTCTAAGACTATGGGTGGCCGCAGAGGATTACAAAGATGACGTTAAAATCTCCGATGAAATCCTGAAACGGTTGGCCGACAGTTACTTTCGGATTCGAAATACGTTTCGCTTTCTTTTGGGAAATCTCTATGACTTCTCTCCTGAGAAAGACCGGCTGGCCTATCCTGAACTCCATGAGATTGACCGATGGGCTCTCCATCAGCTTCAAAAACTTATCTCCAGGGTTCGTGATGCTTACGAACATTTTGAATTCCATCTTGTCTACCACAGTGTTCAGAATTTTTGTGCGGTGGAAATGAGCGCCCTCTATTTTGACATTTTGAAAGATAGACTTTATACGTTTTCATCCCAGTCTCAAGGAAGAAGGTCTGCACAAACGGCCCTTTATGAGATTTTAAAAGCCCTGACCTGCCTCATGGCTCCAATTCTTTCCTTCACGGCGGAAGAAGTTTGGAAGGATATTCCTCAGGAGCCCGGGAAAAAAGAAAGTGTCCACCTGGCATCCTTCCCCGAAGTGGAAAAAGAATATTTGGACGATCGTCTTCAGGAGCGATGGGAACGGATCTGGGAAATTCGGGCAGTGGTGACCAAAGCCCTTGAAGAAGCTCGCAAGGAGAAGAAAATCGGGCTTTCACTGGATGCGCAGGTTCATCTCCATCTTCCCGAAAAGATTTTTTCGTTTCTTCAAGCCTATGAGAAGGATTTAAAATTTATCTTTATCGTCTCATCGGTGACTCTTTATTTAGATGAGGATGAGAAAGAGGTAAAGGTGGAGGTGTTGCGGGCGGAAGGGAAAAAGTGCGAACGTTGTTGGAACTATGAGGTCAGTGTGGGATGTCAGATAGAACATCAGACGATCTGCCAGCGGTGCGTGGAAGCGATTCGGGAATAAAATCGCAATAAACATTGCAAAGAGTGTATGGCGGGAATTATACACAGCATTCCGGGTCAAATCCGGAATGACAAAACGGCTAACATTTATGTTGCCATGTATGAAAAGGTTTTACGCTCTGCTCTATGCGCTTGGCGCTATGCGGCCTAATAGTTGTGAAGTATGAAACGTAAATATTGGATCCTTTTGATTTTTTGTTTCGGAATCCTTTTGCTGGATCAATGGACCAAATATTTAATTGTCCAGAAGCTGCCTCTCTATCAGAGAATAGAGGTGATTCAGGGGTTTTTCAATCTCATCCATGTGAGGAATCCAGGAGGGGCCTTTGGAATTTTTGGTGGAGAAAAAGGGGGATTGGGTTCCGTGCTCTTTGTGGTGGTCTCACTCATCGCTATCGGAGCGCTTGCTTTTCTATTCGTTAAGATAAAAGAAAACGAAAAGACCCTTGCCCTCTCGTTTTCTTTGGTTTTAAGTGGTGCGATGGGAAACCTCATCGACCGACTCCGATATGGAGAAGTGATCGATTTTCTGGAATGTTCCCTTCCGTTTCTCCCCTGGCATCTTTTCAACCCTTGGCCTGCCTTCAATGTTGCTGATTCCGCCATCTGTGTCGGCATTGGTTTTATGGCTATAGAATTGTTGAAACGAGACAGCCAGAGATTAAAAAGCTCTTCGTGAATCCTTATAGGATTATTGTTATTACTGAAAGCATGAAATAGTTTACACTCGGGATCATAAAAGTTGTCATTGCGAACCCGAAGCCCTTCACCGCATGGTGTTGAGGGCGAAGGGTGTGGCAATCTCGCTTTGAGATTGCTTCGTCGCTTTACTCCTCGCAATGACCTCCGGGGGGTTAATGCAAACTATAATGTGCTCTGCTTAATAATTTTTAACTCGTAACTGATAACTGATAACTCTTTTCTCTTCAATATGCATCCCATCCTGTTTCAATCAGGCAAGTTCACTATTTACGCTTACGGGTTCTTCATCTCCGTGGGTTTTATTGTATCACTGATCCTCGCCAGCCTGAAAATTCGAAAATTAAAAATAGGGATTTCTTTTGGAAATCTTGTCGATCTCTTCTTCTACACCGTGGTGTCATCGATCATCGGGTCAAGGATCCTTTTTGTATTAATCAATTTCAATGATTATCGCCGAAATCCTATGGGGATATTTAAAATATGGGAAGGGGGGTTGGTTTTTTATGGGGGACTTCTCCTCGCCATCGGGGTTTCTCTGTGGTATATGCGGTGGCATCGGTTGCCCGTCTGGAAGGTCGCCGACCTGATTTCTCCTCTCATTGCTTTGGGCCTCTTTTTTGGAAGAATAGGCTGTTTTTCTGCTGGATGCTGTTATGGGAAAGAGACCTCCCTTCCATGGGGAGTTATCTTTAAACATGCGGACTCTTTAGCTCCATTAAATATCCCGCTCCATCCCGTCCAACTCTATGATGCCGCGAATAGCCTGGCTATTTTCTTCTTTTTAAATTGGATGGAGAAGAGAAAAACCTTTGACGGTCAAATCTTTTGGCTTTTTCTTTTCCTCTATGCGATCACACGTTTTTTCGTCGAAACCCTGAGAGGGGATCCTCGTGGGTTCCTCTTTGGAAACCTTCTTTCCACCTCCCAGGGGATCGGAGTCCCGTTAGCCATTTTCTCTCTTTTTATGTTATTCTATATGAAAAATAAATGTCGGAGATAAAAAGATGGCCGTTTTGGAAATCCTGAAATATCCTCATCCCATTTTACGAAAACGGTCTGAAACCGTGACCCGAATCGATGGAGAAGTGAAGAAATTAATTGAGGATATGAGGGAGACGATGTACCATGCCGGCGGAATCGGATTGGCCGCCTGTCAGATCGGAGTCCCTCAAAGGGTGATCGTTCTCGATGTCAGCCCCATGGATCCGCAATACAGTTATGTTGCCTTGATCAATCCCGAGGTCATCTCTGAAGAAGGGGAGGTTGATCATGAGGAAGGATGTTTGAGTGTCCCCGATTGTCTGGAAAAGGTGAAAAGGAAAGAAAGAGTATCTGTGAGAGGGTTGTCTCCACAAGGAAGGGAAATCGAGATGAAGGGTGAAGGAATTTTAGCCATCGCCCTCCAGCACGAGATGGATCACCTGAACGGCATTCTCATCTTGGACAGAGTCAGCCGCTTGAAGAGAGAGATTTACCGAAATAAGTTGAAGAAAGAAAAGCGTAAGGAAGAAAGACCTTGACCAAGCAGCCTTGGCGGATCGTTTTCTTTGGAACCCCAACTTTTGCTCTTCCGACCCTGCAAACTCTTTTTGAGGGGCCCGATGAGGTGGTCGCTGCGGTCACTCAGCCAGACAGGGAAAAGGGGAGAGGGAGGAGAGTCGTCTTTTCTCCTGTAAAAGAACTTGCGCTTCGACATTCCCTCGCTCTCCTTCAACCCGAGAGGGTAAAGGAGGAGCTTTTTCAGAAGGCCGTGATTGGGCTTCACCCCGATCTTTTTGTGGTGGTCGCTTTCGGGCAAATCTTGCCGAAGTCCATTTTAAATATTCCTAAGTTCGGGGCGATCAATATTCATGCGTCCTTGCTTCCCAAATATCGGGGAGCCGCTCCCATTGCCCGGGCGATTCTGAATGGGGAGAAGGTGACGGGAATGACGACGATGGTGATGGATGAGGGGATGGATACAGGAGATATCCTTTTACAGGTGGAAACGGCCATCGGAAATGAGGAGACGTGTGAGATGCTTCATGACCGGTTGGCCTCCTTAGGAGCCCAATTGTTAAAAGAGACTTTGGAGAAAATCAAGGCTGGAAATATTCATCCCATCCCGCAGGACCATTCGAAGGCCACCTATGCCTCCCCCCTTAAAAAAGAAGATGGGATCATTGACTGGAAGAAGGGGGCGAATGAGATTAATTGTCAGGTTCGGGCCTTCAATCCATGGCCCGGCGCTTTTACAAAATTAGGTGACCAATGGCTAAAAATTTATAAAGGGGAAGTAAGAGAAAAACCACTGACAGGAAGGGCAGGGGAAGTGGTCTGGGTGGNNCAATTAGAGGGGAGAAGGAGAATGGCCATCCGGGACTTTCTTTCCGGACACCCCATCTCCGTGGGAACAGTTTTTCATTAATCGATTTGGTGTCCCCCCGTCTTATCCCTCCCTCAACAGACTGTGTCGCAATGTCATTGTGAGGGAGTGCCTGCCTACCGCCTGCCTGCCGGTAGGCAGGGTAGGCGGGAAGCGACCGAAGCAATCTCGTAATATATTGAAAGCATAGAGATTGCCACGCTCCCCCGCTAAGGCGGGGTCGCTCGCAAAGACAAATAGGAATTAAGACAAAGTCTCCGAGGGGGAGGGGGTGCCGCATTCAGCAATCGGATGGAAAAAACATGGACATAAAACCCAAGAAGAGAGTTTTTATCGGGCTTTTGGTTTTTACCTGTTTGATCCTCTTTTTTCTCATCTTTTTGCTCTGGTATGTCCCGATGGTGGGATTGAAGAACATTCATTCCTCCCTCCCTTTCCTCTTCACCATCATCCTTGGAGTTTTGGTATTTTTCATGCTTTCAGGGGGCCTCCTCCTCGTCTTTACCATCTTTATGAGAAAGGATATTTTATTCTCCCAAAAACTGAGAGGAATCGTGGCCAAGGTGCTTTTTCCCTTCATGATCTTGATGGGGCGATTGGTAGGAGTATCAAAAGAGAAAGTTCAGCAATCTTTCGTCGAATTAAATAACCATCTTGTCCGGTCGAACCATCACCGGACACGGCCCAATAAATTGCTCATTCTTCTTCCTCACTGTATTCAGGAGTTTGACTGTCAGATCAAGATTACGGGCAACATTAAAAACTGCAAAGGCTGCGGAAAGTGTGAAATAAAAGATTTAATTGAACTCTCCGATCACTATCAGGTCAATATCGCTGTGGCGACGGGAGGAACGCTGGCCAGGAGAATTATCGTGGAAAACAGGCCGGAAGCCATTGTAGCGGTTGCCTGCGAACTTGACCTCACCAGTGGAATTCAAGACAGTTATCCGATCCCGGTCATTGGGATCTTGAATGACAGGCCGAATGGCCCCTGCATTAATACCAAGGTGGATATTGAGAAGGTGAGGAAAGGTATTTTGGATTTCCTTGAACCAAGCCGCCCTATATAAATTTGACAAAATAAGTCCTTATAATTATTATTAATAAGCGAAAAGGGAGGGATTTTCATATATGAATCAATTTAAGACATTTCTTTTGATGTTAGTTTTGACTGGTATTTTTATTTTGGTGGGGACTGCCATCGGGGGAAGAAACGGCGCCATCTATGCTTTTATCTTTGCAGGCCTGATGAATTTTGCCATGTACTGGTTCAGTGACAAAATCGTCCTTCGTATGTATAAAGCCCAACCGGTGACACAAAGTGATGCCCCCGAACTTTACCAAATGATTGGGGAGCTGGTGAACAAGGCAAGCCTTCCAATGCCAAAGGTTTATATCATTGAGAATGATACCCCCAATGCTTTTGCAACAGGAAGAAATCCGGAGCATGCAGCCGTTGCTGTGACGACAGGTATTCTTAAAATTTTATCAAAAGAGGAAGTGATGGGAGTGATCGGTCATGAGCTTTCCCATATTAAACACCGTGATATCCTGGTCAGTACGATTGCTGCGACGATGGCTGGAGCAATCAGCATGCTTGCCTCAATGGCCCGCTGGGGAGCGATCTTTGGTGGAGGCCGATCCGATGATAGGCAAGGGGGTGGGGGTGGAAATTTCCTTTTTGTTCTAATCTTTACGATGGTTGCCTCTTTTGCAGCCATGCTTGTTCAAATGGCGATTTCTCGATCCAGAGAATATTTAGCGGATGAAGGGGGAGCCCGTCTCGCTCATCCTCTTTCCTTAGCAAAGGCTCTGGGCAAACTGGACATGGCTGCCAAGCGGATTCCCATGGAGGCCAATCCTTCCACAGCCCATATGTTCATTGTCAATCCATTAAAAGGAGGAGGGGCTCTTTCTCTTTTCAGCACTCATCCGCCGATTCAGGAACGTATCGCCAGACTTGAGGAGATGGCGAGGACGGGAAGGTTTTGAGAAAGAAAACCCCGAGGGCGATCTGCCTTGATATCCTGAACCGGATTGGAGGGGGAGGTCTTCACCTCGATCGTCTTCTTACCGATTCATTTAAACGCTACCGATACCTTACCTCACTCGATCGTTCTTTTCTCACGGAATTGACCTATGGAGTCATCCGATGGGAAGGAAAACTCGATTGGGTGATCCGCCAATTTTCAAAAATCCCATTTGAAAAAATTGAATTAGAAACTCTCAATATCCTCCGCCTTGGTCTTTATCAAATTTTTTTCTTGTCGAGGACCCCTTCTTCGGCGGCCGTGAACGAGTCAGTCGAATTAGCCAAACGAACCCGGGGAAAAGGAGGGGCAGGTTTTGTGAATGCCGTGCTCCGTTCTGCCATCCGGCAAAAAGATGAAATTCGCTATCCAAGCCTGGCTGAGGATTTAGCACTCTCAATTTCTATTACTCAATCTCATCCTCTATGGTTAGTTCAGAGATGGGTCAAGGAATTAGGGGTCGAAGGGACAATTCAAGTTTGTACATTCAACAATCAGATCTCTCCATTGACGCTTCGAACCAACACCTTGAAGATAAACCGGGAAACGCTCATCAAAAAAATGGTGGAAAAGGAGCTGAATCCTTCTCCGACTCTTTATTCCGAGGAAGGAATTGTGCTGACAGATCCTCCGCCCACTTCAGAACTTCCATTTATGAAAGAGGGCCTTTATATCATTCAGGATGAAGCTTCTCAACTTGTCACGGCCGTGATGGATCTGAAACCGGGAGAACGAATCCTTGATGCCTGTGCGGCCCCGGGCGGAAAGACGACACATTTCTCTCAAAAAATGGAAAACCGGGGAGAAATTTATGCGTTGGATATTAGCAAGGAGAGACTATCTCTCATTGATGAGATCTCTCAGCGACTGGGAATAAGGATTATCAAAACAATCAAGGGAAATGCAACGCAACCCCTTCCGATTCCGAAGGAATTAAAATTTGATCGAGTCCTAACGGATGTCCCCTGTTCGGGCTTTGGAACACTTCGAAAGAATCCTGATTTGAAGTGGAGGAGAGGGGAACAGGATATCAGGAGATTGAGTGAGCTTCAGCTTTCGATATTGAGAAATCTCGCCGGTTATCTCAGGGAGGGGGGCGTTCTCGTTTACAGCACCTGCACCGTTTTTCACGAGGAGAATGAGGATGTGGTGGAAAGGTTTTTGGAGGGGAATCCGGAATTCCAACTGGATCGAATGGATAAGGTCCTCCCAGAAAAATTCCATTCCTTTATCCAGAATCGATATTTCAAAACCTTTCCCCCGAGAGATGAGATGGACGGGTTTTTTGTGGCGCGAATGATTAAAGGCAATCGGATAGGTGAAGGGAAATGATTTGCCCCCTCTTTAGAAAAGCCTGCCTGGCGATAGGCAGGGGGGGTGTGGGGGGATTTGAAAGGGTGGGAATAGTTTTATGAGGAAGTTTCTTTGAACTTATGCTAAATAGAATCTAAGGAGGTGGTGACCTTGAGAGCCATGGCAAAAGAACATGTCAAAATCACTCCTGGGATAGGTGGTGGGAAGCCCCGCATCGCCGGGCATCGAATTCGCGTGATGGACATAGTGCTCTGGCACAATAAGTTGGGTTGGTCTCCTGATGAGATTGTTTCTCAGTTTCCCCAATTGACGCTTGCGGATGTTTATGCAGCCCTGACCTACTATTGGGATCATAAAAAAGAGATTGAGGCCGAAATCCGTCGTGCTGAAGAGGCTGAGGCAAAGGCCCGCTCTCGTCATCCATCAAAGTTGATGGAAAAACTGGAGGAAAAGCGGAGTGAAGTTCTATCTGGACGAGCATATCCCAAAAGGCGTTGTTGAAGGACTGC
>DCUS01000107.1:0-3728 GCA_002327885.1 Syntrophaceae bacterium UBA2208
GAGGCGATATAGATTCCATTCCTCATTTTAAATCCGAAGAAAAGGTTCCGTGTGATCTGTCTAAATTCGATCTGTTGCTTTCGAAGAAAGTAGTTCTTCGTCTTTCTGGAAGTGGCAAAAGTAATGGTATAAGGAATCAGGTTCAGAATTCCATGTCCGGCTAAAACGGATTCGAAGGATAAGTAATTGGGAAGATAGAGGTGAGCCGCTAAGGTTTGAATAGAAATAACACTTCCCATTGGAAGATAAATCCCCTGAGCGACCCTTTCGATGATGCCCCCTGACACCCATCTTTTCAAGGCGACATAGAGGCTATTTCTTTGAAGACCTGTAATCTTCTCCAGATCCGCGATGGTGTAAAAGGGTTTATTGATCTTTTGAAGTACTTTGAGGAGTTCGATCCCTTTCATCTCGTAAGACCTTCAATGGCTGGCCAAAAAATCTTGGGCAAATATTTCCGGAGGTCACGGATGACTTCCTTTTTCTTAAAGGGCATTTGTTTGGGGGTATAAGGAACCCTAAGCCTTTCGGATAGGTACCAGAGATCAAATAGATCCTTCGGCTTGGCCCTTCCTTTCAAACAATTCAATTTATCTTGATAAACTTGTTCCAAAGTAGCTACCTGTGCCATCACCTGTATGATCGAGGCCGGGGAATTCAGAAGTTTCAACTCCCATTGATAATTTTTCGCCTCTCTCTTAGAGATCTCAATTTTGATTCGAAAAGGGAAAGGCAAATAACTTTGAGTGACTTTAATTTCGGCCAAGTAAGTATAGTATTTTTCTTCAAGGTCGGTTTGAGCGAGATCAGCAAAAGGGGAAATAATTTTTTTTATGAGTGAACGAAATTTGCCTCTCATCACATCTTTGGTTAATGAAAAATCGAGGTCTTCAGAAAATCTTGGAGAATCGTAGGCTAACCGGAGAGCCGTTCCCCCTTTGAAAATAAGATGACGACCGTAGGGCGATTCATAAAGCGCTTTCAGAATGATGAGTTCCCAATACTCACGGACCACCTGAGTTCTGTCAATCCCTAATTCACGGGCTTTTTGTTCGGCAATTGATTGTTCCATAATTCTTAACATTTATGTTAAGTAATTAAGAATGAATTGTCAAGGAATTTTTGGAAGAGAATCTTTCATAAGTAAAAAGAAAGGAAGGAGAGGGGAGGGCTTAAATATTAGAGTTCGGGGCATTCCGCTTTTACTCTCCGAACTTTGAATTCCTAATTTTAAAGGACCGGTTTCTGTTTTTCCTCGATTCCCTTCTTTTCGTTCACCGTCCACAGGAGGATTCCACCGACGATGAAGAAGGCGAGCACCGATAGGATGCCGGATTGGACGCTTCCGGTGATGGCGATCAGAATTCCATAGATGAGAGGCCCGAAGACAGAGGCGAACTTTCCGGAGACGGCAAAGAAACCGAAGAACTCAGCGCTGTTGGCATCGGGAGTAAAGATCCCCTGGAGGGAACGGGAGGCGGCCTGACTGCCGCCCATCACCATTCCTGCCAGAGCCCCTAAGATCCAGTATTCCGTTTTTGGATCCCAGATAATTCCAAGCTTAAACGCCCAGATGACAATGAGAGACCAGATGCCCAATGAAATCATCACCGCCTTCTTATTTCCGATCTCATCGGCCAAAAACCCAAAAATGAGAGAGCCAAAAAAAGCAATCCCTTGAATCATTAAAAAGAAGAGGATGATTTCGCCCGTCTCCATCCCTAAGACTTGTACGCCGAAGATCGAAGCCATGACGATCACCGTCTCGATCCCATCGTTATAAATAATGTAGGCCGCCAAAAATTTCGTCAACTCCCTGAAGGTTTTGATCCGCTGGAAGGTACGCCGCAGACGACGGTAACCTTCTCTGAAATATTTTTTCTCAAACGACGGAAGGGATTCCTGCCCCTTCTCTCTTAAAAAAAGAAAAGTGGGAAGAGAAAAGATGAGCCACCATAAGGCCACTGAAAGAAAACAATCCTGAATGGTGAAATACTGGGCAGGGAATCCAAGCCAACCGGGATATTTCAGCATGATCAAGTTGATTCCCAGAAGAACGCCTCCACCGATATATCCCAGAGCCCATCCAAGACCTGAGATTCGCCCAATATTTTGGTCGCTCGAAATTTCAGGCAGGAAGGCATTATAATAGACATTCCCTCCTGCGAAACCGATATTGGCAATGATGAAAAAGACCGCCCCCCGCCAGTAATTTCCTTCCCGAACGAAATAAAGAAGGCCGGTGAAGAGAACAGCGATGTAACAGAAAACCATGAGAAACCGCTTTTTGGAAGCCGAGGCATCGGCCACAGCCCCCAAAAAAGGAGCAAGCACGGCTGAGATGGCCATGCTGAGAGCTACTGAAAAAGTGAAGAAGGAGGCGCCATGGAGACGAAATCCAAAAATATCAACGCCTCTTTCCCCGCCTGCTACGACCGTGGCAAAATATTGATTGAAGATGACGGCAAGAATGGTGGTCGCAAACGCAGAGTTGGCGAAATCATACATCGCCCAGCCGAAGATCTCACGTTTCGTGACAGGCATATCCGTCCTAAGAACCTCTCAAAAAAAATCCCCCTTCATCCCCCCTTTGCGAAAGGGGGAAAGAGGGGGATTTTGCACTCTGCATCATACTCTTTGCTCTATACGATTTCAAACGGTCCGGATTTCCTGCCGCATAAAGGCAAGATAGCAGACCCCAAAACAGAGAAAAGTGATGGCTACCAGAGAAACCAGATGTGGAATAACGATAAAAAGACTCTGCAAAAACGGAAGTGGACTTTCAAACCGGCTCAGAGAAAGCCTTTCTAAAGGCCCCATCAGGATTAAAGAGCTGGTGGTCTTTCTCAAGGGATCAAGAATCGTTGTGGTGGCGTCATTATAGAGGGTCATGGGGGAAAGCAGGGAGATCGTCCTCTGAACCTGTTCATGTTTGATCATCATGTTGGGATCCACCCCCGTGCTGCTTTGAGGGACCGGAGCCACCGCATCCGCCATAAAACCTGCCCCCAGGCTGACGAAAAAAGAGAAAAATATCCAAATGGCTAAAGAGGCCAGAGCAGACGTGGCGGTGCTTCGAAAAACGACGGAAAATAAAATCGATATCCCCAGCCAGAAGGCGATATAAAGAATGCTGGCGATGAGGTAGACCACCAGCCGCAAGACTTCTTCCGAACCCGGTACCACTCCGATCAATCGAATGCCGAGACCTGAGATGATCAGGACGATGGCGACCAGCACAACGGCGATGATGGCCACCCCTGCCAAAAATTTTGCATTGATGACCGAATCCCTATAAATGGGCTGCGAGAGCAGTTTGCTCAAGGTTCTCGAAACCCGTTCCCGATTGATGGCATCAAACCCCAAGAAGATCCCGATCAGAGGACCGAAAAAACCGATGAACTGAACAAAGGAGAAAAGTTTTCCGGTCGAAGTAAAAAGCCACAAAAAAAGGAAAGTGGGCTTCGCCATTCCTCTCGATTCCTCCTGAATGCCCATGCCCACCATCGAAGCAATGATGACGCCCACCATCACGATCAATGCCGAAATCAGGAGAAACCGTATGCTGCTGAAATGGTCTTCCATCTCTTTCCGAAATATGGTGAAGATCCCGTGCAATTTAGGCCTCCTTAAAATACTTCATGTAGATTTCTTCAAGCGTATAATGCTCCTTATCAATGCCCAACTTCTTCTTGGCCAATTCTTCAATGGGGCCCATGGCGACCAGA
>DCUS01000107.1:3771-17259 GCA_002327885.1 Syntrophaceae bacterium UBA2208
TTCGTCCCATCCGGATCCAGACCGATGGTCGGCTCATCCAGGAAGATGAGTTTGGGCTCTTTGATCAGAACCTCCGCAATCCCAAGACGCTGTCTCATCCCCTTCGAATAAGTCCCGACCTTTTTCCCCACTTCTTCTAAAAGATCGACCACCTTGAGCGATTCACCGATTTTCTCATTGGAAATCTTATCGGGAATGCGATTTAATCTCGCAATATATTGAAGGTTTTGCCTGGCATCCATGTCATCATAGAAGCCAACATTCTCAGGGAGATATCCAACCTTCTCCTTGACATGAAAAGGGTCCCGTGTTGGGTCAAAACCGATGACCCTGACTTTCCCGGATGTGGGTTCGGTCAGTCCCAGAAACATGAGCAGCGTGGTCGTCTTTCCCGCCCCGTTCGGGCCAAGGAATCCAAATACCTCTCCCTCATGAATCTGGAGGTTAAGGTTGTTCACTGCAATCTGATGACCATATTTTTTGGTCAGTCCTTCTGCTTCAATGATGGCCTGGTTTTCCACGTTAACGTCTCCCCAACCAGATGAATAAAGCGCTCAATCCGGCAATCACAAAGATGATGATGCCGATTCCGATCCACCCCCAGGCGGTGGAGGCTTTTACCGTGACTCGAAATTCAACGGTCTTATCCGATTTCTCTCCATTCACCATGACGCCTACGGAATAGTCTCCGACGAGAGCTTGCGGGGCAGGCTTGATCGCCACCTCTACCTGTTTCAAGGCGTTGGGCTCCAAGGCATCAATTTTTTCGGGTTTAAAAGTAACCTCCCAATTTTCGGGTTTAAAAGAAGAAAAGTTTATATTTCGGTTGACCGCAGAACCCGTATTTTTCACAAAGAGGGAAAGGTTAGCTGTTTTTCCTGGCGTAGCCTCCAAGGAGAGAATCCCCGTCGGGGTCCCCGCATCGAGTTTGTATATGCCTGTCAGGATCACCATTAATTTTACTTCCGCCTTCTTATCCCCTGAGCTAATCCTCACCAGGACGGGATATTCTCCAGACATGGCATCTTTGGGGGGGGTGACTTCCACGGCTACGGTTTGGCTCTGTGCTCCTTTGATGCGGAGGCTCGAGATCTGTTTGGCTTCGTAAGCGGGCTTGAAGTTGATCTCCCACTTCTCCGGTCCCATGGCGACGAGGTTCATCGTACGATCGCTTTCACTTTTATTCATCACTTCAAGGGAAAATTCGAACTTCGCATCCGTTTGGCCTCTCAACACAGGATAAGAGGTGGTGATCTGGATATCATCGGCTCCGGTGACTCGCTCTTGAACACCCACCGTCAGCTTGTGTGTGGAGGTGAGTTTTCCATCGATCGTCTGAGCATCAAATTGGAAAACATATGTCCCGACTCCTATCGTTTTATCAGGCTCCAAATTGAGAGACAGATTTTTCGTCTTCCCATTCGGGACATACATTCCGGTGATCAGATAACTGGCTCCCTTCAACTGCGCCTTCCATCCTTTCGGGACAGTCGCAATTTTTACATCGATCGTCTCATCCGCCCGTCCCTTGTTTTCTAAAACCAGATCCATTCTCACGGCCTCTCCCTTTGAGACAATCACTCCTGAGAATTCCGGATAAACAGCAATACCACGCTCCGGCCTAAGATCCCTCTTCTCCTCCTGGGCCAGGAGGTAGGATGGTAAGATGAGACAACTGATCAGAAATACTAAAACAAAAAATGATGAACTCCCGCCTTGATTCACTCGCCACATAGCTCTCCCTCCTCAACACATCATCTATTCAAATTCTTCAGGCTTGATATTCCGACAAACCCGGTAGGAACTTTTTTGCCAGAAATTTAATCCTTCTTCAAAGGCTTGTCAAGGTAAATGTTAAAATATCTTTCCTTTATAACATTTTTCCAGCGGATTTCAAACCGATACCCGTAAAAATAGATACGACGGTTTCTTTGCGCCTCCTTCCCTCCAAATACTTTTTCAATCCGGCAACCGCAGCTGCAGAGGTGGGCTCGATAAAGTAACCTTTTCGACCCATTTCTTTCATGGCCGATTTGATTTCCCTCTCCGTAACCGCCAGAACCTCCCCATGCGTATCTCGAATCGCATCTAATATCTGTTTCCCTCTGACAGGCGCTGCAATGGCAATCCCTTCGGCAATGGTCTCCTTCTTTTCAATCGGCCGGGTCTCCCTCCAGCCTTTTTTAAAAGCCTCATAAAGAGGGGCGCAAGAAGTGGATTGGACGCCCACCAGTTTAGGAATTCTTTTAATCATTCCTGCTTCCTTTAACTCTTTAAACCCTAAATGGGCTCCCAAAAAAATCGTCCCGTGCCCGATGGGGAGGACAAGCGTATCCGGAACTTTCCGGCCTATCTGTTCCCAGACTTCAAAAGCAAAGGTTTTTGTTCCATGGAGGAAGAAGGGGTTCCAGCAATGGCTGGCATATGGAAGGATAGAAGCCGCTTCCATCGCCTTCTCCGCGGTCTTTTCCCTTGAACCCTCAACTTTTTTTAGGGTCGCCCCATAGGCCTGAATTTGGACTAATTTCCCGCGAGAGGTATCATACGGGACATAAATATCACACTTGATCCCCGCCTTGGCGCAGTAGGCCGCTATGGCGGAACCCGCATTTCCTGAAGAATCCTCAACCACCTTTTGAACCTTCCATTCCTTCATTTTGCTGATCAGAACAGTGGCTCCGCGGTCTTTATAAGATCCCGTCGGAAAAAGGTAATCCATCTTTATCAGAACGGGATGTCCATTGAATTCAACCTCTTCCAGGGGCGTGAATCCCTCATTCATGGAGAGGATCGATGTATGATTCTGAATCGGGATGGCCTCTCGATATCGCCAGAGGGTTGGAGCTCTCTTTAAAATTTTTTGAATGGGGAATTCGGATTCGAATTCGAGGTCAAGAAAGGAGCCGCATTCGCATCGCCATCTCGAGGGGTGCAGAGAATAGAAACGTTTACAATTTGAACAAAAAAATCTTTCCATATCCATGATCCCCGCATAGAGCCAAGCACATAAAGCATCGCGTGGAAAAATAAAAAAATAATGCGCTAAGCGTTCCCTTTGTCAATAAGATGAAACATTACTCGAAAGGTCGTCTGGCCTTCTCCGGACTCCGCCTCCGTTTTTCCACCCATCAGTTTGACCAATCGGGAGGTGATATGAAGACCCCTCCCCCTCCCCTCACCGTGCAGGTACCGCTGCTTATCTTCTTCTGAAATTTGACCGGTGTTGGTGATCTCCGCCACCGCCCACCCTTCCCTTCGATAGGACCGGATACAAAGCATCCCTCCCTCCCGGGGGATGGCATTGGTGGCGTTGTTGAAGAGATTATCCAAAACCCTTTCAATATGAAGGGGGTAGCATCGGATCATCAGCGCTGATTCCAATCCACCTTCGACCAGATGGATACTCTCCCGCTTCAACTCTTTCATGGTCTCCTGATTGATGAGGGAGCGGTTTTTTAGTTTCTCCGTCAAATCCACGACCTCTTCCCTCCCTTCTCCGTGAAGGGTCAAGGCCAATTCTTGAATACGTGATGCCTCTTTCAAGATAATATCCAAAGCTTGAGCCACGCTCTCTTTTTTGGAAAGAAACTCTCCTCTATCAAATATTTTCTGGATCCGTTTCGCAAACCCTGCCACCGCGATGGCCGGATTCTTAAAATCGTGCAGGATATCGTCCATCTTCTCCAATCTCAACCCTTTCATCAATTCCTTCCCGAAGAAGATAAAAATCTCGAGCTCTTCTTCTGTAAACCTCCGGTGATGGGCCTGGGCGTCAAAGGCCAAGAAATAGTTGACGACATCGTTCACCTTAAGAGGAATATAAAGAACGGAATGGATTTGCTGAATCTCCAGAAATCGTTTGAGGTCTGATGGAAGAAGATGGCTTTCCTGCGGATTATGGATGAGGATATAAGAGGGGAAGATCTTTTCGTTTTCAAACTCACCAAAGGGACCCGTTTGGTTCACGACCGCATCAATATAGGGTTCATTCATTACAGAAAACTTTTCCCCAATTCCATGTTGAATCTCCGGATATCCTGCTTCCAAAACGACGTACTCCCGGTCTTCACTGACCGAGAAGAGAGAACATCTCTGGATCCGCATGATGTCCACCAACTCCGGGATGACCAAATTGAAGACTTCTCTCATCTTGATGCTTTCCCGCTTCCCCAATTTCAGAAAGACTTGCTCCACAATCTTATCTTTGGTCACATTCAATTTTTGAAGGTCCATAATTCGCTTTCGGGCGATGACGAAGCTCACTCTTCTTGAAAGCATCTCTGCGATCTTGGCCTCCAAGGGAGTAAATGTCTTATCCATTTCTTGATAATAGATCTGTAAGGATCCCTCCGTATCAACATCTTTCAAAGAGAAACGTGGTATGGAAATCGGTATGGCGAGCATGGAGTGGATTCCCTGTTTCTGAACCTTTTCCCTATTCTTATATTTTTCCTCTTTTAAGATGTTTGAGACGAAGTAACTCTGATGTGTTTTCACCACCTCGCCGGCGATGGTGTCTTCAAAGGGGATCGCCTTTTCACGATCATCCCTCTGGGGAGGATAAGATCCAAAAGAAAGCATCTCCTCCCTCCCGGGATCGTAAATTCGTATACTCGCCGCCTCTGCTCCGAGATATTCCACCACATTTTTCGCGACGATCTCAAGAATTTCCCTCTCGGCAAGATGGGGATTGATTTCAAGGATCGTTTCGACCTGACTGATCAGTTGATCCACATATCGGTAGATCACTTCCTGGGAGATCAAGTCTACCACCCTGGTCACTTCTTCGAAAGAAAGGCAGCAACCTTTTCCACTCAGGTCAGCCATCACTGACTTCAATAGTTTTTCATCAATTTTAAAACGGTCCATATCGGCCAAAGATTTTAAAGACACCTGTAGGGGTCAAAAATATTATAAACCTTTCCCAAAGAGTGTCAACTTATCATCTTCCCCTCGTCAAGGGGGTTGAGGCAGGATTGACCATCAAGCTTTGATTTTAAAACGGGGGTTACTCCTCAAACTTTTTTATCAGGATGGCGCTATTGACTCCTCCAAAACCTGCTGAGACAGAAAGGCCAATCCTGACTTCTTTTTTTCTCGCCTGGTTGGGGACATAGTCCAGATCGCATTCCGGGTCTTGAAATTCATAGTTGAGGGTGGGGTGGATCATCCCTTTTTCAATAGACATGAGGATAGCCATCGCTTCTACCCCTCCTGCGCCTCCCATGAGATGGCCCGTAATTGACTTGGTCGCACTGATGGGGATGGAGTAAGCCTGCTTGTCTAAAACATCTTTGAGCATTCTTGTCTCCACCCGATCATTCATCAGAGTAGAGGTGCCATGGGGATTGATGTAATCAATCTCTTCCTTTTGAACGCCTGCCATGTTCAGAGCATCCTTGACGGCTTTCCCCAAGGCCTTTCCATCGGGATCGGGATCAGTGAGATGATAGGCGTCGGCGGTCATCCCGAATCCAATCACCTCCCCATAGATATGAGCTCCCCTATTTTTGGCGTGTTCCAATTCCTCAAACACCAACACTCCAGCCCCCTCGCCCATCACAAAGCCGTCTCTTTCACGATCAAAAGGTCGGGAGGCCTTGCTGGGTTCGTCATTCCTTGTTGACATGGCTCTTATCACATCGAACCCTCCGAATACGTAAGGGGTGATACAGGCATCTGCTCCTCCCGTAATCATGAGATCTTCCCCTCCCCCTTGAATCTGGAGAAAACTATTAATCATGGCGTGGGTGGCTGAAGCGCAAGCCGTCGAGACGGCATAAGAAGTCCCCCGGATCGAAAAATATTGGGCCACGTGTGAGGTGATGGCGCTCAAATAGATGTTCGGAAGGGCAAAAGGGGAGATTCCCCTGGGGCCTCTCGATAAAAACCGCTCATGGAAATGTTCCATCAAATCCATCGCTTCCGACCCCACTCCTAAGACCACACCGGCCTGAAAAGCATCCAACCCTTTGAGGCGATAGACTCCCGTTTGTTTGTGCACTCCGTCTCTTTCGAAATCGTCCTTTTCGAGCTCAATCCCGGCATCCCTCAGGGCGAGACTTGCGGCCACAATGGCAAATTGGGATGTTTTTCCAAAGTGCTTGGAAAATTTTGATTTCTCTATAAAATGAGAGAGATCAAACCCATCGATGGGGGCTCCAACCTGGCATCGGTATTGACTCATATCTTTATCGGGAAATGAAATCCGGCGGAAGGAGGACTTCCCCTGAATTAAACTCTCCCAATAAGCCTCTTTCCCTATCCCTACAGGAGTAACAGGACCAACGCCTGTAATGACCACACGTTTCTGATAATTCCTCACAGCCCCCTCCTCCTCGGATCGTTGTGTTATTTTTATCGATTGCCCTCTTATTTGTCAAGGCGAAAACAATGTTCGACCAGAACCTCCCCGTTCAAGAAGGGGAAAGAGGGTCGGGAGGTTCTTACAGAAAAACCTTGAAGCAAAATTTTCAAAGGGATGATGAACCCGGGTCTCAACTTTTTACAACATTTTTTAACAACAGGGTTGACATACCGCGGGTTTAGAAATATAAACTTTAATTAAAGCAAAATAAACCTCTCGGGGTACCGGGGAATAAGAAAATGAAGCGTTTTCAGAATCGGACTCGATTTCTCTTTTATTTATGCCTCCTCCTCCTCCTCTCTGCCTGCTTCCCAAACAAGAAAATGACGGTGGGCGCAACGGCAATTTTATTGGAGGAAATCGCAAAGGCTTCCTATAGACAATCAGACCTGAGAATCCTTCGGGAGGGAATGCCCGCTTATCTGATGTTGATCGATGGGATGGTCCAGGCAGTTCCGGACAATGAGCAGTTGCTCATCGCTGCAGCCCAGAGCTATTCTTCTTTTGCCTCCCTTTTTGTGGAAGACCAGGATAAAGAATACGCAAATCTGCTTTATGAAAGGGGAAGGCGATATGCCCTGAGATCACTCGAAATAAGAGGGTTCAGAGAGCCCATCCAGAGGCCTTTTGATGATTTTAAGAAGGGGTTGAAGCGTCTCGGAAAGAAAGAAGTGCCTTACCTCTTTTGGGCAGCTACCTGCTGGGCAAATTGGATTCGCCTCAACTTGGATTCGGTGGAGGCCATCTCTGAACTCCCGAGGGTGGAATGGATGATGGAAAGAGCGCTGGAGCTTGATGAAGGATTTTACTATGGCGGCCCTCATCTTTTCATGGGAATATGGTTTGCCACTCGGCCAAAAATCGCCGGTGGCGATCTCAATAAAGCTCAGGGACATTTTCGAAAGGCCCTGGACCTCGGACAAGGGAAATTTTTAATGGCCCATGTCTATTATGCAAACTATTACGCTCGAAAAATAATGAACAGAGATCTTTTCACCTCCACTCTTCAAAAAGTTTTAGACACCCCTCCGGACACTTCTCCGGATTTAGTCCTTATCAATACCGTCGCTCAAAAACAGGCAAAAGAATTACTTAGCCACGTCGAAGAATATTTTGAATAGGAGAAAAAATATGGGTAGTGAAGACCCCGTCAAGGTTTTAAAGTTCATTTTATTCGTTTTCTTTTTACTTATCTTCAATCAAGTCGCCGCAGGATCGGAAAAAATTGTCCAGATCAAAATGGCCACCCTGGCCCCAGAAGGCAGTTCTTGGATGAAGACATTCAATACCCTGAACACAGAAGTGATGAAAAAGACAGAAAATAAGCTCCAGTTTAGGATTTATCCAGGTGGGGTATTGGGCGATGAAATGGACATGCTCCGAAAGCTAAAGATTGGTCAAATTCAAGGCGTTGCTCTCACTTCCGCCGGACTCTCTACGCTCTTTAAAGAAATGGACGTTCTCCAGGTTCCTTTCCTTTTCCAAACCTATGAAGAGGTTGATGCGGTTCTGAAAAATATGGATTCTTTTTTCCGTAAAGGTTTTGAGGACAATGGATATGTGTTCTTGGGTTGGTCGGAGGCAGGATTTGTCTACCTCATGTCTACCCTTCCCATCTCCAGTGTGGCCGACCTGAAGAAGGCCAAGGTATGGATCTGGGAGGATTCACCGATGTCCAAAGCCATTTTTGATGAGGCGGGGGTAAAGGCCATTCCACTCACTGTTCCCGATGTTCTGGTTGGACTTCAAACCGGATTGGTGGATGTGGTTTATGCCCCTCCGACCGGAGCCATTTCCCTCCAGTGGTTTACGAAGATCAAATATTTCACCAATTTCCCGTTGGTTTATTTGGCGGGTGGGATCGTCGTTAAAAAAGATATTTTTAAACAAATCCCGCAACCCTCCCAGAATTTCATGTTGGAAAGTTTTCAACAACATCTGAATCAATTGAGGGTCGTCACCCGAAACGAAAATCGGGATGCCGTCAAAATAATGGTCAAAAACGGGGTTAAAATCATCACCCCGCCAAAGGACCAAATCGATGAATACAACAGGCTATCGAATAAAGCAATGGACCAAATCAGTGGAAAAACCTTTTCTAAAAAAGTCTTGGGCGAAATCACCTCTTTTCTGGAAAGTTATCGAAGGGGAGGAAAATAATGGATCGATGGGAACGGGTGGATGCCACCATTGACCGGGTGGAGCAAACCCTTATCGTCACGTTCTTAAGTTCTATGATCCTCATTGCCTTTTTACAGATCGTCCTCCGAAATTTTTTTACCACAGGTCTGGATTGGGGGGACTCGCTCTTAAGAAATCTGGTCCTCTGGATCGGTTTTCTCGGGGCAACCCTTGCCACGCGGGAGGGGAAGCATATCAACATCGATGTGGTTTCGAGATGGCTGCCCTCCCTGGGAAGGAATATCGTCACCCTATCCACCCATTTATTTTCTTTTTTTATCTGTTGTGGCTTGACCTATGCCGCATTGAAATTTATTAAGAACGAGGCTCAGATGGGGAATAGGACCTTTTTAAACCTTCCCGCCTGGGTCCCGGAAATGATCCTCCCCATGACTTTTGGTCTGATGTCTTTCCGATTTGGCCTCCGTTCTTTTAAGAATCTTTCCGAAATGGGAAAGATCGATTCCCTCCCTGATCGAGAGAAAGAAACATGACCCCTCTTTTGATCCTCATCGCATTGCTTTTCATGTTTCTCGGAGCCCCCCTTTTCACGGTTTTCTCGGGTCTCACCCTCCTCCTGTTATTTTTTAGCGATATCGATTCCTCAGCCATGATCATAGAAATGTATCGGATTGCCACCACGCCTATCCTGGTCGCCATTCCCTTCTTCACCTTTGCCGGATATCTGCTTTCAGAAAGCAAGGCCCCCAGAAGACTGATCGGGCTGACGGACGCCCTGCTGGGTTGGTTGCCGGGCGGGTTGTCCATCATCGCCTTCATCACCTGCTCCGCCTTTACTGCCCTGACAGGGGCAACGGGCCTCACCATCATTGCGTTGGGAGGCATTCTTCTTCCTGCATTGTTACAGGGAAAATATCCGGAAAAGTTCTCTCTTGGTCTGGTCACCAATTCAGGGACATTAGGTCTTCTCTTTCCACCGAGCCTTCCCATTATCCTTTACGCGATTGTGTCCAAGGTACAAATTAATCAACTTTTTCTTGCCGCTCTCTTACCCGGCCTCCTGATGGTCATTCTGCTCTCTGCATTCAGTGTTCAAAAAGCCATTGCCGCGAAAGTCCCGAGAACCCGGTTCAATGCATCTGAGTTGTCTCAAGCGTTAAGAGAGGCCGCCTGGGAGCTTCCTCTCCCTCTTGTCGTACTGGGGGGCATTTACAGCGGATACTTTGCTGTCAGTGAAGCGGCAGCGATCACGGCCGTCTATGTCTTCCTGGTCGAAGTGGTCATCTACCGAGATATAAAATGGCGGGATCTCCCTCAAGTCATGCGAAAAAGCATGGTGCTGGTGGGAGGGATTTTGATTATTTTAGGCGCTGCGCTCGGTCTGACGAATTATCTGATTGACGCACAAATTCCGATGAGGTTGTTTAATATATTCCGGGCTTATACGGAAAACCCGATTGTCTTTCTGATCCTGTTAAACTTCTTTCTCTTGGGGGTGGGCTGTTTGATGGATATCTTCTCTGCATTGATTGTTGTCGTCCCTCTGATCACCCCGGTTGCCAATGCCTATGGGATTAACCCGGTCCACTTGGGCATCATCTTTCTCGCCAATCTACAGATCGGAGCCTTGACTCCCCCGATCGGAATGAACCTCTTCATCTCAAGCCTCCGTTTTGAAAAACCGATGTCAAAAATCATATCGGCCTCTCTCCCATTCATTGCTGTCCTCCTATTGATATTGGCCATCATCACTTATGTCCCCTGGCTGAGCCTGGCCCTCCTCAAATGACCGTAAGTTCGGAGATCGGAGTTAGGAGTTCGGAGAAATTTTTATAAATTCTTATCCCCTGATAATTAAAAAACTTCCGAAGTGGTTATGGAGAGGTCTTCCAACCTCTTCCACTTCGTAAGTGGAATTCCGAACCTTACTGTTTGTGCGCTATGCGCTTTGCCCTATGCTCTATGCGGTTGTTATTCCTGCAGGAAGGAGAGGATCGCTCGATTCACTTCTTCCGGAGTTTCCCACATGGGAATATGGCCGCTTTTTTCAATCACATGAAATATTGAACCGACGATCTCCTGATGAAGGCCTTCGCCCACGGAGGGGGGAAAAACCTGGTCTTTTTCCCCCCAGAGCAATAATGTGGGGTGCTGAATTTGAGAAAGTCTCCCCCTAAACTCCAGGGCCGCCTCAGCATTTCTAAAAGTGGAATACAAAACCCAACCCGATCCCTCGATCCTCGAAAGTTGATATTGCCGATTTAAGAGTTCCGGAGTGATGAGATCAATATTGGAGACACACTCCTGAAGAATTCTCTTGAGCGAGTTTTTGCTCCCCCCTGTAAAGATAAGACAAGGAAGAAATGGAATATCTTTGATGGCCACGAGCATCCTGAAGGATTTATTTTTAACCTGTTCCAAGACATCCGGTGGGACACAATCAATGAGGACAAGTCTGCTGACTCTTTCAGGGAAACGAATCGCCACTGCCCATGCGATCCCTCCTCCCATTGAATTTCCGATCAGGGTGGCTTTGTCAATGCCCGCTTCATCCATAAAATCTTTCAGGAAATTAATGTAGGTCTCCGGGGTGTAAGGAATCTTCGGCCTGTCTGAAAAGCCATGACCGATCAGGTCTAAAGCATAAACCCGGTAAAATTGTGAGAGAATATCAATCTGTTTTTCCCATACCCACATCCCGGCTCCATAACCATGAATCAAGAGGAGAGGTTTTCCCTCTCCTCTCACTGTATAAAAAACCGTATGGCCTTTGATCTGAAGGCTCTGCGGGGAGAGAGAAGGGTTCCAATCGATCCGGGTGGGTCGAATCAGTGGAATCTTACGCCTCCATAAAAGGGAGGGCAATAAAGCGGAAACCATCCATCCGAGTTGAATCACCATCAATACACCCAAAAATTAAATTGGAATAGTGGAATAATGGAATTTTGGAATATTGGGTTTAAACCGCAAAGAAATTTTCTCCCTTTTATTCCATCATGCCAGTTCCCCAGTCTTTCAAAACATTTCATTTTTCTATTTTCCATCATTCCATTATTCCAGCCTTCCATCATTCCATTTTTTGGTAACACTTATCTTTTTTTCTCCTTCTTTTCCTTGAACATTTCCTCAATCGACTTTATCCCTTCGACCAACGTTTCCATTCCCTCCGACACTTCCATCCACGCTCTTGACCGGAAGCCCCAGGGCCTCTGTAAGCGAGAAAGCGATTTGGGTTAAGAAGGCTTCCTGAAGATTGAACTGCTCATCCCCTAAGTTCCCTTTTACATGAAAGGGGACTTGAACCTGATTTCTTTTTTTCTCCAATAAAGAAGATAGGATTTCCGCTGGAATCCAAAAAACGGTTCCGCCTCCCTCTTTAATATGAAGATTGAAGAAATTCAGCTGCCCGGGTGAATCCATCTTCTTTTCTTTCAAAACAACTCGAGATTCCATATTCATCGTGCCGGAATCAATCTTTGCAGAAACCTTCTTCCGGTAATACGGTTTAAAGGTCTCCACCTCTACTTCTTGAATCTTCAGGGAGGTCTCCAAATCCATTGTTTTAAGATCTACCCATCCCTTCACATCAATCCTGCCTTCCTGTTTCTCCCCTTTCACCTTTCCTTTCAATTCAACAGAAGAAGGATGGTTGGCAAAAGGATATCGGACATTTTTTATCTCAAAGTCTAAATCTTTTAATCTCATTTCGGCTGGAGGTTCCCCCACTTTTCTATCCTCAAAATCAACGGTGCCTTGCTGGATCCGAATCCGGTTGATCTGAATGGAAATAGATTCTCCCTTCTTTTTCTCGATCTCCTCGGAGGTTTCTTCATTTCCTTTTTTCTTTCCCTTTTCGAAAACCCCTCCCCTATCTTTTTCCTTTTTTATCGTTCCCCAGGGCCCGGTGATCACCCCCTCCCGGGAGCGATAGAAGAAAAAAGAGGGTCGAACGATCGTCATTTCTTTTATTCGGATCGATTTTTTCAGGAGAGAGAGAAGCGAGGGATAAATCCTTACCTCCTCGACCCGAAAAAATCTCTGTTTTGAATCAGGGTCTTCATATTGTATTCCCCTGGCGGAGAGATAAGTGGTTTTAGGCTTCATCTCGGTCAGGATGAATCCCGGCCCCATATCTTTCTGAAGGTGAGTCTGAATGAACCTCACGGCATAAAAGGAAAGGACAAAATATCCTCCGATGATGAGAAGAAGAAAAATTCCCGCCCGGATGACCCATTTTTTCATCCTTTCACCTCCCCCTCCACAATTTCCCTGTAGCCTGATGGCGTAATGGTAGCAAAATAAAAAGGAGGACCCACTTCTTCCCCCTCTGCAGACCTCTTTTTAAGAAAGAACTTACAGAGGCTGAGAAGTGGCTCAAGGGAGGATCCTGTCATGCACTGAGCTTCCAGCCTCCTTTCCATCGATAAAGAACGGGGGACGACAATGATCCGAGAAGTTTGAAGAGCTTTTATCAAGATTCTTTCCCCCTCACTGCTGAAGAGGTGAAGATGAAAAGGCCGGTCATGATCTTTGGAGGAATATCCGGCCAGGATGAGATAGACCTCATTTAAAGGAGGCATCTCCTCAGATTCTTCTCCGGGTGGTCCGGGAGAAAAAGGAGGCGGCATCCCCCTTTGGCTCAACCATTTTCCATATTGCTCGGAAAAAAAGAACAAACCCATGTCGGCGATATCATCAATCGATTCTGCTCCCTGTCTCTGAAGGAAATTCTGGAAGGCTAAGCTCATCTCTACCCCTATCCCCGCCCCGGCGCTCACCATCGCTGAGTGAGACCCCAGGCGGAGGAGTTTCTTGAGAGTGAAATGTCCCACCGCTCCGGTGGGGTCGAACCGGGTCGCCCGGCTATCGGTTGCCAGAACAATTCCTTCATGTGTAGAACAAGCAATCACTTGAGTCATTGTCCACCCATCCGAGGAAGACACATATGTGTCTTTAGAAATATAACCATTTGAACCGAA
>DCUS01000107.1:17288-27080 GCA_002327885.1 Syntrophaceae bacterium UBA2208
ACCACCAGTTGAAAAAGAAAAGGGTTGGGTTGTATTGGATTGAGAGGTTTTTCGAGGTCCACGGCGACAGACAGGGAGATCTTTGCCTCTTCCCCTTTTCCTAATTTGAAGAGAAAATAAGCCATCTCCTCCAATCTCCGCTGATAGAGAAATTTCCTCTCCCCTGAGAAGAGATCTGTCATTGCCTTTTGATAAATTCCCTGGAATCGAGCCTCTTTCTGCGCCGGGTTGAGAACAATCTTTGATTCCTCCGCCTCCCAGAGTTCATCCGCATAGGGTCGGATTTGTTCCTCCTCAATTTTCCAACTGGAAAAGAGATCTCCTTTAAGAAGATCTCCCCCTTTTCTCAACACTCGGTCGTCTCCCGAGATTTCATCGGCTTGAAAATATGAATAAATTAACGGTCGAGGACAATCTTTTTTGATCCGTTCTATCTCACTTTTCGCGGGGAGATAGTCCCGGGGAGGATCCTTCTTCTTTTCGAGATTTAATTGATAGCCCTGTGTGAAGAGGAAGGCAACATAGAAAGGGTCCATGTCAACCATCGGAAATGGATTTCCCTTTTGAACCTCTTCAAAGAAAATCCGGAATCCCTTCCGCGTCATCTCGTCCTGGGAGAAATCAACCAAACCTTGCACATCACTGACCAACCCGCGCATGACCGATAAACCTCTGCCTGGATGAGGAATGACAAGGCACAGGAGCCGTTGCCCAAGAAAATCTATTCCGCTCGCGAATCCTTCCCTGGGCTCCGCCTGGAAAGGACGGAGGATGGACCGCTCTTTCTCCGGGAAAACTTCTTCCGGGACGATCCCCTTGCTTTTCAGTCGGTAAAGGGAGCGCTTGATGATTTTCCGAATTTTTTTCTCTTGAGTCGCTTCAAGCATTCGAAGAAGGAGTTTACCGATGATTTGATCGGGAATGGTCGCCATATACTCCGCCAACTCTCCACCGGCCTGGGGTTCTTTTTCCAAAAGAGGGAGGAGGGATTGAAAGATTTCTCCATCTGATTTTCCATTCGAAATATCAATCTTTATCTGTTCAATAAAGGTTTGAAGCTCTTCCATCTTTACCTCTCGATTGTATCTCCGGGTTTGAAATACCTACCTCTCTTTTAAGTTTTATGTGTCACCCTGAACTCGTTTCAGGGTCTCAGAGATTCTGAACCAAGTTCAGAATGACAGAATGAATACTCATTTGGGGTGCTGCACTAACGATTGTCACCCGTATGGTCAAAAGCATGGTCACGGAAAGATTCACGAAAAGGGTATTCCGACAGAGGCGCTCAAGCTTCTTCAAATCCCGATAATCTCCTCTCCAGACCTGGATAAGATTCCATAGGATAAGAAGAGGCACAACCCCTGAAAGTGCAAGGAACCCGTGGGGAGTCCAGCCGAAACCCTGTAGCATTTTGATAAAGAAAAGCCCGGTCAAGATGGAGAGCCCAATGTAAACATCTCCCATTCTTTCCTTCCCAAATCGGACCACCAGGTTCCTTTTTCCAATGGCCCGATCTGCCTCTTCGTCAGGAAACTCATTGATTAGGATCACATTGAAAATGGAAAGACCGACAGGGAGGGAGAGCAGGAAAATCTGTCGGCTGAAGAAACCTGCGAAGAGAAAAAAACCCGTGGCAATCGGTAGCCAGCCATAACAGAACCCGACGAGAATTTCTCCCCATCCACGGTATGACCATCGAAAAGGTTTGCTCGAATAAAAAAATCCAAAAAAGATGCCTACGCCTCCTAAAAGAAGAGTCCGAAAATCGTTTTGATACTGGAAATAAATAGTGACACCGATGAGAACGGCTCCTGCCAAACATCCATATCCAAGAAGAAGTGAATACCTTGCGGGAAAAACTCCTTTGACTAAAACTCTTGAACCCCCTGAAAACCGATTAAAATTTTGATTGACACGGTCCCCCTCCAGATCATTCCATTCTCCCAGATAATAGGTCATCCACATGATGAGGATAACCGCTGTGATAGAAAGTATGTAGAGTCCCGGGGGGCCTTGATAACCCAATCGCCAGGCTAAGACAAATCCCAGGATCAAAGGTAGAATTCCCACAGAAAGAAAAGGGACCCGCGAGAGTTTCCACCAAGCCATGGCATATTGGTTCAGCTTTTCCAACCTCTCTTCCTTTCACCCATCGTTTTACAAATAGAACATATTGATTTAAAATTCAACATGAAACCTCCCTTTTCTGGGCTCTACCCAAACCATACGATGGGGAGAAGAGGGGAGGCGAAAGGGGATGTTAGAATGAATCCATTACCACACATGGAGAGGGAGGAATCGGTCCTCATCATCGTTGATGTTCAGGAACTCTTGATGAAACAGATGGATCAGGAGGTCGGGGAAAATGTAATACGCAATATCTGTACGCTCATCACCTTTGCAAAAAAAATGTCCATCCCTATTCTGGTCACCGAACAATATCCGAAAGGGCTGGGAAAAACAGTTTCTAAAATCAAAATCGAACTGGGTCCTGTCCTTCCTATTATCCTTCCTATTGAAAAGGTTTCTTTCAGTTGTTGCGGAGCGGAGCTGTTTAATCTTCAGCTCAATCAATTGGCAAGGAGACAGGTCATTCTGACCGGAATCGAAACCCATGTCTGTGTTCTGCAAACGGCTAACGACCTGTTACAGAAAGGTTATGAGACCCATATCGTCGCTGATGCCATCTGTTCGAGAAGGAAAATGGATTGGGAGATCGGATTGAAATGGATGGAAAAAAGAGGGGCGATGATCTCGACCACCGAGATCATCGCCTTTCAACTGTTGAAGGAGGCTGGGACTGAAGAGTTTAGGGAACTCTCAAAATTATTAAAATAAACCGAATCATTTAAATCCAATGAAACAATAAAGCAAAAAAATAAGAGAGGAAAAATGCATTCGTAAAAATCAATGTCCAACTGATGACCCTCTGGAAACTAATCTCTACTTTTCTTTCTTCCTCGATGACCCGGATACTAAGAATTTCTTGACCATTCATACTTCACTCCATCAACAATTTTTTAAGAAAAGAACTAATTAATTCAGATACCTAAACTGATTTACCGGTTTTCCAATTTCTTTTTTAAAATTTTTAAAAATGCGAAACCGCCTAAAATGATTAACCAAATTATAAATAAATCGGAGAATGCAAATTCCTTAACGATCAGATTCATCACTCATCCCTGTAAATATTTACATATATATTAAGCAAGTCTTATGCCAATAGGAAAAAGTACATGAAATTAATTGAAATTAAAGGGGAAAATTGAATTGAGGTTAATTAGATCGAATTTTTGGTAAGTTATAAAATGTCAAAAATTTTTGAATAATTCAATAAAAACAATATGATATGAAAAATTAAATAAGACAAAAAGTCGTGGTCTTCAATGGTTTGGATGCATCCAAAAAAGAATTGAGTATTTGGGATGAAATAATGGATAAGATGATTGTCAGGGCAAATTCAGTATTTTTCTGGCATCAGATGGTGTGGCAATTTCTCTCCCAAACTCTTTGGCCATTCTGACTATTCTTCCAACTAATTCAGCATTGCTCTGGGTGAGAATGCCTTTCGAATAGTAGATGTTGTCCTCCATCCCCACACGGACATGTCCTCCCATCGCCATGGCCATCACCGCCATGGGAAGCTGACCCAATCCAATTCCAATCACAGACCAGGTTGAGCCTCCGGGGATCATCTCTGAAAGATGAAGAAGAGACTTTGCCGTAGCAGGCATGCCGCCGAGAACCCCTAAAACGAATTGGAAATGGAGCGGCGGTCTCAGGAGACCTTTTTCCATAAACCTGATGCAGGTTTGGACCATTCCGACTTCAAATACCTCCAGCTCAGGCTTAATTCCCTTTGCCAGCGTCTCCTTGGCCAGCATCTCCAAGAACTCCGGAGGATTGAGAAAAACATTCTCCCTCATATTGATAGACCCCGCATCAAAAGAGACCAATTCTGGATTTAAAGACAAAGGGACGAGCCTCTCTTGAAATTCGAGATTTTTACCCGGAATACCGCTCGTGGTCAGGCAAAGGATCGCATCGGTCTCACCCCGAATGCGGTCTGTCACCTCTTTAAAGATAGAATAATCCTGTGCCCCAAACCCTGTCTGAGGGTCCCTGACATGGATATGGAGGACAGAAGCCCCCGCTTTCCATGCTTCGATTCCAGACCGTGCAATCTCTTCAGGGGTAATGGGGATATAAGGTGTTTGCTGCCGCGTGATTCGAGATCCTGTAATCCCAACAGTAATGATCAATTTTTCCATATCACCTTTCCACGAAATATCTAAATATCCGTTTTAGCAATGATACCTCCGCAGAGGTTTGGCTCCCTTAATAAATCAAACAGGTTGTTCTCATCACTTTTTAACGTTTCTCTCAATCCTTTTCAAGGGGAAATAAGGTGGTTGGCCCCCAGAAGGTTTGAAAAAATGATCTTATTTACTTCAGCCCGGGAGTACTTCTCTGTTCAGGAAATTCTTGTCGAATAAGTCGTCAGGATTGTCGAACTCATCTTTAATTAAAGAAATATCTCCTCTTACCCAAGGTAATTAATTATAACTTATTAATTTTCCATTACTTTTTTGTATTGGACGACGTGGTAAGATTAAATTAAGGTTGATAGTTGGAACTATTTTAAATAAAACTTACTGACAAGTCTTTCCGCCCCGGAATCATATCTTCGAAAATCAATTCTTATAAAAATTGAATCGGTTTAATTTCCAAACATAGTTCAATCCCTTAAAAACATTAAATAAATTATTGAAGAGAGAATGATGAGTGGTATTATCCAGCTTTATAAAATCCGAATTGGCATTGGTCTTGCTTTAAAACAAATAAAACAATTTAAGAAGGAAGGAGGTGAAAAGAGATGAAAAAGATGATCGTCGTATTTGGATTGGTGACAGTTATGCTTTTAGGGATAACCTTTGCTTATGCTCAAGGGCCGGGTTTCGGTCCTGGACCCAAAGGGATGCCTCCCCATGAATCCAGGCGGCATCAAGAATGGTCTTCCATGACTCCTGAGCAGAAGATTAAGTTTCAGGAATTGCGACGGAAGTTCGATGAGGAGACAGCCCAATTAAAAGGAGCGACGCTTACGAAAAGATTGGAACTTCGCTCTCTATGGACCAACCCAAAGGCTGATTCCAAGGCCATTCTGGACAAGGAAAAAGAATTAAGAGATCTCCAAAATCAAATGAAAGACAAAATGGTCCAAAATAAATTGGAGGCTCGAAAACTTCTCACACCCGAACAGATCGCCCAATTTGGGCAAGGGGGTGGAATGGGCGCGGGTTTTGGTCGTGGCCATAAGATGGGGTGCGGTTATGGAAGGATGCAGTAAATCAAGCCCCTCCTCCAGCCAAGTAAAAGGGGAAGGTTTTTCATGCCTTCCCCTTTTACTTTTGACTTTTTAAACCCGTTTCGATATGTTTGAGGATATAAAGTGAACCATTGGATGGATAAAATGCCGAAGATTAAATTAGTAATCATCATTCTATTGGTTTGCTCCTTCTTGGCCATCCTCATCGCCACTCCATCCATTGCGCAAGGATCAGACTTGAGGCATGGGCCGGGGATGAGGCCGTGGAAAGGAGAAGGTCCCTGCCGGAGGGCATTCGAACTCAATCTTTCTCAAGAACAGAGAAAGGGCCTTGATCTGATTCAACAGACTTACTTCCAAGATGCTCAGCTTATCCGAGCCCAGCTTTTTACAAAACGTCTGGAGCTCCGTGAACTTCTCGTCAATCCCGCCGTAAAAATTGATGATATTCGTACGAAATATTTGGAAATCATCGAACTCCAATCCAAACAAGAGGAGAGGAACATCGAATATCTGATCAAGGTACGAAACCTCCTCACCCAGGAGCAATTACAGCGCTGGTGCCCGGAACGGGAATATCCTCTTTTTCGACAAATGATGCGCGAGACGGGTCCGAAGGGGCCGAAAAGATTTAAAGAGGACTAAGGACGGATTTATCTTGTTCAATCAAACGAATAAGATTAAAAGAGGCTTTTCCCCCATCTATCTTGGAATCCTATCCGGTACCCTTCTCATCATCCTCATCGTCAACGGGCTTTTAGAAATCCATCGGACTAAAAATGGATTCTATCTCTTATTGGAAAGGGAAGCAATCGTTCTCATCCAACACTTCGAAAAAAACATCCAAGAGGCTCTCACCTCCCTTCAGTGGATCGAGAGTGGACCCGGCCAATATTCCGGCATCCCTCCTGTTTCAGGGATTTTTTTCGATCTCGAGGACTCCATCACCGAATACCTTCTTGAGGCCATCCACAGAGTGGACCAAATCGAAAGAGAAAAACCCCTGAATCCCTCTGGCCTCAAAACTCTGGTTGCCCAATACCACATCACTTCGATTGAAATCTATGACCCCAGAGGAAACCTGTTTAAGGGTTGGCCTTCTCCCTTCTCTCCGCCTGGGAAGAAACTTCTCCTTCAGGATCTAATTGAGAAGAAGCGTCCAGTCGCTCTTGACCTTTTTGGCAAACCCCTTTCTGAAGACCACTTATTTTCCATCGCCGTCTGGAGGAGGATGAATGCAGGGATCATTGTCCTTTATCTTAACGGAGAGGAGATGAAAAGACTTCTCCAACAATTTGCTATTCAACGGGCGATTTCGGATATTGGTTTGAGAGAGGGCATCCTCTATATCTCGGTTCAGGATATCTTCCTAAACATCCTCGCTCATACGGACACAGCGGTTATTGGGACGAACGAGGAAGATGCTTTTCTAAAAAACTCTCTTCAAAATATCAAGGTTCTTTCCAGACACCATCTCTCCCTCAGGGGAGAGGAAATCTTTGAAGTGGTGAAGTCCTTCTCCCTGAAGGACCAAACCCTGGGTCTGATCCGAATTGGCTACTCCCCAAAGGAAATCCATCCTGTGCTCAGCCAGATTAAGAAGAATGTTATTCTCTCGATCTCCTTTTTTCTCATCTTGGGGATTTCAGCGATCACGTTGATCTGGGTGAACCAGAACCGATCATTAAGAAAAATGAAAGAGTTGGAGGATCGGGTTCAACTGGCAGAGAGACTTTCATCTCTTGGCCACTTGGCGGCAGGGGTTGCCCATGAGATTCGGAATCCTCTCAATGCGATGGGCATGGGTCTCCAGAGGCTCAAGAGAGAATTCCTCCCCTCGGAGGAATCGAAAAAGGAAGAATATCTCTCCTTCATGGAGTTGATCCTTAAAGAAACCAGACGGGTCAACGAAATCATCGAGCAGTTTCTCACCCTTTCCAGGCCTTTTCAACTTAATCTCCGGGAGTTTTCCCTCGGGGACCTCCTGAAAAATTTGATCACCCTTTTCCGGGAAGAGGCTTCTTCGCAAAGGATCACCCTTCAGGCGGAAATCCCTTCCGATTTACCCTCCGTCCAAATAGATCCGGAGAGGTTGACACAGGCCTTTATCAATATTATGAAGAATGGGATGCAGGCGATGGAACAGGGAGGGACCCTTCGCATTGAATCCAAGCTCTTGAAAGGGAGCTTGGAGGTCATCCTTTCAGATTCAGGCTCAGGAATTCCAGGAGACCGGATGGAAAAGATTTTCAATTATTATTATACGACGAAAGAGAAGGGGGTGGGGTTGGGACTTCCCATTGCCCATCGAATTATTGAAGCCCATGGTGGCCAATTGAAAATTGAAAGTCGGATTGGGTCTGGAACGAAGGTCACCGTGACGCTTCCGGTTTAAATCAATCGCTCCTCTGCAGGAAAAATGGAAAAGGCAAGAATCCTGATTGCTGAGGATGAAAAAAACCAAAGGGACCTTTTGGAAGGGTTCCTGATCAAGGAAGGCTTTTCTGTTGAGGCCGTCGCCAATGGGAAAGAGGTTCTTCAGAGGCTCAAAGGAAATTTTTTCGATACGGCCTTGATCGATTACAAAATGCCGGAACTCGATGGCCTGCAAACACTTCGGGAGATTCGAAAACTCTATCCGGATCTGCCCGTGGTGATGATGACCGCCTTTGGAACGGTGGAGAAAGCGGTGGCCTCAATGAAAGAAGGGGCGCTGGACTATCTCACCAAGCCGATCGATTTGGAAGAGCTCCTTCTGATTCTCCGAAGAGCGATCGAAAGAACCAACCTCATCAGGGAAAACACGGAACTAAAAGCCCAACTCCAGGAACGTTATTCGTCCACCCATATTGTCTACGGAAGTCCAAAGATGGAGGAAGTGATGGGGCTGGTAGCGCGCGTGGCCCCCAGTCTAACCACCGTGCTCATCCGTGGGGAGAGCGGAACAGGAAAGGAATTGATTGCAAACGCAATTCATTATGCAAGCCCTCGCTCTAAAAAACCTCTGGTAAAAGTCAGCTGTGCGGCGATTCCCGAAACACTCCTTGAAAGTGAACTCTTCGGTCATGAGAAGGGGGCTTTCACGGGCGCCACCCAGAGAAGGGTCGGTCGATTTGAAGAGGCGGAGGGGGGGTCTATCTTTCTCGATGAGATTGGAGATCTTACACCAAGCACCCAGGTGAAACTTCTAAGAATCCTGCAGGAAAAAGAATTTCAACGTCTGGGATCGAACCTCAGCTTTAAGACCGATGTCAGAGTCATCACCGCCACCCATCGAAATCTCGAGGAAGCCATTAAGAAAGAACTCTTCAGGGAGGATCTTTACTACCGGCTCAACGTGATCTCCATCACCCTTCCCCCTTTAAGAGAGAGGAGGGAGGATATTCCCCTTTTGATCGACTATTTTTTAAAAAAATATTCAAAAGAGAATCAGAAATCCATCTCCGACATCTCTAAGGAAGCAAGATTTCTTCTCCTTCGCTATCCCTATCCCGGAAATATCAGGGAGCTCGAGAACCTCATCGAACGGGGGGTGGTTCTCTGCCGGGGAGAGGTCATCACCACCCAAGACCTCCCTTTTCACCTCAAAGAGGAGAAATCTGAGAAGCCCTGGGAATCTTCTAAAAAAGAAAGGAGCCTCCCCGAGTCTCTGGAGGAAATTGAAAAAGACACCATCCTAAAAGCCCTCCATCAATATCAGGGAGTTCAAACGAAGGCCGCTGAGAGCCTCGGCATCAGCGAGAGGGTGCTGCGATATAAAATGAAGAAGTATCGGATTCGGTTGAATCCTCCCTCTTTCCCCCTGATGAAAGGGAGAGAGGAAGGGAATTGAGGGATAGGATGCGATGAGTGAAGAGTTAAAAATGATAAATTACAACTCACGAGTCACGAGTCACATGCACGGAGACTGAAATGGCCTATTATCGTTCCCGTTTTTCATTCGGATACGGGTTAACCCCTGTGATTAAGAATCTAATGATCATCATGGGGAGTGTCTTTATTATCCAGATGTTGATCACCCGATGGATTGATTTTTACTTCGGTCTGATTCCCCTCATGGTTTGGAAGAAATATTTTTTATGGCAGCTCTTTACTTACATTTTTCTTCACGGAGGACTCTCTCATCTTCTCTTCAACCTTTTGGCCCTCTGGATGTTTGGCGGAGAGTTGGAAAATTATTGGGGATCAAAGAAATTTTTACGATACTTTTTCTTCTGTGGAATCGGTGCCGGACTCTGCACCGTGATCTTTTCTCCCTATCAATTCGTGCCGGTCATTGGAGCCTCCGGAGCCATCTACGGGATCCTTCTTGCCTTCGGTTGGCTCTTTCCCAATCGACTGATCTACATCTATTTCCTCTTCCCGATACCCGCCAAATACTTCGTGATCATCTTCGGTCTCATCGAACTCTTCTCTTCCATGCAAGGAACGGGAGGAGGGATCGCCCACCTCACCCATCTGGG
>DCUS01000107.1:27141-46360 GCA_002327885.1 Syntrophaceae bacterium UBA2208
CTACGATCTGCAATCTGCGATGGGGGTTTACATGGTCTTCATCGGGACAAGCGGCTATAACTACCCACATTGGTGGAATGGGGCCTTCTATCCTTCCGACCTTCCCCAGAGAAAGTGGCTTGAATTTTACACCGAATATTTTAGCACGGTAGAGTTGAATGTCTCTTTTTATCGCCTCCCTAAGAAAGAGGTTTTTGAAGGTTGGTATAAAAGGACACCGAGAGACTTTATCTTCGCCGTGAAAGGGAGTCGATTCATCACCCACATCAAACGCTTGAAGGATTGCAGAGAACCCCTTTCCCTTCTTTTCGACCATGCCTCTCCACTGAAAGAGAAATTGGGGGTAGTGCTCTGGCAGCTTCCCCCGCGGTTCAAATTCCAGAAGGAGAGACTGGAGGAATTCTGTGTTCTTCTTTCAACCCTCCCCCGTTCAAAACGCCATCGCCATGCCTTTGAGTTCAGAGATGAATCCTGGTTTTGCAGCGAGGCGTTCCGGGTATTGGAGGAATTTCATTTTGCCCTTTGCATCGCCCACGGTTCAGGCCTTCCTCTTATACAAAAAATAACCTCTAATTTTATCTATCTCCGCTTTCACGGAGGGGAAGTGCTTTATGGTTCCAACTATTCGGAAAAGGAATTAAACCAATGGGCGGTTAAAATTCGAAATTGGAGAGAGAAAGAGAAAACCGTATTTGTCTATTTTAACAATGATGCTTATGCCTTCGCGATCAAAAACGCTCTCAACCTGAAAAAATTCTTCTCCATGAATCCCCTCAAAGGGGCACCTCCTTCGTGACCCGGGCAATTTTATAATATTTCTTCATGAACGAGGAGGATTTGGAAAGAGATTCTGTGCCAATTGTTTCCCGGTGACTGTCCTGAAGACTTTCTTAATCAACGCCTCAAGTCTTTTTGGGTCTTTTGAAATTCCTTCTTCTTCAATATTGACCAAGCCGTCTGCTTCATAAAGAATCTGAAAGTTGAGTGTTTCCTCTTCTCTTGGATGATGATGGTGACCGATGATGTCGCAAATCTCCTCCACCGTCTCTTTGGGGACATTCAATCTTTCTAAAATCTCTTTGGCAACGGCGGGCCCCTCCATCTCGTGGAAATGGGTGGAAGGGCTTTCGTGTTTTTTCTCCTCTTGATGGATACCAATGTCATGAAGATAGGCAGCGCCCATCGCCACCAAAGGATGTCCGCCCTCCATCTTCAAGATCTGTTCTGCATACTTGGCGACTTTCAGGGCATGATTGACCCGTTTAAAATCTGTTCCAAAATATTTTTTCATCTCCATGGAGATCCTCTCCCTCAAGAGATCCTTCTGCTCTGCTTTTTGTTTTTCCTTTACACTTTCGGGCAATGGGCCGACACACTGGTCAGCGTGAGGACACCATTGGGCACAACCGAAATCCAATTTGGGATTGACGATCTCATGCCCGCAGCGGCACTTCCGCCTGACTTCATCTTTGAAGAATTCCACTCTCTTTCCACATTTCGGACATCGAGTGTCAAAAATATCCCCTGGCTTCCAAAATCTCATATCCTGACCCGGACACTTCATATTTCCCCTCCTTACCAACTCCTATTATTCCAACACGCAAAAGAATTTTCATTGACTTATGTCAAAAAGGTGATTTTTCTACCCCTCGAACAACAACGCGTGTCGTATAATACTGCATGATTCTAAAAAAATATTCTTTAACCAATTGATTTGACTAATTAAATCAAAAAGTGACCGGTTTTTTTACAAAAAATTATGGTTTCTCTTTACAGAGCCTAATACTTTGTGCCTTTTTACCCTTGCAAAATAATAAATCATATGTTAACAGGATTAGATTAGTTTCTTTCTATGATAATGTCAAAAGTTTTATCCAAAGGAGGAAAAATGGAAAGAAAATGGAGGGTTCGATGTCCACAGTAACAATGAAAGAGCTTCTTGAAGCTGGGGTCCATTTTGGCCATGAAACGAAACGCTGGGATCCCAAAATGAAACCTTATATCTTCGGGGCGAGGAATGGAATTTACATCATTGATCTTCAGAAGACCGTCCAACTCTTCAAAGAAGTCAATCAGTTCGTTCGGGATATCGCTGCCAAAGGGAATTATATCCTCTTCGTCGGAACTAAAAAACAAGCTCAGGAGACGATTTCTGAACAGGCCACACGCTGTGGAATGTTCTATGTTAACCATCGCTGGCTGGGAGGGATGTTGACCAACTTTCAGACCATTAAGCGATCCATTGATCGGTTGAATAAACTTGAAGCAATGAAGAGTGAAGAGATCTATAATCTTCTCCCGAAAAAGGAGGTGCTGGAATTAGAGAAGGAGAGGAGCCGTCTGGAGAAATCACTGGGAGGCATTAAAAATATGGATCGACTCCCCGGCGCCATCTTCGTTGTGGATCCCAAAAAGGAAAGAATTGCCGTCCTGGAGGCTCGAAAAATTGGTATCCCCTCCATCGGCATCGTCGATACAAATTGCAATCCTGAAGAATTGGATTACATCATCCCGGGAAATGATGACGCCATCCGGGCCATCCATCTATTCGCCTCTAAAATTGCTGATGCGGTGATCGATGGAAAACAGATATATGAAAAACATCTCCAGACGGAGGGAGCTAAAGAGGAAAAAGAGAGGTCGGAGCAAGTCGAATCTCCTAAAGAAATACAGGGTGAAGAAGTGGCTGAAGGAACGGAGGAGGAATAAGATCGAATGGAAATTTCTGTCGAATTGGTAAAAGACTTAAGACAACGGACAGGGGCTGGGGTGGTGGACTGTAAAAAAGCGCTGCAAGAGGCCAAAGGGAACGTGGATGCAGCCATTGATTACCTCCGGCGGAAAGGGTTAGCCACGGTCGCAAAGAAAGCGGGGCGTATTACAAGCGATGGCCTGGTCTCTTCTTACATCCATGCTGGCGGAAAAATGGGCGTCCTGGTTGAGGTCAATTGCGAAACAGATTTTGTGGCCAAGACGGAGGATTTTCAATCTTTTGTAAAAAATATTGCCATGCATATCGCCGCCGCCAATCCACAATATATCAAAAGGGAAGAAATTCCAAACGACGTCCTGGAAAAAGAAAGAGACATCTATCGTACCCAGGCCCTGGAAGCAGGGAAACCTGAAAAAGTGATTGATAAGATTGTCGAAGGCAAAATCGAGAGGTTTTATTCGGAAGTCTGCCTTTTGGAACAAACTTATATCAAGGACTCCGATCTCACAATCAAGGAGTTGCTTGAGGCCATCATCGCCAAGATCGGAGAGAATATTTCTATCCGTCGGTTTTCAAGATTTCAACTGGGGGAAGGGTTATCCTCCTAGTCCCACCCCGCTTGATCCTCCTCGATAAAGCAGGGAAGATCCGTGCCCTCGGATTATCATGGTTGGGGAGAGAGAGGCGGGAAAAACTCAATTGACAGTGGCAGATGCTCCCCCATGAAAAGACCCCAGTATAAAAGAATCCTCCTGAAGCTGAGCGGTGAAGTTTTAATCGGTGAGGGAGAATACGGAATCGATCCAGCGGCGACCCGCAAGATCGCTCAGGAGATTAAAGAGGTAAAAGAACTCGGCGTGGAGATAGCGATCGTTATTGGGGGAGGCAATATCTTCCGGGGAATGGCAGCGAGTGCAAAGGGAATGGACCGAGCCAGCGCAGATGATATGGGAATGCTGGCAACCATCATGAACGGAATCGCCCTTCAGGATGCCCTTGAGAAAATGAACGTTCACACGCGGGTCCAGACAGCGATTGAAATGCGAGAAGTCGCTGAACCCTATATTCGGAGAAGGGCCGTTCGTCATCTTGAAAAAGGCCGGGTGGTGATCTTCGCTGGGGGAACAGGAAATCCTTATTTTACCACGGATACGACCGCTTCCCTTCGGGCGATGGAAATTGGAGCAAACGTCATTCTCAAAGCCACAAAGGTCGATGGAGTTTATGATGCAGATCCATTTCTGCATAAGCACGCCCATCGATATGACGAACTTACCTACCTCGATATCCTCAAGAAACATCTGCGCGTCATGGACGCAACAGCGATCTCCCTCTGCATGGACCACCAGATCCCTATCATTGTCTTCAATCTGAAGAAAAGGGGAAATATCAAGCGGGTGGTTTTAGGAGAAAAGGTAGGAACCAAAGTAAGGGGATAAGTGATGGACGATAAGACCTTTACGGAGACAGTCGCCAAGATGGAAAAAACCCTTTCCTCTCTCAAGACGGATCTGAATAAGATCAGGACGGGGAGAGCCTCCTTGGCCCTCTTCGATGATATTCGGGTGGATTATTACGGGACGCCGACTCCGCTCAATCAGATGGCGACCTTGTCCGTCCCTGAACCCAGGCTCATCACCATTCAACCCTGGGATCTGTCCGTCATCGGTGAGATGGAAAAGGCCATCCTTAAATCAGAACTGGGGGTGACTCCGGCCAGTGACGGAAAGATCATCCGCATCAACATCCCACGCTTGACAGAAGAACGTCGGAAGGAACTGGTCAAAGTGGTCAGAAAGATGGCCGAAGGAGCAAAAGTGGCCGTCCGAAATATCCGGAGAGAGGCGAATGATCAGCTGAAGGGACTGGAAAAAAACAAGAAGATCTCCCAGGACCAGCTTCATCAGTGGATGGATAAGGTTCAGAAGTCCACAGACCAATATATCGAGAAAGTGGATGCCGTTCTCACTGCCAAAGAAAAAGAAATTTTAGATATTTCTTAATGCAAAAAGGGGGTGATGCAAGTGGCTTATGTGATTACCGAAGAATGTGTAGCTTGCGGGACCTGTGCAGAGGAATGCCCTGCTGAAGCGATTGAAGAAGGGGAACCCTATGTGATCAATGGAGAGAAGTGCACGGATTGCGGGAGCTGTTTTGAGGTATGCCCGGTCGAAGCGATCGTGGAGAAATAGGATCTCAGAGGAAGAGAATCCTTTCTGAACTCTTCCTCTTTTTCCCTTCCTATCGCCTTTCCTGCAAACTCATCCCCCCCCATAAATCCCCCATCAATCACGGATTGAAAATCAATAGGGTATATGCTAACTTTAAAGAGATATTTGATCCATGAATTTTATCTAAAAACTCCTCTTATCCTGGTCTTACAAAGGCGCATTCATCATGGAAGAAATCGATAAAGAGAGGCTGCCCCACCATATTGCGATTATTATGGATGGAAATGGTCGGTGGGCCAAAAAGAAATCCCTGAACAGAATCAGCGGCCACATCAAAGGGGTTAATGCCGTCAGGGAAGTGGTGGAAGCTTGCCGGGAATTGGGGATTAAAGTCCTGACGCTTTATGCCTTCTCTATCGAAAATTGGAGGAGACCGGCCGACGAAGTGAACGCGCTGATGGGGTTGCTGAAAGAATATCTTCAGAAAGAGTGCGCGGAGATGGTTCGGAATAATATTCGACTCAATGCCATTGGCCGTATCGAGGACCTTCCCCGGGATGTCCAAACAACCTTGCAAGAGACAATGGAAAAAACCAAGCGCTGTGACGGGATGATTCTCAATTTAGCATTAAGTTACGGCGGTCGTTCAGAAATTCTCCACGCTGTTCAAGGGATTCTTTCCGATCTTCAAAAGGGAACGATCAAATGGGAGGAAATGACGGTCCAGCGTTTCCACGAATATCTTTGGACCCATGGGATACCCGATCCAGATCTACTCATCCGGACGAGCGGTGAATTGCGTATTTCCAATTTCCTTCTTTGGCAGATCGCTTACGCGGAGTTATATGTCACGGACACCTTATGGCCGGATTTCGACCGGGAAGAACTTTTGAAAGCCATCGTTGATTATCAGTCCAGAGAGAGAAGGTTCGGCCTGACCAGCGAACAATTGAATGGGAGGGAAGAATAGAAATGATGAGTGATCAGTAATCAGTGATGAGTTCTAACTTTGAAAAGCGACACTCCGAACTAAATGACTCCGAACTTCCTGAAGGGTTGAGATGGTGAAGATAGGAAAAAGGAAGGTAGGGGTGGCATTTGTCATGGTGCCGCCCGTTGCCTTTTTGATCGCTTGGGGACCTCCCGAATTGCTTCACCTCATGGTGGTCCTTGCCACATTTTTGGGGCTCCGGGAATATTACAACCTTGTCCTGCCTGACGCCAACTGGATGGAACGCATGATCGGCATTGGACTGGGACTGGTCCTCTCGATTGTCCTCTCCCTGGGTGATGAAAAACAAATTTTTCCGTTCTTTGTCATCGCACTTTTCATTCTTTCCATCCTATTCATGGCTACCTCCGACGATCTTTCATCGGCCACCTCGAAAATGGGGAGGGCGCTTTTTGGAATTCTCTATGTGGGGTTTCTACTTGCTCACGTTTCTCTCATCCGGAACATGACGAATGGAAGGCTATGGGTTCTCTTATTGGTGGTCACGGTGTGGGCTGGAGATATCTTTGCTTTACTGATCGGTTCTTTCTTCGGAAGGCACAAACTTTACCCCAAGATCAGCCCGAATAAAACCTTTGAGGGATTGGGAGGAGCAATGGTCGGTTCCATCATCGTGGCCCTTATTTTTAGCATGATTTTCATCCCCCGTTTAGAAAGGGTCCCTTGTATTCTCCTGGCCATCGGATTGGGGTTTCTGGGTCAGTTTGGGGATTTTACGGAATCGATGCTAAAGAGAGGGGCGCAGGTAAAGGATTCGGGAACGCTTATCCCGGGTCATGGAGGCATGTTGGATCGGGTGGATAGCTTTCTTTTCTCCGCCCCTTTTCTCTACTACTCCCTCCTCTATCTTTTAAAGGAGACCCCATGAAGCGTTTGTCCATCCTGGGCTCGACAGGTTCGATTGGTGTGAATACCCTTCAAATCGTCAGTCAATTTCCTGAACAGTTTGAGGTGGTCAGTCTTTCCGCCGGCCTGAACATGCAGCTTCTCAAGCAACAAATCTTTCAATTTCGACCGAAGTTGGTTTCGGTTCTCAATAAAGAATTATCCGGAGCCCTCCGAAAAGAACTGCCTCATCTTCCCATTGAAATCGTGCACGGAGTGGAGGGGCTTATTCGGGTAGCCACTCACCCGGAAGTGGATCAGGTCGTTTCCGCCATTGTGGGCGCAGTGGGTCTCATCCCCACCCTCGCCGCCATCAAGACTGGAAAAACCATTGCTTTGGCAAACAAAGAGCCTCTGGTCATGGCGGGAAAGATTGTGATGGAGGAGGCCAAGCAGAATCATGCCCAGATTCTCCCTGTGGACAGTGAACACAGTGCCATCTTCCAGGCATTGCTCGGCCACCAGAGAGAGGATGTCCATCGCCTCGTCCTCACTGCCTCGGGAGGTCCTTTCCTCAACCTATCTCTCGCCAAGCTCCAGGATGTCAGCGTGAAAGAAGCTCTCCACCACCCCAATTGGGAGATGGGGAAAAAGGTGACGATCGATTCGGCCTCACTCATGAACAAAGGATTGGAAGTCATCGAAGCGCACTGGCTATTTGACATCCCCGTCGAAAAAATTTCGGTTCTGATCCATCCTCAAAGCGTTGTCCACTCAATGGTTGAATATGTGGATGGCTCGATCGTTGCTCAGATGGGAATACCGGACATGAAGATCCCGATCTCCTACGCCCTTTCCTTCCCCCAACGGCTCCCTCTTAACCTGCCACGACTCGATCTCTCAAGAAACAAAGCTCTCAGCTTTTTCCAACCGGACCCCGAAAGATTTCCTTGCCTCAAATTGGCTTATCAATCCATCGAGACCGGGGAGACCCTGCCGGCCATCCTCAATGCAGCCAATGAAGTGGCCGTCAACGCATTCTTGGAGGGGGCTCTCAAATTCACAGAAATTCCTGTTCTCCTCCAGAGAGTGATGCAGGAACATGAGGTGAAATCCATTCACACCATCGAAGATGTCCTGAAAGCGGACCACTGGGCCAGGGAAAGGACGAAGATCATTTTAGAAGGGAGAAAATTGTGCTAACCACTATCGTTTCAACGGTCATCGTTTTGGGAATTCTCGTTTTTGTCCATGAACTGGGCCACTTTTTGTTGGCTAAAAAATTGGGCGTCGGGGTGCTCACTTTTTCACTGGGATTCGGACCGAAACTGATTGGTAGAAAATTCGGTGAAACCCATTACCAGATTTCAGTCTTCCCCCTGGGAGGATTCGTTAAACTCACCGGGGAAAATCCTGAAGAAGAAGTAAAGGAAGAAGATCGGCGTCGTTCCTATTCACTTGCTCCCATATGGAAAAGAGCTTTGATCATAGGCTCTGGCCCCTTTTTCAATTTCTTCCTCGCCATCCTGATTTTCTCCCTGATCAATATCTTCGTCGGAATTCCTCTCCCTCCTTCCTCAAGGGTTGGAGAAATCAGCCCCGGCCTCCCCGCTGAGAGCGCAGGTTTAAAAAAAGGGGATACCATCTTGTCTATTGATGGAGTGGCGATAGACAAATGGGATGACCTTTCAAAAATCATTCGAGGGAGCCAAGGGAAGGAACTTCTTCTTAAAGTAAAGCGCAATGATGAGGCTTTTGAGATCAAAGTAACCCCAAACCCTTCCACTCAAAAAAATCTATTTGGCGAAGAGGTTCAAACGTTTATTATTGGAATCACCCCGTTCGATGAGGTCGCCGTCCAGAAAGTCAATCCGGTCACTGCTTTGGGTACCGGAATCCTTCAAACCTGGCAGGGAATCCAATTGACAGTGTTAGGGATTGTAAAAATTATTCAAAGAGTGATCCCGGCAAAAGAGATCGGAAGCCCTATTATGATTGCTAAATTAGCTGGGGAGCAGGCAAGAAAAGGTATTCTGAGCCTGGCTCTTTTCACGGCCATTATCAGCATCAACCTTGGACTCATCAACCTCTTCCCCATCCCTATTCTTGATGGAGGTCATTTCCTTTTTTTAGGATTGGAAGCCATCTTGCGGAGACCTCTCAGCATCAAAAAAATGGAGATCGCGCAACAGGTTGGCCTCATCTTCATTATCTTTCTAATGCTCTTTGCCATCTATAATGATCTGATCCGTTACTTCTTCCCGGGAGGCTTTGGGTTCTGAAATATATCAACTCCCCCTCTCCCTCTGATGGGAGAGGGGCGGGGGGAGGGAGAACAAATGAAGGTGCTGGGAATCGATACCTCCACCTCGTGTGGGAGCGTGGGATTAATGGACAATGGAGAAGTTGTCTCCGATTACCTTCTTAACATCCGGTTGACTCATTCGGAGAGGCTTCTCGGAGCGATTGAACTTGTTCTCAGAGAAGCTCGATGTCCTATTGAAACTCTCGATGGATGGGCAATTTCACTCGGACCGGGTTCTTTTACAGGATTAAGAATCGGTATAAGCACGATAAAAGGATTGGCCTTTGCCACCGGAAAACCTGTGGCGGGTGTTTCCACCCTTGATGTTCTGGCTTCTCAGATCGCAACCACTCCTTACCTCATCTGCCCGATCCTGGATGCCAGGAAGCAGGAAGTCTATACCGCTTTTTATCGTTATGAAAAAAGGGAGTCCCTCAAACGGTTATCCCCCTATCAGGCCATTCGCCCGGAAGACCTTATCAAACAAATAGATGAGCAAACCATTTTCCTCGGTAATGGTGTAATGGTCTATAAGGACTTTCTCCAATCTTCTCTGTCCTCCACAGCCATCTTCCCGCCTCCTCATCTCCATTTCTGTCATGGATCAATGGTGGCAGAATTGGGGTCTAAACTTCTTGAAAAAGGAGAAGGTTCGGACCTGGCGACCCTTGCCCCTACTTATATTCGACTCTCAGAAGCTGAAATAAAATGGCAAGAGCCTCGTTCCAATTGACAAACTGAGTTGATTATATTAGGCTTTTCTATTAAACTAATGTATTATAATGAAGTGTGAAGGACCACGTGCAAAAAATATCTTTAAGCTTTTGAAAGTGACACTATGCTCTATGCCTGCCTGCCGAAGGTTGAGTTGTACCGTAGGCAGGCCTGCCCGACAAAAAAATCTATCTTAGTGGGGTTTTGCGATTTTCTGAATGGGGGATAAAATGACCACCAGAGAGGAAGAGTTGATTGAACGGCTGATGAAGGAAAATGAAGAATTCTTAAAAGCTAAACAGTCACATGGTGAACTTTCGAAACAATTGGAAGAATTGGAGAAGAAGCCTTTTCTCACTCCCCAGGAAGAGATGGAAATAAAAATCATTAAAAAGAAGAAACTATCATTTAAAGACCAGATGGAAAAAATTCTAATACAATATCGATAGAAGACTGGAATGATGGAATGTTGGCATAATGGAATAATGGGGAAGAACAAAAATGAATCAGATTTTTCTTGGTTTAACCCAACATTCCAGTATTCCATTATTCCAATGGGTTATTAAATGAAGAAGACCGGTTCCCAGATCATTGTTGAATGTTTAAAAAAAGAAGGCGTGGATCTCATTTTCAATTACCCAGGTGGAGCGGTTCTTCCTCTCTTTGATGAACTTCACAATGCTCCATTCCGTCAGGTCTTGGTCCGACATGAACAGGCTGCGGTTCATGCGGCAGACGGATATGCGCGTGCCACGGGAAAAGTGGGGGTGGTGTTGGTCACTTCCGGACCTGGAGCGACCAATACGGTGACAGGGATTGCTACCGCCTTTATGGATTCTGTCCCGATCGTTGTTATGTCGGGTCAAGTCCCTACCCTTCTGATCGGGAACGATGCCTTCCAGGAAGCGGATATCATCGGAATCACCAGACCCTGCACGAAACATAATTATCTTGTCAAAGACACCAAAGATTTACCCCGAATCTTGAAAGAAGCCTTTTATATAGCCCGAAGCGGAAGACCCGGACCGGTTCTGATCGATCTCCCCAAGGATATTTTGGTCAATTCCGCTGAACTGAAATATCCGGAAAAAGTCTTTATCCGCGGTTACCAGCCCACCTACGAAGGGCATCTTGGGCAAATTCAGAGAGCGATCAAGCTCATGCTGAAATCCAAAAAGCCTCTCCTCTATGTCGGAGGCGGGATCATTTCCTCAAATGCATCGAGGGAACTCACCCTGTTTGCAGAAAAGCTTGGGATTCCTGTTGCGATGACCCTGATGGGGTTGGGGAGCTTCCCCGGAAATCATGCTCTTTCATTGGGCATGCTGGGAATGCATGGAACCTATTGGGCCAATATGGCCGTCATGGAGTCCGATCTCCTCATCGCTATCGGCTCTCGTTTTGATGATCGCGTAACCGGGAAAATTGAGGCCTTTGCTCCCCAGGCAAAAATCATTCATATCGATATCGATCCGACTTCCATCAGCAAAAATGTGAGAGTGGATCTTCCCATTGTGGGGGACTGTAAAAGGATTCTGTTGAAAATTCTCTCCCTTCTCGAAAAGGAGGACATCCCTTCCTTCAAAGCAGGGCTGGACAAATGGCATCGCCAAATCGAAAAATTCAAAGCCATCCATAATATGGATTATGACCAGAAAGAGAGCATCAAACCCCAATATGTCATCGAAAAGATTTTTGAACTGACCAAGGGCGACGCCATCATCTCCACGGAGGTGGGCCAAAACCAGATGTGGACAGCTCAGTACTTTCCGTTTCTCAAACCGAGGACCTTACTGACATCAGGAGGACTGGGGACGATGGGCTATGGACTGCCCGCAGCCATGGGCGCGCAGGCGGCCTATCCGAACAAGCTGGTCATCGATATTTCAGGGGATGGGAGTTTTCAAATGAACTCTCAGGAATTGGCCACTATTGTTCAGTACCGCATGCCGGTCAAAGTAGTCATCCTGAACAATGGGTACCTTGGTATGATAAGACAGTGGCAGGAATTCTTCTACGGGAAGCGCTATGCATCATCCTGCCTGGAAGGGACCTCTCCTGATTTTGTCAAACTGGCCGACGCTTATGGAGCCGTTGGTTTCAGAACAAATAAACCGGAGGAGGTCATCCCCATACTCAAAAAGGCATTCTCGATTCCCGAGCCCGTGATTATCGATTTGATCATCGATCCCGAGGAAAATGTCTATCCCATGGTTCCGGCAGGAGAAGCGCTCAATCAGATGAGACTGGTATAAAACATGGAATGTTGGAATAACGAAATATTGGAAGAATGGGTTTCCCAGCTTGATTTTTACCCATTACTCCATCATTTCCGTATTCCATTCTTCCAAAAAGATTCTTCCCTAAAGTTAAAATTATTATGAGACATGTCATTACCCTTTTAGTCGAAAATGAATTTGGCGTCCTGACTCGAGTGGCAGGGCTCTTCAGCGGCAGGGGCTTTAATATTGAAAGCCTGTGTGTGGCGGAAACCCTGGACCCGACTGTCTCGACGGTGACCATTGTCACCCGTGGCGATGACCAGATCCTCGAACAGGTGCTGAAGCAATTGAACAAATTGATTTCGGTGATTAAGGTCGTGGATCTTATTGAAAAGGATTTCGTCGAGAGGGAGATGGTTCTGGTTAAAGTTTCAGCGACCTCTGAGACACGTGAGGAAATTCTCAGAGTGGCCGATATTTTCAGAGGGAAGGTAGTTGATGTTGGATCCAAGACTTATACGATCGAGGTGACGGGGGATGAGAAAAAGATCGCTGCCCTCCTTGCCCTTCTCAAACCTCTCGGCATCAAAGAATTGGTTCGCACAGGCCGTGTGGCCATGATGAGAGGAAGCAAAATCACCACAGAGCACGGAAGTTAAAAAAGGAGTCAACAATGAAAATCTATTATGACAAGGATGCCAATCTCAACACCCTGAAAGGGAAAAAGATTGCCATCATCGGCTATGGGAGCCAGGGACATGCCCAGGCCCAGAACCTCAGGGAGAGCGGTCTCCATGTTATCGTCTCCCAGAGAAAAGGGAGTGAAAATTATCAGCTTGCTGTTCGAGATGGTTTTAACCCGGTCATGGCAGCCGAAGCTGCAAAACAATGCGACCTCATTCAAATCCTCACCCAGGACCATATCCAGGCGAGACTTTATGAAGAAGATGTTAAACCCCATCTTCACAAAGGGAAGACCCTCTTATTCTCTCACGGGTTCAATATTCATTACAGCCAGATTGTCCCTCCTAAAGAAATCGATGTGGTAATGATTGCCCCGAAGGGTCCGGGCCATTTGGTAAGAAGAGAATTTCAAAAGGGAGCGGGCGTCCCATCTCTTCTTGCAATCCACCAAGATTTTTCAAGAAAGGCTAAACAAACGGCCCTCGCCTATGCCAAGGGAATAGGCGCCACGCGAGCCGGCGTCATTGAAACCACCTTCAAAGAGGAGACGGAAACAGATCTTTTTGGAGAACAATCCGTTCTCTGCGGAGGGGTATCCGAACTGATCAAGGCGGGGTTTGACACCCTGGTCGAAGCAGGGTATCATTCGGAGATCGCTTATTTTGAATGTCTTCATGAGTTGAAACTCATCGTTGATTTGATGTATGAAGGGGGTATCTCTTACATGCGCTACTCCATCAGCGATACGGCCGAATACGGCGACATGACCCGGGGCAAGCGGATCATTACCTCGGAGACACGCGAAGAAATGAAGCGGATCCTTAAGGAAATTCAGATGGGAAGTTTTGCAAAGGAATGGATCTTGGAAAATCAGGTGGGGCGGCCCATGTTCAATGCATTAAGAAAGAAAGAGGCGGAGCATCCGATCGAAGCCGTTGGGAAAAAACTGCGTTCCATGATGGGATGGCTCAAAGAGAAAAAGTGATGAAACAGAATCGATGGCCCATTGCGAAAGAAGGGCTTTCCTTCTTGATCCCCATGGTGGTTTTAACTATTCTTCTGGGGATCCTGGGATGGACGGCATGGATGTATTTGGGGATTTTTCTCTCTCTGTTCATCGCTTATTTTTTTAGGAACCCGAGGAGAGAAATCCCAAACCTTCAGAACATCATCCTCTCTCCGGCAGACGGGAGGATCATCCATGTCGGGGAATGTGAGGAAGACCGTTTTTTAAAAAAGAAAACATTAAAGGTGAGTATTTTTATGTCCATCTTTGATGTCCACATTAATCGAGCGCCTGTCTCCGGAAGGGTTCTCGAGAGAAACTATCTCCCCGGCCGATTTCTGGTAGCCAGCGTGGAGAAATCGTCCCTCCTCAATGAACAGAACGCCGTCATCCTGGAAACTGAGGATCGGTTCAAAATCCTCCTGATCCAGATTGCCGGTTTCGTGGCAAGGAGGATCGTCTGTTATGCCAAAACAGGCGATCTCTTGAGGAAGGGGGAAATCTTTGGCTTGATCCGGTTTGGATCGAGGGTCGACCTCTACCTCCCCCCTGAAGTCAAACCGATTGTCAGGGTCGGACAGCACGTCAAGGGAGGGGAGTCGATCATCGGGTATCGAGCATGAAAAAGAGAAAAACTCCCAGTAAAATGAGAAAAGGAATTTACATCCTTCCCAACCTTTTCACCACAGGAAACCTTTTCTGTGGATTTTGGGCTATCATCTCTGTATTTCAAGAAAAATTTTTCTATGCCGCTGCCGCCATCCTCCTGGCATGTGTCTTTGATATGTTGGATGGTAAAGTGGCCCGCCTCTCAGGAGCGACCTCCAAATTCGGAGTCCAGTACGATTCATTGGCCGATCTGGTCTCCTTCGGGATCGCCCCGGCCTTGCTCGCTTTTAGTTGGGCCCTCAGACCTTATGGAAAATTTGGTTGGTTGGCTGCCTTTCTATTCGTCGTCTGTGGAGCGTTGAGGCTGGCCCGATTTAATGTCCAGTCCTCCTCTGGAGAAACAAAGTATTTCAAAGGCCTCCCCATTCCTGCAGCGGCTTCGATGATTGCCCTGACCATCCTTCTCTATCTTCGATTGATTGAGATGGATTGGGTCAAGGATGTCGTGATTCTGGTGATGATTTACGTCCTGGCCTTTTTGATGGTATCGAACATCCGGTACTTTAGTTTTAAGGAACTCGATCTGGCAAAACGAAAACCTTTTAGCATCTTTATCTTCGTTATCCTTTCCATGATTGTGATTGTCATGGAGCCCGTGATCGTGCTCTTCTGTTTCATTCTTGCTTATGTCTTTTCCGGACCGGTCAAGATGGTATGGGCCTGGCGTAAAAAGAGAGCGTTCAGGAAAATGGAGCCTGTCCCCGAAGAAGACTTAGTGATCCGTGGATAAATATTCGACGACCTCTTCTTTTAGGAGGGAAATTAAAAATAATTTTTACTTGCCATCCATTCTATTTTTATGTAAATTATTTATAAGGTTTAGGGCATTTTCCTCTAACCTTTCGCCTCAAACCTTAAGCCTGATTTAGATTCCCTGGTAGCTCAATCGGCAGAGCGGGTGGCTGTTAACCACTAGGTTGCAGGTTCGAGTCCTGCCCGGGGAGCCAATCTTCAAAAAGGCCGTCTTTTTTGGAAGAGACGGCCTTTCCCTTTTGATAGGCCATGTTGGCAAGTGCAAGTAAATCAAAGGGTTTTCGATAAACTGGAGTGAGTTTGCAGTCCTTCCATGTCGAGTTCGAGAATCTGGACGCCCTCCTCCAGGTAGTATCAGTTTGCATTCTGATGCTTTTCGATCTTATAGAGAATTTCGCCCTTTTCAGTGCGCCATTCCTCGCTTTTGAGATCAAAAAAATCTTGAGAAATCTTTCCATTAAGTTTGTCAATATACATTGAATCGATGCGCTCCTGTAACTTTTGATACTGCTTTTGGAGGGTGCCGACCATCTCATCGTGATAATGCTTTTCATCTCTTTGACTTTCTCTGAGCACCACCACCCATTCGAATACTTGTCCTTCTATCTGAATAGCAGGTAGGCCCTCGGTCCGAATTGTCGATCCTGTTCATCCTCGCGGACGTATTTTCCCGGGCACTTCCCCTTATGGCCTGTGCAGTGATAGTATAAACATAACGTCCCTTCTTGATCTCCTCCAGTAAGTGTACAGCCACAATGGCCGCATGAGAGTAATCCTGACAAGGCCCAGTGGTGCTTCTGCTGTCGTGTCCGACGGCCACTCTTTTCAGCCATAATTTGCTGCCCGCGATCGAATATCTCTTTTGCAATGATCGGCTCGTCAGTTCCACGATATCGCTTTCCGGCCCAATCAAAATCGCCATAGTAAATAGGGTTGGTCAAAACCTTATGCTTAATACTCTTATGTACCCTTGCCCCCATCTTGCAATACCCAAACCGTTCGAGTTGAGCTTTCTTGGAGACCTCTAAAAGTGAATAACTCCAAGTAGCATACCACTCAAAAACTCTTTGGACGAAATTCCGGACAGGTAACAGTGCATTTCGCAGCCTAAATTCCCAACTCCTCTCCCACCAAGGCAACATAGATACGATCTTTATTGCTCGCCTTTGTACCATCGATGATCACCGTAAAAGAGCATATCCTGCTGTCATGGACACACTCAACACACCTGCCCGTTTTAACGCAAGGGAGATCTGCTTTGTCTTCTTCATGGTGCTTCAACCACCACCGTTTGGCATTTAGCGGGGCCACCAATTGATGGATTCGCTCAAGAGCCTCATCGACGTCCTTAACAATCTTGTTCACACCAACAATCAGGATCACCTTCTTGGGTCCGAATATCATGGCGGCTACCCTGTTTCCGTAGCCGTCAACATTCACCAACTTGCCATCCATCGTGACACCATTTGTGCCGGCCAAAAAGATATCTGCAGAGAAGGCTTCCCGATACATCTGCTCCCTCGCCTCAACGCTGTCGATGTAATAACCCTCTGCATCCCATCGAAAGGGATCGATTATCTTATTCTGCTGGCGTCTATTAAGTTCGGGGATCACCCCTACCTGATCCACGGTGATCGAGTCGCCACGGGCAACGGTCACTCCAGGAGGAATCCGTTTCAAGACTGCCTCCAAAGCTTCATAGCGCGTGGAGAAGTATTCCGCCTGGATATTTCTCCTACACAGACTCTTTACCGCGACCTTCGCCCGTTCTTCCCCAAGCCATTTCTTCTCCAAGCTCATATCCATGTCAACGATCATCGCTCATCCTCCTATTCAATGTATTGTCTATTGCGGTCATAATATAGTATCATTTCCATGAAAAGAGAAGAGAAAATAAAAAGGACTTCTCGGAGAGGATTTCCTCTGAAACAGCAGCATACTCCAAATTCCAAGAATAGAGGGCATCCCTGCCCGGCGGAGAGGTGAAGCTTATGTATGGTCGACCAAAGCAACTGATAGTGCATTTGTCGCGCTCAACCGTCAATAATCCATCGTCATCTGGTAACGAGTTGCCTGAAGGAGTCGCCGGCAACTGTGCTTCTGGGCGCACGACAGACCAGCAGGTCAACCTTGTGTGGGCTTGGTTTAGGACTACCTAAAAATCTTTTCACTCTTGAATTGTTTGGGATAAATGCTCTGTTCTATTTTTGGGCTTCTGTAGAAATCATTCTTAAGACACCGATCACCTACTTTTCCAATTAGTTTCTCTATGGCCTGTGTCAATTCCACACAACGAACCCCTTTTACTCCTTCAACCTCAACTTTCACTCTTCCATCCTTGATCGTAATGATCATTTGTTCCATATATACCCTTTCTTTGATCAAGCCACTTTTTTCAAAACTAATTTAATCGTCCCTGTTTTTAGTCTCTCTTCTTGAACCAAACTGAACCCTCTTTTTCCGGTCTCATGGATTATTTTCCGATAAGCGTATTCACTCCGTATAAGATTGATACTTTCCTTAACCCCTTTTTGGTTTAGAACTTCACTCATCCCCCTTATTTCATAATGCTCTTCCCCCAATCTCCTATTGAACCCTAAACACGAACTTCCAAATATTTTTACTGCAATGTCTACGTTTTCTATTCGCCCTTGATGCCCCGGTATTTTCCCATTCTCTTTAAATTCAAATTTCAAATCAGCCCAGCAGCACCTTTCCAGAGGGTTAAAACAATAGGCCTTGACAATGTTGAATAACAGCATTTAAAATGACGATATGCAACAATTAACACCCCGGCCCCGACTCACACGCCAGGCCCTTCGTTGCCTGAAGGAGTCTCCTGCAACTGTGCTTCTGGGCGCACGGCAGACCGGCAAGACAACCCTGGCGCGGATGATCTCCGAGAAATATCGTAACGTCCATTTGTTCGATCTCGAACGGGCCGCTGGACGGGAGGCGCTCTCCACACCTGAACTTACATTAGGCGAATGTCATGGGCTGGTCGTGATCGACGAAGTACAGCGAATGCCTTCCGTCTTCGAGGTATTACGGCCTCTCTGCGACCGGCCGGACAATCCGGCCAAGTTTCTGCTTCTGGGCAGTGCGTCGCCAGATCTGATCCGTGGCGTTTCGGAGACGCTGGCCGGCCGTGCATTGTTCGTCCGCATCTCGGGATTCACGATTGATGAGCTTGGGGAAGAACAGCAGAACCGCCTCTGGCTCCGAGGTGGTTTCCCCCGGGCCTTTCTGTCTCCGGATGACGATGCCGGGTGGCGCTGGATGGAGGGGTTTGTGACCACGTTTCTTGAACGTGACATCCCCCAGTTGGGCCTGCGCGTACCTTCCGAGGCTCTGCGACGTTTTTGGAACATGACCGCTCATTACCATGGCCAGGTCTGGAATGCATCCGAGCTGGCCCGTTCCATGGATGTATCTCCCAATACGGTCCGTCATTACCTGGATATTCTCAGTGGAGCCTACGTTTTACGCGTCTTGCCACCCTGGTATGAGAATGTGAAGAAGCGTCAGGTCAAATCTCCAAAGGTCTATGTCCGTGACAGCGGACTGGCGCACTTCCTCCTCGGAATCGGCTCTATGGCGGTCCTGCGGTCGCACCCGAGATACGGTGCTTCCTGGGAAGGATTCGCTCTCGAACAGACCCTGGCAATTCTTGGCGAGCGTGACGCATATTTCTGGAGCACCCTCCGCGGCGCAGAATTGGATCTACTACTTTTACGCCAGGGCCACCGATATGGTTTTGAGTTCAAATGCACGGACGCACCGTCTATGACACGCTCAATTCACGTGGCCCTTGAAGATCTACAACTCGACAAACTCTACATCGTCTATCCCGGCAGGGAACGGTACGCCTTGCATGCGCGCGTAGAAGCCCTCCCGCTGGCTGGCCTGCCGGACCTGCGGCTTGTGGGCAAACGAAATGCGAGCGAACATTGGGGCAAAGAGAAATAATGTTTGCCGCGTTGAAAACGCGAAGGGGCGATGGTTTAGGACTACCTAAAAAGCTTTTCACTCTTGAATTGTTTGGGATAAATGCTCTGTTCTATTTTTGGGCTTCTGTAGAAATCATTCTTAAGAAACCGATCACCTACTTTTCCAATTAGTTTCTCTATGGCCTGTGTCAATTC
>DCUS01000107.1:46395-46743 GCA_002327885.1 Syntrophaceae bacterium UBA2208
GTCTCTCTTCTTGAACCAAACTGAACCCTCTTTTTCTGGTCTCATGGATTATTTTCCGATAAGCGTATTCACTACGGATGAGATTGATACTTTCTTTAACCCTTTTCTGGTTTAGAACTTCAATCGTCCCTCCTATTTCATAATGCTCTTCGCCGGGCCTCTTATTGAACCCAAATTGCAAATTTCCGAATATTTTTACTACAATGTCGGCGCTTTCCATTCGTCCATAATGCCCCGGTATTTTCCCGTTCTCTTTAAATTCAAATTTCAAATCTGATAACGTCTTTTTCAGGATTTCTGGATCCAATATCTCTGTTTTGATTGTCGTGAAATGAGACATTGTTCACC
>DCUS01000161.1 GCA_002327885.1 Syntrophaceae bacterium UBA2208
AACCCTGAAGACACTGTATCTGTTCCCCGATGGAACATGAAAGATCTCCGAACTGCTGGATAAACTCATCTAACTTACTCTTGAAGGCCTTGTCTTCTATCGTCTTAAACTCCTCCAAACTCAGAGCAAGGGAAGGATCTTTTTGAACCAACGCGGCCATCTCCTCAAGCTTCTGGTTGCGCTCCAGGCTCTTTAGTTGGCCGCTTTCCAGAAGAACCATAAACTCATAGGGGTCTTCAGGCCTCACCGTATCATTGTAGAACTGTCCGAACAATCGCATCCCATGGGCAAAAGGAATAAAATCACTCCAATAAATAGCAACCCAACGTCCATGAATATCCATTCGGCAAGCAATCTCATCCGCCAACTGAATATCGGAAATTGAAGCGGTATCCTGATGGGAGAGACGCTCGGCCTCCTCCACCATGGCTGGGATATGCTCGCCCTCAATCTTTTCGCGAAGGGCTTTAAGGTTTTCAAAACTTCTGCGAAGGGTGAGGTACCATGGCCGTTTATCTTCAGAGGATCCAGAGGAAATCGTGGTAATGGGCCGGGATTGGAGAATAAAAAAATTGTCCCCCCTAAACGTCCATTCCACATCTTGGGGAGCCCCAAAATGTTTCTCCGCATTTAATACATGACTAAAAATTTTTCCAATTTCATCATCGTTCAGAGGTGGTTTCTCGGATAGATCGGGCGTCAGAGGTTCAAGATGGGTGCCATCAGTCGAGGGTCTCACCCATTTCTCCCGGTGAGCAGGCCTGTGGGAGAGCACCTTTCCCATTTGACGGTCGAGAATCCATCTGTCCGGTTCGACCGTCCCATCCACCAGCCCCGAGTTCAATCCATAAACGGCTTCAATCACAGCCTGAGTGCCGTCATTCGGATTCTTCCCAAAGGCTACTCCGGATCTCTCTCCGTTCACAATCTCCTGGATTAAGACAGCCATCGCACTTTTTTCGATGTCCAGGCCCGATTCCTGCCGGTAAAGCAGGGCGGCATCTGACCAGAGAGAGGCCCAGACAAGTCGTAAGTGTTCCAGGATGGCCTCCGTCCCACGGATGTTGATATAGGATTCATGAAGACCTGCAAAGGAGGCGTGAGCGGAGTCCTCACCGGGCGCGGATGATCTGACCACGACCGCTTTATCGCTGAATTTCTCTTCGATCGGAGATTGCAATTCCTTAGCGATCTCTGGTGGAATGGGGGTTTGGAGGAACAGGTTTCGAATCCGTAGGGACGCATCCCACATCTCTTCCCAACGCATCTCTTTAAAATTCTTGCGATTGATTTCCAGTAGGATCCGCTCCCTCAACCCAGCACAGGTGATAAACTGATGGTAAGCTTCCGCTTTCACACAGATTGCCTCAGGGACTTTCATCCCGATCTGAGAGAGGAGTGCCAGGGAAAAGGCCTTACCTCCAACTCCTTCTTTGTCTTCTTCCTTGATTTGATCAAGGGGAATGATGAGACTCATTTTTTATGTGAAGCTCCACGACATTTTGGAACTGGCGGACCACATAGTAAGTCTCTACGTTCATTTTTAGCAAGGCGCAGGTGGGGGAGGAAACGAAATCCTTCAAATAAGGATGTCCCGAAAGGTAGAGTCTTAGCAGGGTCCCCTTCTCCGATCCTTCTACTTCCTTTACAACACCCGTTGCAGTAACAGCCGTCGCCTGATGAAAATCGGCCTCCTGGTTGGATCGATTGTCCATGACCATCGCCACCCTTGGATTCTCGGAGATATTGGCATATTTCCGAGTGGCACGGGTCGTAGCGAACAGCAGGTGTTTCAAGTCATCCGTCGCCATAAAGGCGACGAGGTTACCATAGGGTTGTCTTCTGTTCTGTGTGGCTAAAACCGCCAATCGTTGTGACAAGAAGAGATCCTTCAGAAATTTTTTTAATTGGGATGTCTTTTCCATCTGAATAGCCCTCATAATCTCTCAAGAAAATGGTTGGCAATGGCCAAATGCTCTCTCATGNNCCATGCGATCGATTTGATTGATCATGACCTTCATCCGAGGATTCCTCTTAAAGAAATCCCGATGCTCGTAGATGAACCTCCAGTAGAGACCATCCCATATGCGACACCACTCTCCTTCCGGAAAATCGCCCATCTTCCGGATATAATGGGATGAGCTGATGTAGGGCTTGGTGGTGATCAAACCTCCATCCGCATGTTGGCTCATCCCGTAGACATTGGGCACCATCACCCAGTCATAGGCATCGATAAAGAGTTCCATGAACCAGCGATAGACCTCATCCGGATCGATTTCACATAAAAGCATGATATTGCCGAGGACCATCAGCCGTTCGATGTGATGAGCATAGGCATGTTGAATTAACCGGTGGATTATGGTGTCCACAGGATCGAGACCCGTGGTCCCGTTGTAGAAGGATCTGGGGAGTTTCCTTTTGTGTTGAAAAAAATTGGTTGTCCTCTCCTCTTCTCCTTTCAAGAGATAGACTGCCCGCATGAACTCCCTCCATCCGATGATCTGCCGGATAAAGCCTTCAAGAGCATTGAGTGGGATAGAGTGTTCCTCCGAATAGGTAAGCGTCTCTTTAATAATTTGATCGGGTGTCAGTAATCCGATATTAAGCATCGGAGTCAGAACGGAGTGAAAGAGGAAGGACTCGTCTTTGACAATGGCATCCTGATAGTCCCCAAAGAACTTAAGTTTCTCCCTTAAGAAATTCTTAAGCCATCTCTCAGACTCTTCATGGGTCACAGGGTAGAAGAAATTTTCGGCATTTCCCGGATTCCTGGGAAAATGCTTTTCAACGTACTTCTTTGCTTCTTCAATGAAAGGATTCGATTTAGGGATGGGCCATACTGGAATATCGAGACTCTTCGGAATCTTTCTCCTGTTTTCGGGGTCAAAACTCCATTTTCCACCGACGGGCTTTTCATCTTTGACTAAGATTTTTAATCTCTTTCTCTGGGCGATGTAGAAATGGGCCATGGAGAAGTGTCGGGCATCTTTGAAAAAGCTGAAGAGCCAATCTTCTGGGGTCAGAAAAGCAGGAGTGGGTAATCGATGGAGATTCATCCTCCATTTCTTGGCCTCCTTCTTAAACCTCCTCTCAAGCAGTCTGTCGACAGGGTCTGAAAACCAAATCTCTTCGAT
>DCUS01000176.1 GCA_002327885.1 Syntrophaceae bacterium UBA2208
GGAAAAGAAACTGAAAGAGAAAAAGAAGGTCTTGGCGGCCGATGCCAAAACCATTGAGGAGGGTTTTGCGAAGGCGAAAGAGATGATTGCCCAAACCCCTGCGGAAGCCAAAGCCAAATTGGATGAGCTGAAAGCCTTGATCGGGAAGTGGGAAAACACCCTTAAAGAAACGATTAAAACAAAATCCAAAACAAAACCCAAAACAAAATCTCAAACAACCAAGAAGAAAAAATAGAGATTGCCACGCTCCCTTTGGTCGCTCGCAATGACAAAGAGGAATTATGGCACAATCTCCAGAGACATCCCTGGATGAACAGAACACCCTATTCTTAAAGCCTTTTCCTGAAAAGGGCAAAGAGTTGTTCTATCATTTTTTCCAGGAAGGGCCTTCGGAGCCATATCTCTTGGTCTATTTTAACAGAGTTTTTCAGATCTTCCTCAAAAATTTCAGCCATCTTCGAAGCAAAAACTGAATCCAGAATGCCGATATTCCCTTCATCGTTATAGATAAGAGATTGATAATCAAGGTTGGTGGAACCGATGACGCTCCACCGATTGTCAAACAGATAGGTTTTTGCATGAAGCATCTCTCCCAGGTAAGTGTAGATTTCAATCCCCCCTTTTAAAAGTCTTGAGAAAAAAGCTCTTCCGGCATAGGACGCAACGGGGACATCGCTGTTCCCTGGCACGAGGAGCCTCACCTTCACTCCGCGCTTCACCGCTTCTTCAAGCTTTTGGAGCAGTCTCCGGCTCGGAATAAAATAAGCTGTGGTTAATAGAATACAGGTCCGGGCCCGATCAATGCTATAATAAAGAAGTCTCCTCATGTTTTTTCTCCCCTTTCTTGAATAAACAAAAATGGGGAGCGCAGGAACACCGGTTTTCGTTAATTTCCCCGACGCCGAATCATTGAATCCCTGAAAAACGATCTTTTCCCCGCCCCAGGTCTTCCAGCTTTTTTCGAACGTATCGAAAAGATCATTAACGATGGGGCCTTCGACAATCATTCCCGTATCGCGCCACCCCCTCCTTCGCCTCCGGAGATGAAACCCGCTGTATTCGTTGGCAATGTTGAGTCCGCCGGTGAAGGCCTTTTTCGAATCGATCACAATGAGCTTCCGGTGATCTCGATGGACATAATGAAAAGGGTCTTTCCATTTAAAGGGATGGGAGGCTCTGATCCGAATGCCCTCCAGGCTCATCTCTTTCCAAAAACTCCTTGGAGTTCCAAAGGAACCGAAGTGATCATATAAGAGGTAAACTTTCACTCCTTCACGGCTCTTCCTTCTCAGCAGTTCGGACAGGGCAATTCCGGTCTCGTCTTTTTTGAATATATAAAATTGAAGGCAGATGAATTGTTCCGCACGTTTGACCGCATCAAAAATGGTCTGGAAAGACTCCCTGCCCTTCCATAATAATTGGACATGGGTGGCACGGGAAAATCTGTGTTTGAAGATTCTTTCAATCCTTGGAATGGTATAACTGCTTTCCATACGGAGGCCGCTTCAGCTTAAATATTATATGAAATCGGGTCGCTTGTGAAGAATTTAAAAGAGGTATTCCTGAGGGTTTACTGGTCCTCATCTGATGACCTTTATTTATGTCTCCATATATTGTAAAATTCTATAAGGTTAACCTCGTTAGAAGGCTTTGGCGCCACCTTCAATAAGGCGCTGATGCTTTCTATTTTTTACCATCCCCGGCCTTCCTGTCTGCCGACAGAAAGGGATGCTGGGGCTTTCTAACGGGGCAAATAAAACGCCCCTGCTCCTCAATGCGTTGAGCGGGAGAAAAGAATTTCTGATCGAGAGGTCGGAAATTGAGACGTCAAAAGGGTATGGTAAATCAATGGGACTTTTGAGACTGCTGACCAGCGATCCATTGGCATTTGCTCTGGTTGTCATCCCCCTTCTTTTTTCCGTCGTCATCCATGAGGTAGCGCACGGTTGGGTCGCTTACAGAATGGGTGACCCCACTGCCAAACGGTTGGGCCGGTTAAGCCTCAACCCGCTTAAACATCTCGACCCCATCGGAACCCTCATGCTCTTTCTGGCAGGTTTCGGATGGGCGAAACCGGTTCCGGTTAACTTCAATAACATCTCAGACCAGCGGAAGGGGCTCATCTTTGTTTCTTCGGCCGGGATCATCGCAAATATCCTTTTCGCCTTCTTTGCTCTTTTGTTTATTGCGCTGTTTTCCACATCTTCCTCAGGGANNCTGATGGGAATTGTATCGGAAAGAATGCAGTATTTCCTGGCCAGACTGGAACCCTACGGGTTCTTTATCATCATCGGTTTCCTCTATTTAGGGATTCTGAATCCGCTGATCGGATTCTTCCGGTCGATCATCGTCATGCTGATCAGAATCCTGTTGCCCTGAAAATTCTTCAAAAACCCTCTTAAAAAATTTCTCCCCCATTTTATTGGGAACAGAAATGACCCCGGAGGTCCTATTGTTCACGGATGACTTTCATCAGTTTCACCAGCATTTGGTCTCTCCATTGTTGAATCTCTTCCAAACTTTTCTTACGGACGACTTCCATCTCTTTGACGCCTCTTACGATTTTCTTTGCTGCCGAAGAAGGGATGGAGGTCCAGGTCTCCATCGTCTTCCAGCGGTGATGGTACGACTGAGAATAATTCTTGATGAATTCTTCAACCCCCCCCCCTGCGAGATGGATCCGTAAGAAGGGCCCGATAATGGGATCGCGAAGACCTATCCCCATACAGAAGGCTCTGTCGATGTCTTCGGCATTCGCAACCCCCTTATCCACCAGATCAATGGCTTCCCGCAACAATGCGGCCTGCAACCTGTTCACAATGTATCCGGAGACTTCCCGTTTCAGCAAAGCAGGGGTTTTCCCCAGTTTTTTCAAAAAATCACAGGCGATGGTCGCGGTTTCGAGAGAGGTTTGTTCCCCTCCGACAACCTCAACAAGCGGGATGAGGTAAACCGGAAGGACAGGGTGAACCAGCACGCAACGTTGAGGGTTCGCCGTCACCTTTTGAATTTCTGTCATCAATAATCCGGAGGAGCTGCTGGCCAGAATAGCGTGGTGAGGAGCATTAACGTCCATCTCTCTAAAGACCTTTTTCTTAAAATCATAATCGTCCGGGACAGACTCTTGAACGTAATCCGCATAAGAGACCGCTTCACCGATGGACAGGCTTAACTTGATCCGTTTCAGGGCAGCCTCCGCTCCCCCCGGTTCGATAAGGGCGTTTGTCTCGAGAAACATGAGATTGGACCTGACTCCTCTTGTCGCTTTCTCCAGGATTTTTTCGGAAACATCTTGCAGGACCACATCAAGGCCTTTCGAAGAAAATAGAGTGGCCCATCCCTGACCGATGAGACCTGCTCCCACACAGGCAACCCGATTAATATTCATGATCCCTTCCTTTCAGCAGATACGTATTGTCAAAAGTGACCTTCCCTATCTCCCCGCCATAGAGGCTGTGTCGTAATATGAAAAAACCGAATTCTAAANNGACACAGTCTCCTAAGAGACGGGGCTTTTCTTTGTCCTTAGATTTGAAATTGCATTCATCAGCAGTCTGGAGACCGGGGCTTTCGGGGTGATACGGGATAAACGACGAATATCATCAAGTCTCTCCCGGGTTGCCTTTTCACCTTCGTCAATCAGATTCATGGCCTGGGAGAAACTGGACCAATGTAAATCTCCCACCTCCGGAAGGATCACAACATCCGCTTCCGCCAGCTCGTAATCTTTTAGCCGTTCCCCCATAATTTCATTGACCCTCTGATAGACATCCACGACGGTCCGCAGTTCTTCCGAACCGATACCCCGATCGACCGCCACAGAGATCACAAAATCCGCCCCTGCCTGTCTTGCCACAGAACTGGGGACGATACAAATGATCCCTCCGTCGGACAGGAGTCTTCCCCCCTCCTTAAGCGGCGCGAAGGCTCCTGGAACCGAGCAGCTGGCTGTCACCGCTTGCCGAAGAGATCCCTGATGAAAAATGATCTCCTCACCGCTCACCAGATCGGTGGCCACGGCCCGAAAGGGAATCCGGGTCTCTTCAATTTGAATGTCGGGGATAAAATAATTGATTGTGGCCTCAAACTCTTCATTCGAAAGGATGCCTGGCTTAAGCATCGCCTGGATCACATAAAAGGTATTTCTGAGGTAGGTCTGAATTTTGTGTGTCAGACCTGCCTCTCCCTTGATATAGGCCGATTCAAAAGCCTTTATCGCTGAAGATTGAAATTCAGTACTATTGAGATAGGCGTCCACTTTTTTTACCAATTCCTCTGCGCTGATGCCGCTGGAATAAGCGCCACCCACTAACGCCCCGATACTTGTTCCCACGACGAGATCAATAGGGATTCCCTCTCTCTCAAGCACTCTTAACACACCGATATGGGCAAGCCCTCTGGCGCCCCCGCCTCCGAGAGCAAGGCCGATGCGTTTCTTTTTCCAAAACATGATTCCCCCCTCCTCCAAAGCATTCCAGGGCTATTTTACCCTTTATCCCTGTAAAACATCAAGACAATCCTCTCCCGGTATTATCATTCCGTACGATGTTTTGGAAGCCTTTCCTGCAGGATCGACTATTTGAGGTTTTTCGACGGTGGGGTAAAGTCTTAATGACCCAGAAGAAATATTTTTGAAGAGTCTTGAACAGCATTGGAATATTCCGTGACGGCCTTCTTCAAGAGGTCTCGGAGATTATTTCCCCTCTCTTTCCTCCTTCTCTCAATCACCGTTCCGAGGTAGACCATTGAATGGGTTGGGTCATCCTTATAATAGACCTTGAATTCTGCAGGCCTCTTTTCGGGCGAAGAAATTTCTGCCTCCATTTCTTTTAAGAAGCTAAGGGGGCGATTGATTTTTTCCTCATCAGGACGAAACTGATCCCAATGCCCTGACCTTTCGACCGGGCATCCCTCTCCCAGCAACTCTGAAACACAAAAACGAATTCCTTTATACTGGAGGGTTAAACCACAGGTGACCCCGCCCACGAGACATTTTGACAATCTTTGGTCCATAGCCAGTTTAAAAAGGGACCCCCTATTCATCCTCTGCAATTCATATCGTGTATTATGAATATCCATAAGGGGTCCCCTCGAGGGGAAATGCCAACCGGAGTTAACCCCGTTAGAAGGGACGGAGCTTTAACCCGGCCCTCAATAAGGAGCTGAACCTTTCTATTTCCACCATCCACAGCATACCTATCTGCCGACAGGCAGGAATGCTGGGCTTTCCAACGGTGTAATTTTTATATTTAAAAAGTGAGCAAGAATGATGCCACTCCCTATCCATAGTAACTTATTGATATCATGATTATGTATTCTAAAAAGTCTTTTTGAGGTAGGTATTTTTTGTACATCAATTTACATTTTTGTCTTCACGGAGGGGAAAAGGAATAAGATATACTTCGCTCATTTTATGGGTGAGGGAAACTTCAGAGGTGGAAGTGTATACGCTCCCCTTATCCATAATTGGCAAGGATGGCAAGGATTCCATGGAGAGCAGCGCTGAAAAATAGGATGATCGCGGTTTTCCTGTGGACATGAAAAGGAACCCCGATCCATCGAAGTCCAGTGCTGATCTGAAATAAAATCAATAACATGTTCAGGATACCAAGAATTAGAATGATTGACACCCCACTGATCATCATTTCCTCCTCTGAGTCGTCTCCCGAAGACTGACTATCACTTTGCGGTGATTTTATGTTTCGCAGGACCTTTGCCGCCGTGCTTGTTACAACTGGCTTCTCCGACCACTTCCGTTTCTTCCATCACTTTGATCTTGATCTCCTTGATGAATTCCGCCGCCTCCGGAAGCGTGCCCTTGCTATATTTCCAGCCCGCGATCTCTTTTTGATTCGCCGTCACCTTTACCCACTCTATGTGATGGGATGCGCTATTGGCATTGTGCGTGACGATGATACGCAAGGTTACCTCTGTTCCCTTAGCAACGCGGGTGGGTCCCTCAATCGTAACCACCGCCTTATTGGCGAATGCAGGGCAGAGTTGAAGGAACAAAATCCCAAGGATTAATATTCCAAAACCGACTGATTTATTCATATGCTTACCTCCCGGAAGTGAGTTGATAAACGGAAATTTAATAAAATTATATGTCAGAGGGTCTATCTGTGCAAGAGGATTTTACGAATGCCGGTGGGTTAAGGAATCTTCCCCGCAGTCTTTGTCACACCCGGGAGGGAAAGCGGATTCACCCGTGCCCCATTCAGCCTAATTCCCCAATGGAGGTGAGGATTCGTGGATCTCCCCGTGGACCCCACTCGACCTAATACGGCTCCCTGATTGACTTTATCCCCCTCCTTGACCTGTGTTCCCGAGAGATGGAAATACATTGAAAAGAGACCCCACCCATGATCGAGAATGACCGATTTTCCGGAGAAGAAGAGCTCGTCAACCAGAACAATCGTTCCGCTATTACAGGCCAATACTGGGGTTCCCTCCTGCGCCTCCAGATCAATGCCTGTATGTTGGCTTCGGGGTTTTTCATTAATGATACGCCTCAATCCAAACGCTCCAGTGAGTTCCCCCTCCACTGGGCGGATGAAATCGCCTCTCCAGAGTCTTTCATCCCGAAAAACCTGAAACAAGGCCGTAAGCCGCTTTGTTTCTTGATCAATTCTCTCCAGGGTTTTCTTATCCAAATCCACCATGGAGGACGGGAGCGAAAGTTTCTGGACCCCGAAATCGACCTCCTCCACCTTCAATGAAAAGGGGCTCGCGTAGATACCGCCTCCCTCATCCTTTCCCACGACTTTGATTGGGTAGGTGGCAGGTTGGGTGTTCATATCAATTCCGATGAGACCCTCATAAGCTCCCTTTTCCTCGTTGAAAGCCATTGGAAATCTTACTCCTTGAAATTCCACATGGAGGGATTTAAGCGATATTAACCCGAATGCCCTGATGGAGTATACCTCCCCCTGCTTGACCACTTTCGGAAGAGACTCAACACGAAAATGATTTTGAGCACCAGTAGACTGACCCGTGAGTCCCAGCAAAAGCGGGGTAAAAATAAGAAGCCATAAAAATGGTCTGAAAAGAAAGAAAATAAAATGCATGTCGGCAACCCCTCAGTCTTTGTTCGAAGGCACCCTGATCCGATACTTGCATTTAAACCTGGTCCACTCCTCATCGAGCCTTTTTAGAATACGCTCCTGCTGCTGAGCAGAGAAATCGGCATATTCGGGATCCTTCTTCCGATAGGTCCTTTCAATGAAAGCAATGGAGTCGTAGGTGGCGCGAATCTCTGCGCGGATCTTCTCGCAACTCTTCGGTTTCCTGCGGGCCTCGATCGAGCCCTCCGGGCGAGGATCAATCCTAACCATTCTCGCGTATGTCGCAGGCGGTTCTCTGCACTCCGATCGTTTCCACTCCTCTTCAAGTCTTCTCAGAATGCGCTGTTGCTGCCCAATTGAGAAGTCCGCATATTCAGAATCCTTCTTCCGGTACGTCCTTTCAATGAACGCAATGGAGCTTTGGGCAGAGCATGTCTGGGCATGGATCATCCTGCACTTTTCCAGTCCCCACCGGGCTTCGATGGAGTCCTCCGGATCAGAAGAAAGCCAGAGATAGTTCTGGTAAACATCATAGAACGTGAGCGAGCGTTTTTCTGAGATATCGATCGAAATCGCCTTCATCCTCTCTTTCACCATTTCTTTATCGAGACGGTTCGATGCGATAATCTCGGAAAGATGGTCCATCATCAGGATGATCATTCCATCACGACCCGATGTGTGGTGAATTTCCCAAAGATCCGAGGCCCTATGGCACCCTCCCCAGCAACACTCCCGGTATCCTGTCAGTACAATCGATACTCTCTCTTTAAGAAAACGGGTGATGGTTCCCATGACCTTCACCATCTTTTCCTTGGGATCATAGGCTTTGGGATCGATCCTCCTGGCCACGGCCTCAACAAAGTCGGGATCATCCCTGTAAAAGGCGGATTGATATTGTTCTTCGGAGTAGAAAGGGTGCTCTTGAACAGGCAGATATTCCCATTCCCCGTTTTTAAAAACGGGCCACCTGAACTTTACGAGGCCGGAGCGGGCTTTGGATTCGGGTTTCGCCGAGAAAAAATATCCCTGGCTCAGTTTTTGAACCTTCACCGGAAGCGCCGACTCCCAGGTCAGAAGAGGATGAGCGTGGCTTCCGTCAAGGGAGACATGCCTGATGATCCCGGTATGGGATTCCGTTACTAAAAATAGTGTTCCCGGTATGACCGAATCAGGAGAAATACGGATGGGATAAGTGTCCAGGGGAAGAGTCCCTGTCCGAATCCTCGGAAAGAGGTAAAAAAGGACAGCACGGAAACGTTTGTCCATGTGCCATTCCGGATCGGTCGGGAGATGCTTCCAGTCTGTGGACCAGTGACCGATGAATTTGCCATCCGCTGTGGTGGCGGCAGCGGGAAGATGGTTGATCCGGGAATAAATCCATCGGATCGCATAAACAGCATCCGCACAATCCGTAGGGATATTGTGGTGAATAAATAAATCCTCGCTTATATTTTCCTTCACCCATTTTCCGAACTGATATTCCTCCTCAAGCGTCCATCGACGATCACCGACCTCCCAGACCTGATCGGAGGATTCATTGCGCATCTGGCTGAAGCAAGGAGTGGAACTCATGAAAACCAGAAAGAGGATGAGCAGAAGCATATCCCATATTAAAAGGGAGGAAAGAAGATTGTCAACAGTGGCAATCCTTTTCAGAGTGATTCACTCCATGGCCGAAGTCATCCTTCAACTCGTTGAGGACGAGGGCGCGGCATTTCATCACCTGCGCGTCTTCATCAAAAAGAGAGCGGGACAGGTTAAGCGGCTCTCTGCAGCAAATATAAAAACTGGGTTCAGGAAAAGAGGCGGCGATATCCTGAGAAGCAACCATCATCTCTTCGTAAATATCCTTCACCGATCTTTCCCGGAAATTACATGACCCTTAACGTATTTTTGGAATAACACCCCATTACCGATATCTGATCCTATATCCATTAAATCAAGATATCGTCAAGTAGGAGGAAACCGTCTTTTTATGGTGGCGTGCATTTCATTCAACCACACCTTTATCAGCGACAAAGTTTACCTCAATGTTGCAAAAACCACCTTACCGGGAGAACTGGCACAAAAATAAGTAGTTTTAAAAAATGTTTAAAGAGAATAGATATAAAACTCACGTCGTCTTATCCCTCTATATTCAACAGTCGATTTTTCTTCTATATACCTCAAAATCAATTCCATACGCCCTGACTGATCCCTAAGACCTCTGAGGTGTTAGAGGTTCTCATTAATCTCCTTATCCGAAAAGCCCATTGCCTTCAGCCTTTTTCTTAGGAATTTGTTTTCTTCTTCTTTGGCCCTTCGAGCTCGCCCCCTTTCTGCTATTGTTTCTAATGAAGTAACGAAGCAACCTGGTTTTTGAGCATACAAGGATAAAACAGTTATACCTATCCCGAAAGCAACCCCCGCCAAAAATGTTTTAAGAACAAATGAGTTCATTTCTGTCTCCTCACCCACAGGGATAATTCTTCACCTTTAAATTCTTGACCAATTTTCAGAAATGATTACCGAGAGCAATAAATTAGTTACATTAAGAATCATTTTTACCGCCCACTCGCCCCGAAAAGATGGGGCTCCTCCGAGACGCAAAGGACACGGAGAAGAAGCCTTTATCTTTGCGCTATGCGCTGTGCTCTTTGCGATCTTTTGGTAGGTGGACCCACTCTTTTAAGGATAACATACACCTGAAAGGAATTTATTAATTTATGAAAGTCTCCGAATCTCCCAAGTTAATCTTCAAGGAATAATTTCTCAAAGAATTGTAGGAATTCTATTGGGCTGACCGCCTTCAACATTATTTTCTGTCTCGTTTTTGGATTGAGAAAGTGCCTTTTATCTAACGTAATTAGAAAATCTACTTTGGCATTCTGTGCTGCAGCCAGTATGGGCGCATCCTTACGATCAATGATCGTGGCTGCCTTTTCCATTGACTCCGGTGTAGGGTCCTCAACCATAAGAGGTGCTAAATGGTGCAGGAGCTGACGGAAACGGCCAACCAATTGGGGAAACTTTGCTGCAAAATTTCTGTCGGCTTCAATTAAAACTTGCCGACTCACCACCATCTGGAGAACTCGTGCCTCACATAAGTCCAGAATCGTTGCCGATGCCCCGGTAACCGAATTGACTCCGGCAATCAGGACGTTGGTGTCGATAAAAACCTTAATCTTCTGGGTAGGCTTCTGCAAGGTATTTCTCCCTTTGAACCCGTAGATCTGAAATAAGATCTTTCAAGGTCAATCCTTGACGCTTCATTTCTCGTTCTACTTCTTTAGCCAATGAGGCCCGTTGCAAGCGTTTGGGAGACAGAATCAATACCTTGCCAACCCGAAAGATGTTGAGACCTGTGCTCTCATCAAGACTCAAGGCCTCTCTCATATCCTGCGGGATGGTGAGCTGGCCTCTTGATCTGACTCGCACCAGTTTAGGCGGGGTAGCGATATTTTCCATTAAAATCCTCCTTATTCTGATAATCTGAATATATCAGAATAATTCCTCAAATTCAACCTTGTTGGCTGTCTAATTTATACTGGACGTTATGCGCTATGCTAAAAGAACTGGAATAAACTTTTTTTATGGATAAAACACATCCTTCCTATTGTAAATGCATGTTTGCAACCCTTGATCCTGCCTTGATTCTTTAGCCTCCAATTTCAGAACAATTCAACTCAGTCAACAACGTTCCGCTTTTTCCATTGATCCTGATGGGTGGCTGGTGCCGTCAAGACGGACATCGATAATCCCAAAGAAACTACGGCAAAGGAAGAGACGGGGATGACTCTATTGATTTATTTCGCCCGCTCCGATACGAACCATGGAAGGGGAAGAAGATACTCCTCTTACGGTAGAAATACTTTTTTCTCTTGACAGGTGCCTTTTAATGGGTGACCCCATAGCTTCTTCATGCATTATTCTGTTTGTTCTATTTTGATTTTGCTTCCGAGCCCGAGATCCTCAAGGATCTGGCGGAGGTCGGATTCCAAACTCCTCGCCGACTCAACATTTACGGTCACTGAAAAATCAACCCCGATCGTCAGATCCGAACCTGCTTTCAGTTTAGGAATAATCTTTGTTCCAAGCCGATTCCAAATTTCAGGGGGTACCGTGCCAACCAAGCGAAGTGTTCTGGTTTGAATGGCGGGACCTGGCGCCTGACCTTTTTCAGGTTCTTTGACCTCTTCGGGCACTGGTTGAGTAACTGATGTGACCACGGCTCCAGACTCCCCCCGGGCTGCAGCCTTAAGAGCTTTTGCTTTGGCCTTTGTCAGCAGAAAGACACCAGACTCAAACGTAACTTCATCCGAAGAGATTTGTTCTTCAAACCAAATCCGGTCATACGTGCCATCTGGTTTTTGGCCGGATGCAAGGCCCAAATCACCTTTGTCCACAAATTCAACAATTTTGTTTCGTAAAATTGAATCCGGGTCTATTAATCTCGTTAATGACCCATTTAGAAAACTCTGTCGAAGGCTCGCGAGCGGCCATGCGCCCGACTCTTTTAAAGCAGGTGGCCAGTTGCGGTCAATGTATCCTGATCCTACAGACTCGTTTAGCAATGCCTGTGATTTCAGCGCCGCAATGATCCTTCCACAAAGGGTCTCTCCACTGCTTGCATGGCCTGCACCTAAGTCAATGGCTTTGAGGCCGTCGGGTTCGCGGCTATCAAAGATAACTGCAAAACGATACCCTCCCCATACTTCATCCTTGGCATCCTCTTCCGCATCTTTGACTTTGCTCTGTATATCAGCGCGGTCTGCCCGGTCAAAATCAGCCCCCAGAGTTCCTTCTGTGACCTCAGTAAAAACCCGCTTCCATGCAAGCCAGAGCTCCACCTTGTCTCTGAGATCACGTCCCGGTTTCCTCAGGCACCATATGAGCGACCCCGGATAGAGTCGGGGAGACTTTCCATGCTGCTTCGTCCATTCGGCAATTTGCTGTCGGAGCGGCCCAGTACCAATCCACTCCAGTTCCGGATCCATTAGAACAAGGGTTAGTTTAGGAGAGTCTTGAATAACAGAGCCGTCGTTCGGAAAG
>DCUS01000064.1 GCA_002327885.1 Syntrophaceae bacterium UBA2208
GTAGTTATGAGTCATCAAAGATGACAGTGCTACAAATCGGGCATATGCCTCTGTATAACATCAATCATTTCTGGATCAATCGGCGGACAGCTGGCAAGGTCAATCCAGAAGTTTTTTTTATTGCCCATCCTTTCCAGCATCAAAAAGGCATAGGCCAACGTCACCAACGTGACATGATGATACCACCCTTGCCACGAGCGGCCTTCAAAATGATCCAACCCCACTTCCCCCTTCATCTCCTCGTAATCCTGCTCAACACGAAAGCGTCCTTTCGCCTTTCGGACCAACCCTCTGAAAGAAATCCGATGAGGAGGCAAACTAGAAAGCCAGTACTTGCGGGGGTCTTTATCCCCTTCCGGCCATTCGATCAACAACTCTTGCGGTGGTTCCTTCATCGTCTTTCCTTGCACCAACCCATTGGCCATCCAAACCATTACTCGAGCAAAGCGGGAAGAGAGAGGCCCTTTCGTCCCCTCTCTCCAGGTGATCTTCTTCCAACTCTGAGAGGGCAAGTCTTTGGCAATCTGACAGAGACTTCGAACAGGGGGAAGTTCTTTTGCATAAAGGCGTTTTCGAGAGATTTTCCCTCCTCGTTTCATCGGAGGCTCGGAGGGATGAGGATCTTCCGTCCAGGCCGTCAGATCCCTGCTGACTTGAACCACGTAATCCAACGTCCGAGTTCTCAACTCTTTCCGGAATTCATACGCATCGCCATAAGCCGAATCGGCCAATACCAAACGATCCTGCAATCCCCAGCCTCTGACTTCATCGATCAGATCCAAAGCCAACTCAGTCTTCGTCTTAAAGGTGATTTCCTCTGGAACCCCAGCCTCCTTCCTTCGGACAGTATCATTGATCCATTGCTCCGGAAGATACAAGGCCCAATCCAACGGTGTACTCGATTCCTCTGTTCCCAGATCCAACGTTACCGCCACCTGGCAGTTCGCCGTCTTTCCCAATGCGCCACAGTATTGTCTCGCCACTCCTACCGAGTGCTTGCCTTGCTTGGGAAAAGACACCTCGTCAATGAGCCAGTAAGCTTCGGGAACAAATTCTCGCTCCACCTTTCTGGCCAGAGACCCTTGCACCTCCTTAGTAGACCAGGGGCTCTGGTTCACAAACTGCTGCAAAGCCTGAACGTCTCCATCCGGAAGACGATCGGCCATTGGCTCGATGGATTTACGCTCTCCATCCATCAGGAGACCTCGTATGTATTCCTCGGCATGCTGTCCTCGCTCTTTGCGACCCATGGGCAGAACCACATCAGCCAAGAAGGCCTCCAGCTTCAACCGGAATCGTTCTATCTCTCGGGGTTTCATACCCGAGACTATATACGAAAGGATTACTGAATGTCAAGACAAACTTAACGTAGTAGTACTAACTGGGAAAATAAGCGAAATATAGCATTATTTATGTGCTATAGCACTAGTCGGTATCATTCCCGAATCTGATATCGTCCGATTTCTGATTCGCGTCTTAGGTTTGGAAGAGGAAGGGTCGAGGATCACTATTGAAGGGCTGGGCAGAAAATTGGGCAATCTGCAGGAGATCATTTCAATTGTGAATAAGAATACAACGGTTATTTTGACCATGATGTTTTTGCCCCAACCTGAGAAGAGAATGACTGGATGATTACACTCCTTCCAAAAACCAAGCAACCCGAATTAATTATAAATGATTTTAAAATCTTGGGCTATATTATGTCTAGTTGATGCGGAACACCCTTCTCCCATATATTGAAAACACAATCCCACTCAATTATTTTTCCATGAGCGAACTTGACAAACTCCGCACCTCGTCCCTGCATTTTCTTGTCTGTCTTCGCATCAACCCATTCCGCATCCCACAGTCCTCCGATGATGTTATCCGCCACGGACTTAAAAATCTTCTTTATTCGATAGTTCTTTTGTCGAGCAAATCGTGCTCTCATAAATTTGCCAATTTCCTCGATCCCCCTCATTTCCGGGAAATCGGCGAACCTTACAACTGCATCATCAGCAAAGCCTGCTAGAATTTTGTCAATACCCGCTTCATTAAACGTCACTTCAAAACTTTTCCACATTTGTTGCGCTTGTTCTTTGGTAATTACATACGAGTTCATAGCTATGCCTCCTCTTTAAATAATATTTTGATTTGATAAGAGACGTCCACCAAACTACTTTTTTCTTAACGTATATTTCTCTCCATTGTCAAGGCAAAAGATTGAATTTATAGTTTTCCAATATGGTTGTTCCGCCCAGCTCAATTTTGGCCGCATACAGATTTGTCAAGTGAAATATAGCGTTATTTATGTGTTATACCACTATTTTTTCATTTTCCAAGACCAGGAACGAACTGATTTTCTTCTTCTACCAACTCTCCTCTTCTCCAATTCCTTACGGATTGCTTTAATAGACTTCATGAATGATTCTTCGTCCCTCGCCCAAAATGGTTATTGATGAATCTTTGATGATGGGCTTTAATTGTCTAATAAATGATCAAATATCTAATATTCCTCTACTTGGTCATTTGGAGCCGCTCAGGAGTATTATATTTCAATGCCTTTGCGAGCGTGAACTCCTTTATAGTAATAATGTTTTCTGTCAACCATATCAGTTATTAAATCGGCTCTCTCAATAATTTCTCGTTTAGCATATCGCCCTGTAAGAATTAATTCAACAGTCTCTGGTTTAGAATCCATGAGGGTTAGGAGATCCTTTAAAGGAATCAGACCAAAATCAATCGCCAGATTGATCTCATCAAGGATCACAATGTCAAATTCTTTGCTAAGGACTGCGTTTTTTGCCATCCTAAACCCCTTTTTGGCCAACTCCAAGTCCTTCGGGTCGGGTCTCAGTTTTGAAATAAATATTTCTCGACCTACCTGTTTTAATGTGAGATTAGGCGATAGTTTCTTTGCAGACTCCAGTTCTCCGTCTTTAACATTCCCTTTCATAAATTGAACCATCAACACCTTCATCCCGTGGCCAACTGCTCTAAGGGCAAGCCCTAAGGCTGCCGTGGTTTTCCCCTTTCCGTCTCCGGTATAGACTTGGACAAGACCGTGCTGCATCTTACTACCCTCCTCAGAATTCAGGCTGTGCCTGGAACTGGCAATGGTGATGAATCCTTAATCTACCGGCGCCTAAATGGCTCCATCAACAAGCTCATCTTAAAAAAGCAGCCCTAGGATTTGAAGGTTTAAATTCAAAATCCAATAATTTAGTCCACAATTCCGTCCGAGTATTTTACTAACAGAGTTCATTGATCTGAGCGATGATCTGTTCAGTCTTGAAATGTCTAAAGATGACAATTCAAAATGCATGCTTCACCTCATGCTTGGATAGGCTGAAACCTTCTCCATGAAGTTACCGATTCTCTGTCTAATCGCCGGCGATAGGGTCTCCACATTTAACCCCGCTATCTTGACTGAGCCCCTCGTGGGCTGCAGAAATTTTCGAAGTGGAGACGTCCCCTAACCAAAAACTTCACTTGGCCAGTCCTGTATAACCTAAAAGTCTATCTCTTGCGATAGTCGCAGCTCCCAAAGCACCAATAATTTGCGGATTTTGCTTAAAACACTTTAAGGGGTAACACCGGACTACCGCAATGCCTCAGTTGTCCTGGCCAGTATTTGAGTTGGCGCACAGTATCAAGATAACCTGTTCTGCCAACTTCCTATCGGAAGAGAAAATGCCTTTCCTCTTTTTTTATTTTGATACTAAATCTTACTTCCTCTCTACTGCATATTCCGATGCAAAACGGCCACCCCTGAGCGAGGGGTAAGCGACGCTGGATAATTAACCTCAAAGCCATTTAGCCTCCCAAGAAACATCAGGAGGTACTAATGATGGTCTCGCAAAAAGTCAGACA
>DCUS01000132.1 GCA_002327885.1 Syntrophaceae bacterium UBA2208
TCTCCCATTCCCGCGGAGACCCCTTTTAGTTCGGCGGGGGTCTCTTTGGATTGGATCAATTTCTCCTGCTCAACCTGTTTCGAGGCAACCGCTGAAATCTCTCCCTTTAACGCCTTCAGGTGCTCCTCCAACTCTTTGATCTTCCCCTCCTGGCCTCTATTTTTCTCCTCAAAGAATTTTCCCCGTTCTTCTAAGAATTTTAATCGACCTTCGACATCCGCCTTGACCCGGTCTACCTCCTTGGAAGGTCTTTTCAGATATTCCTTATATTCTTCAACGCCGGTGGAGAGGGTTCGTGTTTCGGTTTGAAGAGTTTCGAATCGGAGAAGAAGATCAGCTTTAAGCTTTTCGTTTTCTGAAGAGAGATCACGTTTCGAAATAGCCAATTCATTCTTGACGGATTCTTTTGAAATAGCCATTTCGCTCTTGATGGAGTCATTTTCCTTCTGGAGGAGATTGATTTTGGAATGGAGTTTATCGATCTCTCTGTCAAGAATTTGCACATCCCTGGAGCTTGCACACCCAAAAAACAACAATCCTATAAAGAGAACAATCCATCCTTTCATCCCATCACCTTTCCTTAATATTCTAATAGTCCAATTCTCCTCGAAGAGCATCAAAACTTTTTAGGGAGAGTTTCATCTTGTTATTTCGCCGTAATAATGGTATGGGCCCTTCGGTTTTTTGCCCAGGCTTCCTCATTATGACCGGGATCTAATGGCTTTTCCTCTCCATAACTGATAATGGAGACGCGTTCCGGAGAAATACCCAGTGACACAAGGTAATTTTTTGTGCTGTTGGCTCGTCTTTCTCCAAGAGCGAGGTTGTACTCGATCGTTCCTCTTTCATCACAGTGGCCTTCGATTTGGATTTTAACATTGGGATATTTCTTCAACAGGGCGGCATTTTCTTTCAGGATCGGGGCATCCTCAGGGCGAACCTCATATCGATCAAAGTCGAAGTAAATGTCTTTCAGCAGAGAGCTTTCAAAGACCACCCCTTCAATTCCAGGCTCTTTCTTTGCCAGAAGACTCTTCTCGAGATCTTTTTTGGCTGCTTCTTCCCTCACTTTGGCTTCTTTTTCCCTTGCCATCCTTTCTGCTTCAGCCTTAGCGGCTGCTGCGGCGGCCGCCGCTGCCGCCTCTTCTTTTTTGACGGAGGGTTCATCTTTCACGACCGTTTTTTTCGGGCAACCTATCAGGATAAGTCCAACACAGAGGATAAGAATGGCGATGATAAAACTTTTTCTAACCATGACAACCTCCTTTGATCAATTATTTGAATACTTAGATTTAATCAAATCTTTTGGACCAGCTTGGGCTCGATTCACCCCCTTTCGATGATGTTAACGCTCTCTGATTGAAACCATTGGCGTTCATAATAAAAATCCTTGACACGCCTGTTCGACTTGAGCTGAATGAAATGTAACGGCCATCCGGAGACCAACAAGGACTTTCATGATTGCCGGAGTCGGAGGTCAGCCTTCGAAGTCCAGATCCGTTGTTTCCGATGGTAAAGATATGAAAACGGCCTTCCGCCCTTCCGCAAAAAGCAATCTGATTCCCTTTCGGTGACCAGGAGGGGTTCGTATTATAATTCCCTTCGAAAGTGAGACGACGTACATTGGACCCATCCCTCCCCATCAGATAAATCTGCGGGGAACCGGAACGATCCGAGACGAAAGCAATCGACTCACCGTCCGGGGACCATGTGGGGGAAGCCTCATTACCGTGTCCCTTGGTGAGTTTTTTTAGGTTCCCCCCATGGAGCTCCATGAGGAAAATGTCTGACTTTCCTTCTTTTCCCATCATGAGGGCGATCTTTTTTCCATCCGGGGACCAGGATGGGGAAACGTTTAACCCCGGGGAGGTAGAGAACCGTTGAAGATTCGTTCCGTCCACATCGATCAGGTAGAGGTCCGGATTTCGTCTGAGATAAGAGGTGAAGGCAATTCTCTTGCCATCTGCAGACCAAACGGGCGAAAGATTGATGGATTGGTTTTTGGTGATCTGCTTCACATTGGCCCCATCGAAATCCGCCATAAAAATTTCTTTTCCTGCCCCCTGCCGGACCGCATAAGCGATTTTTGTATTATGGACGCCCTTCTCTCCCGTGATCTGAAGAGTCACTTCATCGGCAATTCGATGAATCGCCGAACGAAGGGTTTGGAGAGGGCCCTCATACTGTTTTCCAACGATGTGTTTTTGCTCCACCAAATCGAGCAGATGAAATTTTAACTTAAAATTAAGACCGTTCGATTCTAACAGAGCCTCTCCTGCTAAAAGAATTTCTCCCCCTGCCGGGATCCATTCCTGCAGAGAGAATGTATTCGGGATCCCTTCCTTTCTTTGAAGGGAGGGAGGGAGTTGACGGACATCAATCACCTTGAAAAAACCAGAGAGGGTAAGATCATTGGCTAAAATTTCGTAAACCTTATCTGAGAGAGAGGGCGGCGTTTTATCGACAGATTTCCATTTGGCGAGGACCACTGGGATTTGGACAAAGGTCGGAGCATTGATGTCCAGATAGACCCTTGCTTCCGAAGCAGGGAGGAGGGTGAAAATAACAAAAAAGATGATGAAATAATATTTCAACATGGCTCAATCCGGTCGAAAACGGATTCCGAATTCAAGTCTATCTTTATTCAATTCTTTGGGAATAGGAGGCAAGGGCTCTGCCTTTTTAATGGCTCGCATGGCACTCTGATCATATAACACATTGCCAGACTTTTTTTCAAACCACCATTTTTGAATTTTGCCATTCTGTTCTATTATTATGACGATGATGGCCTCCAAGTCAACCAATTCTTTTTCTTTCAAAAGATTTTCAGGGATGGTCCATTCTTCTTTGATTTTGTTCTCGACCACTTTATTATAGTATTCTTCTAATTTAAATTCCGATGTCGAAGAAACTTTTGGAGGAGGGATTAAAGGCGGTTTTTCTTCCACTGGCTCACGGTGGCCCACTTTCTTTTGAATCTCGTCGAGAGCAACTTTCTTTCGAATTTCCTCAAGGGCCTCTTGAAGGTGCTTGAGGGATTCTTTCTTTTTTTCTAAATCCTCCATCTTTTTTTCAGGCTTCTTCACCTTTTCGACCAGGTCATCTTTTTTTGGTTTTTCAATCGGTTTTGCCTTTTCAACGGGTTTGATCTTTTCTTCCTTGGGAACGGATGGGGCAGGGGGCTTTGGAATTTGAGGTTCAGGGAGGGATACAGGCATGAGGGTAACCGTGTAGGCCGTCGGTCGAACTTTAACGATCGTAGGCCATGGATTGATATTGAGAGAGACCACGAAGGCGACATGAATGGCGAGGGAGGCCCCCAGCATTTTTAAAAAACGATCGGCGCCCGTTCTTCCCGGAGAGGTCATCTCAATCCTTCCCCTTCTTCCTTCTCAGGAATCGAAAGAATTCGATTCCGATCGGAGAAAGTGTTCTCCCACGATGGAAAACGAAATAGATTTGCCTGAGAATGGGCTCCATCCCCTCCAGATCGATTTGTAAAAGGGAATCATGATTCAATTCTTCCTCTGTCGCTCTCTTCGAGAGGAAGGCAAGACCCAATTTTGCCTTCACTCCTTCCTTTAATGAGGAAGTGCTTCCCATCTCCATGATCACATTAAATTGTTTTAAGCTTTTACCTTTTTTTCTCAATGCCTTTTCAACTGCCATCTGAGTTCCAGAACCCTCCTCCCGGATGATCCAGGGTTCTTTCAATATCTCTTCGATATTGGCACTTCTTTTTCGGGTTAGGGGATGGTCGGGCGGGGCCACGACGATAATCTCATCCCCCACATATTTTTCATAATAAAGGGAAGGGTGGCTCAATTTGGCGCCAATGACGCCAAACTCAACATTATCTCGAAGGACATACTGAACAATTTCCTTGGTATCGGCAATCTTGAGCGAAAGGCTAAGACGAGGATGTTCTTTTTTAAAATCACCCATGAGTCTGGGGAGGAGATATTCTCCGGGAATAGTGCTTGCCCCTAATGAAAGCTCTCCTCTGATTCCGTGGGAGAATTCACTTAATGCATTAAGCAAATCTTTGCGGGAAAACAAAATTTTTGAAGCATATTCCAGGAAAACCTCACCGGCTTTGGTAAGATGAACTTCCCTGCTCGTCCTATCAAAAAGGCGCAGAGACAGTGATTTTTCTAAGGAGAGGATATGGCCGCTGACGGTGGGCTGGGTGAGAAACAAATCATCAGCCGCCTTAGAGAAACTTTTTAATTCGGCGATACGGCAAAATGTTTCCAAATGCCGAAAATCAATCTCCAACGGTAACTTTTCCACTACAGACAGAATATTAAATCCATTTTTTATTAAATGCAAGTAAAATTTAAATTATACTATAAAATTAAATGGTTACATCTATTTCAGAATAAAAATAGAATGACGATGGTTTCATTCTTTTATTTAAAGACAACAGAAGTTTCAAAAGGTTAAAGGGATTAAAGGTAAAAATTATCTTAATTTAAATAAGGAACCCTTTGAAAAAATTAAAATAAAAAAGGCTTGAGAGATCAAAATCTTTTCTCCCAAGCCTTTTTCGAATTCAAAATAAATCGAAATCCTAATACATGTCACCCATTCCACCCATTCCACCGCCTGGAGGCATTGGAGGATAAGGGGGTTTTTTTTCTGGTTTATCGGCCACAACGGCTTCTGTGGTGATCATCAATGATGCGACAGAAGCTGCATTTTGAAGGGCCAGCCTGACCACTTTAGTAGGATCGATAATGCCTGCCTTGATCATATCCGTATACTCGTCCTGTGCGGCATCGAATCCAAAGGCTCCTTTCTCGTTCTTCACTTTCTCCGTTACCACGGAGCCTTCCTGACCCGCATTATTGGCGATCTGGCGTATGGGTTCTTCTAAGGATCTTTTCACAAGATCAACCCCGATCTTCTGGTCTCCTTCTAATTTCATTTTATCCAGTGCAGAGAGACACCGGAGGTATGCGACACCTCCGCCCGGAACAATTCCTTCCTCGACGGCTGCCCGAGTTGCGTTCAGGGCATCTTCAACGCGGGCCTTCTTCTCCTTCATCTCTGTCTCCGTGGCTGCCCCCACATTGATTACGGCCACTCCGCCGATAATCTTGGCCAGCCGTTCCTGAAGTTTCTCTCGATCATAATCGGAAGTGGTCTCGTCGATTTGGACACGAATCTGTTTCACCCTTGCTTCGATATCGTCTTTATCTCCTGCCCCATCGACGACCGTTGTATTGTCTTTATCCACTGTAATTCGCTTTGCCCTGCCTAAGTCGTTCAGTTTAATATTTTCCAATTTAATTCCTAAATCTTCCGAAATCACCCTTCCCCCTGTCAGGATGCCAATATCCTCCAGCATTGCTTTTCGACGATCCCCGAAACCGGGGGCCTTCACCGCGCAGCATTTAAGAGTTCCGCGAAGTTTATTGACGACCAAGGTTGCTAAAGCTTCTCCTTCCACATCCTCGGCAAGGATTAAAAGGGGTTTTCCCATCTTAGCAATCTGTTCCAGGATGGGAAGCATATCTTTCATATTGGAGATCTTTTTCTCGTTGAGGAGGATGTAAACATCTTCGAGGACCGCTACCATCTTCTCTGGATCGGTGACAAAGTAAGGGGAGAGATACCCTCGATCAAATTGCATCCCCTCTACCACATCAAGCGTCGTCTCCATCCCCTTCGCTTCCTCAACGGTGATGACGCCTTCTTTACCCACTTTGTTCATCGCTTCGGCAATGATGTTCCCAATGGTCTCGTCATTGTTCGCCGAGATCTTCCCGACCTGAGAAATCTCTTTTTGATCCTTTGTCGGTTTGCTCAATTTCTTCAACTCTTTTATCACTTCCTCAACGGCCAAATCGATCCCGCGCTTTACATCCATAGGGTTTGCTCCGGCGGCGACCACCTTCGACCCTTCACGATAAATAGCCTGGGCTAAGACCGTGGCTGTCGTCGTGCCATCTCCTGCCGTGTCGGAAGTTTTACTGGCGACTTCCTTAACCATTTGGGCGCCCATGTTCTCAAACTTATCTTCCAATTCGACCTCTTTCGCCACGGTCACGCCATCTTTGGTGACGGTCGGGGATCCAAAGGATTTTTCTAATATGACGTTTCTGCCCTTAGGGCCCAGAGTGACTTTAACGACATCCGCTAAGATATTGACCCCCTTTAAAATTGCATTACGGGCCTCCTGACCAAATTTCAGTTCCTTTGCCATTTTGACTTACCTCCATTTCTTCATAATTTGAGATCTGTTTTATTTCCCTTCAATAATTCCTAAAATATCTTCTTCTCTCATGATGAGATGTTCTTCCCCTTCTATCTTAATCTCCGTACCGGCATACTTTCCGAAAAGAATCTTGTCCCCTGCCTTCACATCAAGAGGGACCACTTTACCGTCTTCTGTCATTTTTCCCTTCCCTACCGCGATGACTTTCCCTTCCTGGGGTTTCTCTTTTGCGGTATCCGGAATGATGATTCCGCCTTTCGTTTTCTCTTCCTCTTCGAGTCGTTTAACGATCACTCTGTCCTGTAACGGCCTGATCTTCATCTTTTAATTCTCCTTTCTCGCTCAGTGTTTTCAAATTGGTTAAATTGGGAATAACAATATGCTCTATGATTTAATACCGCACACCACCTCCTCAAATAAAAAACATATTAAAATTTAGTGAGTTACGACATTTTAGGAAAAAGGACGGCCAACAGATAAATAGATTTTCTAAACACTCCATTTAGATAATCATTGGTAAGAAGATTGTCAAGGTAAGTTAACGAAATTTTTTATATCCCGTGACATTTTCTTTCATAAAAGGATGGAAAGGACTATTGAAAAATTTTATTTGATTCGACATAATTAGTGAATTTTTAAGGGGGAAGAGATGAGCAAGATCATTCCGTCCTTGATCCATCAGTCCTTTTTAATCCTTGTCATTGTCTCTATTTCTTGTCCTGCTGAAGCAGGTCTATTAAAAAGACCCTCATCTTTCCATCAGGTAACCTCTAAAGATGGTCTTTCAAGCGAAATGGTTTATGCCATGGCTGTTCATGGCGAAGAAATATGGTTTGGAACATACGGGGGGGGAGCGACTCTCTATAATAAATCAAGTAAGGTTTATAAAGCTTATACGACCAAGGGGGAGCCCATGGAGAAAGAGGATGATGGGAAAAGCATTAACTGGAAAAACCTCCTTTCCTATAACCATGTTTCGGTCATTGTCCCGGAGACAGATCGGATTTGGTTTGGCACCTATTTTTATGGATTTGGAGGGGGTGGAATATCCTATTATCATCCTCGGAAAAATTCTTCCTGGAAGCGTTTCAATACGAACGATGGCCGTGCCAAAAAGGTGGTATCCATGGCTGTGGAGGGTGATTGGGTCTGGGTGGGTTCTGAAAAAGGCCTTTCCCAGCTTGATAAGAAGACAGAGGGATGGAAAAATTTTTACTCCGTTCAAGATGGCCTTCCCGGGAATTTTGTCAATTCCATATTAAATCAACCCGATTGTCTATGGATCGGGACGAATGCCGGGGCGAGTCAATTTCAAAAGGCCCAAAAAACTTGGAAAACCTATTCCCAAAAGGAGGGACTCACCGAGCCGGAGATCAAATCCTTAGTCAGTATCGGACGTAAAATATGGGCAGGAGGGATCGGTGGGACTCTTTTTGAATATGACCCTGCTACGAATCGCTGGAAGAGGATTGAACCAACGGATTCATTAAAAAAAGGGGGAATCCATTCTATGGTTGTTGCCAAAGAAAAAGTTTTAATTTGTAGAGACAACGGGGTGAGCCTATACGATCTGCCAACAGGGCAGTGGGAGTCTTTGACAGTATCTGATGGGTTACTGAGCAATACAGTATTCTGTGCTGCCGAAGATCATAATAGTATCTGGTTCGGGACAGATAAAGGCGCCTCCAGGTTGATACTGGGACAATAATGGAATTTCAGACTGCAGATTTCAGATTGAAGTCATGAAAAATATGACATCGAAAATATAAGGAATTTAGGAGGGACGATGAATCATTCCCGAAATAAAAAGATAACCCGAAGACAGTTCATTAAAGGAACAGCTGCCGTAGCAGCACTCCCTCTTTTTTCAAGGTCGCTTCCTTTTTACGGATCCCTTGCCCATGCTGCCGAGGAGTCCGATCTGGTGATTGCTAAAAACGGAACCCCTTCCCAGCTCCTGCAAGCCGCCATGGCTCCCCTGGGAGGGATGGGCCGGTTTGTGAAGAAGGGTCAGCGAGTCGTCATCAAAGCAAACATTGCCTGGGCGAGGACCCCTGAACAGGCCTGCACCAATAACCCCGATCTTTTCTCAGCATTGATTAAGATGTGTTATGACGCTGGGGCAAAGCGTGTTGCGGTATGGGACCATACTTGTGATAATTACCAGTTCTGTTTTTCAAGGTCAGGATTAAAAGAGGCGGCTCAGAAGGCCGGGGCAGACATATTCTCCGGCCATGGAAGGAACGTATACAAACAAATTGAAGTTCCAAAAGGAAAGAAGCTCAAGACGGCTGAAGTGATCAGAGATATCCTTGAATCGGATGTCTTCATCAATTTTCCCATTCCCAAGCATCACTTTGCCACGGAACTCACCCTCGGATTAAAAAACCTTATTGGGATTGTTTGGGATATGGAGCAACTCCACCAGATTGATCTCCATCAATGCATTGCCGATATCAATACGGTTCGAAAACCGGACCTGGTTGTTATGGATGCGATCCGGATTCTTACGACAAATGGTCCGAAGGGGCCTGGAAAAACAGAAGATATCGGGGAGGTCATTACTTCCGCAGATATCGTGGCAGCAGATGCTTATGCCGCCACCTTCTTCAAACACCCCAGGACCGGGATGCCTTTCAAAGCAGAGGAAGTCAAGTTTGTCAAAAATGCTTATCATTTGGGTCTGGGCGAAATCAACCTCTCTAAGGTTCGGGTTAAAAAAGTCAGCGCCGCATGATGAGAGACCCCCCTATGAAAACAAGTGTTCTGTTGACAGAGAGAAGAGCCAAGGGGGGTCAGCCCGTTGACACGGGACAAATTGAACAAGTGACTGAAAAGAATTTTTTCCTGCGCCAGCAGATAACATCGTTACAGGCGCCTACCGGAAAAAACAATAGCTTCGCATGTGCTGAACACGTTAGCTGAAAACCGCTTCTATAAGGATGAAGGATATGGTATGATTATTAGTGAGAAATCGTCTCTAAGCGGAGGCTTACATGAGACCATACAAAATTATCGTGGAGAAACACCCTGATGGTTACGTGGCATACCCATTGGGAATAAAAGGGGTTCTCGTCGGAGAGGGTGATACATACGAAGAAGCTCTCTCTGATGTAAAATCGGCAATTCGTTTTCATATCGACACCTTTGGACCAGACGTCCTCGAAGTTGAACCACCCATCCTTGAGGCATTTGTTGCAGAGACCGGGGTATAAGCCCAATGCCAAAATTCCCGGTCGATGCACCAAAA
>DCUS01000078.1 GCA_002327885.1 Syntrophaceae bacterium UBA2208
CTGATGATGAGATGATAACTCTTCGACTGCATGTTCATCGCAGAAATGCGGCGAAGATTAAAGAGTTTGCCGAAACAATCGAAACCAAAGGAGAGCGGAATTATACCATTGCTGAGGTATTCCCTGAATATGCGGGCAAAGATCAGCAGGTTGCCATTCGCGCTTACCGTTACCGGGAGAACCTGACGCAGCGACAACTATCTGTCCTTACCCTGATTCCGCAGCGGCATATCTCTGAGATGGAAAACGGCAAGCGACCCATCGGCAAGGAAATGGCCAAGAGACTGAGTAAAGCCCTGAAGGTCGATTACAAGGTGTTTTTGTAGAGCAATAGGATAATCCTCCGAATTGTATAGGTGAGAGACAAAAGCAGCCAAGATGCCGATATAGAAAAGGCTCTTGCCTTGACAAAGGAATGGAGGGACTGAATATGGCAGAGAAATTCACCCGATGGGACGCCTCAGACCAACTCAAAACGGAAGAAGATATCATGGCATACTTCGAAGCGTGCCTTGATGACGATCCCGGAGACGGCAGCCTTGTGCGTGCGGCCTTGGGGGATATCGCCAAGGCTCGCAACATGTCGAAACTGGCCAGAGAGATCGGGCTTTCTCGGGAGGGTTTGTATCGGGCGTTGAGCACTGACGGCAATCCGGAGTTTGCCACGATAATGAAGGTGATAAAAGGATTGGGTTTACGTCTGCATGCCGGAGCAATACGCCACTCCAAACATAGCGCCGAAGCATGATGAAAATGACACACGGGAATGCTTAGACGACAAGGTAGAGAGCGAAAATACCATTGGATTGCTCGCTCCACTTCAAGCTTATTCCATCGGACTAGGGTAGCACCAGAAAAGCCGCTCCACTGGCGACCTGCCAGGTGATTTTTCAGGGATCTTCGAAGGGTGAAGAAATGGCTATGATGGAGAACCGGTTATTTTCACTTCCGGGGGTGGATGCTCAAATTAAAAGCCTCCAAAAGCAGCTCGACGCATCTTTTCAAATTCTCGATCATATCCTCATCCAAGGTCCTCGAGGGGTTGGCAAAAGTTATTTCATCCAGACAATCAAAAAACATTTTTGGCTCTACAACGACCTTGTAGAGGAAATCGATAGCGAATCCATCAGCCAAGATCAATTTACAGATTGGCTTCAATGCGATTCCAGCGAAAACAGGATACTTATCTTTAAGAGCTTTGAAAAATTCCCTCTCGAATATTACCGAAACCTGAGTCTTTTGATGAAGAAATTCCGGGTTGTTGTAAGCACAAATGACCCCGGAAAAATTTCCGAGGAATTCAACGACAGATTCAGAATACGTGTAGAGGTTCCACCGCTTTACACACGCCGGGATGATATTCTCTACTTCATCGCTCAGGAATACCCTTCTCTGAGTTTAACCAACGTCAATCTGCTTCGCCTTTACGCCTATCACTGGCCGGGCAACCTTCGCGAACTCAGCAGAGCAGTTCAGCAATTGTTTGCCGATCAGGAACTTCCCACAGATATTGACAACAAAGTACCCAAGGAGAAGCTGCATAAGCTTTTCCTCATCTTGTATGAAAATGGTCTCCAAGAACCAGACCTGTCCCTGACTCACAATACATGCTTTTCGCATGTAATTCCCATTGCGGATGAGTATATGTTCTACTCTGAGCCTGTCAAACTGAAGTTTATAAACAATGACATTTCGTGCGGTTTCAATTCTTGCGATCTCAAGGCATTTGTCGATCCTGACTTTTCCAACATCTGCCTTGAGGGTAAAGAAATCAAATGGATATTAAAAAGCTTTTTCCAGTTGATGTATGGCGGGGATGTGGTGCTACGGAATAAGAACATTCTCGATCTGAAACCATTCACTGAGAAATCATCGGCAATTATCGATCAAGCCAAGGAGGATGTAATCCATTGGAAGCTTGGAGATTCCTATTCGAATGACTATGACTTTTGCTCCTGTTATTTCCAGCATTTCAGCAGTTCATTGAAGCAAGGAGAGATTAACGCCGCAGTTTCCTATCTTACTGCCTGCGCAACTTCATGCCTTTCAGTTACTGAAAATACCTATAGCGACGAATCGGAATTGATCACGATCAAAAAGGCTACTAAGGAATATCAACTTGATAACCATGACTTGTTAAGGATGGCCGGAAAAGAAGCGGATGATCTGGATTTGCTCGTTTATGTAAAACACAAGGATATTTTCGGAGCAGTAGACTTGCCGGATACCTCTGCAGAACCAGGCTGTTATCTTGCCATACCAAGCTATTATGCAACACGATTTATCGAAACGGGAGAAGCCCATATTGATACGTTTGTCATGTCAAAAACACACTTCCCGCGCGCTGGTCTCGTCATGATGCAGCAGATTGCTGTAGAATCGAGAGACCGAACTATTAAAACAAGAGAGCCGTATTACATCAGTATTAATCAAGATAAAATATGGGTAGTTCGGCAACAAGTTGAGAAGTATTTCAAGAAAACCCTTGAGAACTCAACTTCTCAGGTCATCCCAGGAATACCATCTGACGAGAGTCAGGCTAAGCGAATTGATTTAGTAGCTCCAGAGGAGGAACCGATAGAAGGTTACAGAAAAATTGCCCACACCTTAGGGGTGAGTGAAAGACTCGCTAAAAACTTTGCAAAAATAAAAGGCTTTCCCATTCACAAGACCATTACAGGAAGAGTCTATGTCTATCCTTCAGAACTGAGGGTTTGGAAAGAGCGTTACGATTTCGACAAGGAAAAGAGGCGCCGGGACAGAGACCGAAAGAGACAGCAAAAAAACGCCAGATAATTTTTGCCATTGCACTTTCCAATTGAAACTCTTCACCTTGGGAAGTGCAACGACTTCAGCAGAATAATTCTCTAAAATTCAGTCAACTAAGCCCAGAATAGCACCATCTGTCCATCTTGCAGTTTTCACCATTTCACCTGCAATTTTCACCTTTTTTTCCTTGAATTTCACTGTCTTTTGAGTGGAAAGTGAATTTTAATATCCTGATTTTATTGGTTTAA
>DCUS01000063.1:0-3352 GCA_002327885.1 Syntrophaceae bacterium UBA2208
CTGCAAGAGAAGCCTATCAAGAGGTCAAATTCTAAATTCGAAGCACCTGCCTGTGCGAAGCCACTTCGGAGAAGGTAGGCAAAATTTAGAATTCCGTCAGAGCGCAAGGCGGAAGTTGTAAGTGGGTTTACCCCTTACCCCTAACGCCTTACCCCTTGCGAATCAGGATATGGATACAACATATCACTTAATCCATCGTTAAAGGAAAAAGATGTCCAAACAACTCACTTTTAAAGGCGCTTCTGACATGCCGATGATCTCCGTCTCCATGGGAAACATGGATTGGAATAAAACGGGGGCATGGAGGACACAGCGTCCTTTTTATGAAGATAAGACTCCCCCCTGCAGCGCCGCCTGTCCGGCAGGAAATGATATCGTTGCGTTTATACAGAAAATCGCCCAAAAAGATTTTGAAGGGGCATGGAAGGTCATCAAACAGGAAAATCCTTTTCCGGGAATCTGTGGAAGGGTCTGCTTTCACCCCTGCGAGTCAAAATGTAATCGGAGAGATTACGACGAACCGATTGCCATCCGCGCTTTAGAGAGATTCGCCTCAGATATTGCTTCAACTCGAAACCAGAAAATAGAAAAGGTGCCAGGCGCCAAAAAAGGAAAAGTGGCCATTATCGGATCCGGGCCTGCCGGGATGAGCTGCGCATACCATCTGGCAAAGCTTCATTTTGATGTCACTGTCTTTGAGTCTTCATCCTTATCCGGGGGCATGTTGAGGAGTGGAATCCCCATCTATCGATTGCCCAGGGATGTTTTAGACAGAGAAATTTCAAATATTCAGGCATTAGGAGTGGAGATTCGGACAGGGATTCCTCTGGGTGAACATTTAACGTGGAATGACTTAAAAGAATACCATGCCACCTTTATTGCCACAGGAGCGCATCAAAGCAGAAGCCTCCAAATTCCCGGCGAGAAAGGGAAAAGTGTCTTGAGGGGTCTTGATCTCCTGAGAAAGATCAACCGGGATCAGAAAGTAAAGTTGGGGGATAAGATTGCTATCATCGGCGGAGGAAATACAGCGATCGATGTGGCCCGGTCAGTCCTCCGACTGGGAAAAAAGGCAACCATTCTTTACCGTCGTACAAGGGAGGAGATGCCGGCTTTCGAAGAGGAGAGGGTGGAGGCGATCGAGGAGGGAGTGAAGATCAGATACCTGGTCAATCCTATCCGCATTCAACAAAAAGATGGATTGAAACGCCTGGAATGTATGCGGATGGAGTTGGGGGAGAAGGATGAAAGTGGCCGGCGCAGACCCATTCCCGTGCCCCATTCCAATTTTTCCATCGAAGCGGATAGCGTGATCATTGCAGCCGGAGAGGAAATCGAGGTCTCCTTTCTTCCAAGAGGAATAGAAAAGCGAGAAGGGATTATCTTTACACAGAGAGATGGGAGCACGGGAATTAAAAGGATCTTTGCCGGAGGGGACCTGACGTCAAACCAACGAACAGTAGCCCATGCCATCGGTTCAGGGAAGAAGGTTGCCTTGGCGATCAATTGTTACCTCGATGGCAAAGATTCGGAGGAGGCGATCCGTCAAGCTCTCATCGGAGAGGGTCCCTCCCTCTCAATTTTCCGGCATCTTTATCCTGAAGACAGACCGATGAATTCCCATGTCATCACCTTTGGAGAGTTGAACACGGACTACTTCGAGCTTTCAAAAAGGCATCAGGATTCTAAAAGTCCGGCTAAACAAAGGATCAAAGGGTTTGGAGAGGTCACCGCCGCCTTTCCCGAGAGGATCGCCTTGGAAGAAGCAGAAAGATGTTTCAGTTGCGGGACCTGCAATGGATGCGAAAACTGTTATGTCTTCTGCCCCGATATCTCCATCCTCAAAACAGAAGACGCGCTATCCCATCAGGTGGATTACGATTTTTGTAAAGGCTGCGGAATCTGTTTTTCCGAATGTCCCCGGGGAGCCATTTCCTTAAAGGAGGAAGCGAGATGAGAAAGGTCATCACGGGAAATCAGGCAGTGGCCTACGGGGTGATCTTGAGCCGTGTCGATGTCATCTCCGCCTATCCCATCACCCCCCAGACAACAATCGTTGAAGAACTTTCAGAGCTCATTGCAAGCGGCCGTTTGAACACTCGATTTTTAAAAGTGGAATCCGAACATTCTGCCATGGCGGCTTTGATCGGAGCCTCAACCGGTGGGGTGAGGTGCTTCACGGCCACTTCGTCTCACGGTTTGGCTTATATGCATGAGATGCTTCATTGGGCCTCCGGCGCTCGTCTTCCGATTGTCCTGGTGAATGTCAATCGGGCCATCGCCCCCCCCTGGAATATCTGGAGTGATCAAAGCGATTCCCTCTCTCAACGGGACACGGGGTGGATTCAACTCTACTGTGAGAATAATCAAGAAGTCCTCGATACCCTCCTTCAGGCTTATCGCATCGCGGAATCGGCCAAACTTCCTGTGATGGTGGTCCTCGATGCGTATGTCCTCTCCCATACCTCCGAAGCGGTGGAGATTCCTACGATGGAGGAGGTCGACCCATTCTTGCCTCCTTACTGTCCGGAATACCCTCTTGACACCCGGGAGCCCATCTCCTTTTCAATGATTGCCACCCCGGAACATTTTTTAGAATTTCGATACAAGATTCAAAAAGCGATGGAGCAGATCCCGGAGATTGCCAAAAAGGTGGACGATGAATTCAGATCCCGATTCGGTCGCGGATATGCAGGAATTGAACGATATGGAAAAGAAGAGGCTGAGATTCTTCTGATGACCTCCGGGACAGTGACCAGTACTTCAAGAATCGTCATCCGGAAATTGATCGAGGGGGGGATGAGCGTCGCCGGAATAAAGATCAAGAGATTTCGACCTTTTCCGTCCGAGGAAATTTTCAAGGAAATTAAGGGAGCCAAGAAGTTAGCGGTGATTGATCGAAATCTTTCGGCGGGAGCGGGAGGGATTTTTGCCCAGGAATTGAAGGCCTCCTTATATTCTCAAGAGGAGAGGCCCCCAGTCTTTGGGTTCGTCTCGGGACTGGGTGGAAGGGACATCACTCCGGAAATCATTGAGGAGGCGATCCAGTACACAATAAAATATCCCCGGCCTGAGGGGGAGATTTTGTGGCTGGGACTGAAGAAATAAATCGTGAACAGTTAGCAGGGAAGGGACCTTAGATGAAAAAAATGGAAATACCTCTTTCGGAAAATTTGGGTCATGGGCATCTTGCCTGCGCTGGATGTGGGGCAGCCGTGAGTATGCGCCTGACCCTGAAAGCGCTCGGAGAAAAGACCATCATGATCTTTCCTGCCTCCTGCTGGTCCATCGTCCCGGGGTTCTGGCCTTATTCCAGCTTCCGAATTCCCGTGATTCATGCAGGTTTTGTCAC
>DCUS01000063.1:3407-17930 GCA_002327885.1 Syntrophaceae bacterium UBA2208
GAGAGAAATGAAGATTTTATTTACATTTGCAATGACAACGAAGGTTATATGAATACAGGGACACAACGGAGCTCCGCCACACCGATGTTTGCCTGGACAACAACCACCCCGGTCATGCAGCCTAAAGAAAACCCCAAGAAAGATATCATGGCCATCATGGCCGATCACCATATCCCTTATGCGGCAACCGCTACGATTGCTTACCCGGAAGACCTGCTAAGAAAGATAGAAAAGGCAAAAAACATCCGTGGAACTCGATTCATCCATCTCTTCTCTCCCTGTCCCCCGGGGTGGAGGATGCCTTCAGAGCTCACGATCAAAATTTCAAGATTGGCTGTCCGGTCAAGGGTTTTTCCTCTTTATGAAATCGAAGACGGGATATCTTATACCCTGCAGGAGGAATCTCACGTTGTTCCTGTCAAAGAGTATTTAAAACTTCAGGGCCGCTTCAGCCATCTGACCGATTCCGAGGTGGAGACGATTCAAAAGAACGTGGAGAGAGTTTGGGAGAGGTTGCTGAAAAAGGCTGCAGCCTAAAATTTAAAGGAAGCGATCGGATCAGGAATTTCAGAAGGTTCCGGCCTTAAGAATTCTTCAATTTTTATTTTGAGTTTGTCCCTTGTTTTTCTAAATTCCGCCAGTCTTTCTTCAATGGTTCCCGTGGCTGCAGCCGGGTCTTCAAAAGACCAGTGGTACCGTTTCCCCGCACCCGGGAAATGAGGACAGGACTTCGCCGCATCGTCACACAGGGTAATCATATAATCGAATTTTTTTTTGATAACTCGGTTGACGGATTTTGAAGTCTGTCTGGAGATATCGATTCCGATCTCCTCCATGGCCCGAATGGCTAAGGGATGAAGGTAAGATGAGAAAACCCCTGCACTCTGAACTTCCCATCGCCCTAAACCGAGAGCCCTCAATAAACCCTCTGCCATCTGACTTCGGGCAGAATTCGCCATGCAGAGAAAAAGGACCTTTTTAACCTCTTCCATGATTTACCTTTGTTTCGGACGGGTCTTTGGAGGATAAGAGGCCTCGATCACACTTTTCATTCCTCCCCGGACATTAAATTCTCCTGTAACAGCCGCCTGGATGGGTTTGGAGGCCTTGACAAAATCTCTGAGGATTCGGTTCACTGCGTTTTCGTAAAAGATTCCCAGGTTGCGGTAAGCGAGGAGATACGCCTTCAGCGATTTTAATTCCACACACCATTGATCTGGAATATAGCGAATGGTAATCGTCCCAAAATCCGGTTGCCCTGTTCGAGGGCAGACAGAAGTATATTCCGGGATAGAGATTGAAATCTCATAGCGTTTGAATTGATTTTTGAAACATTCGAGTTTGGGAAGCGGAGTGCGAATCCCCGAACGGGCGTGTTTGTCTGAATATTCTGTCATAAGGATCCTCTTGTATTGAAGAATCATAATTCAAAAAAATCGAATAATCAATAATTTTCCCTAAACTGACCGGTGAGGGGTTTGAAAGAATATTGCCCAGGGGTGTTTTTCCTTTACTCCAGCCTTGATTAATGATATTTTGGAAAAATGGGCCGGAAAGTTATTAACAAACGTGATCTCCACGATACCTCATCCATTCAGGAAGACCTGAATTACTGGCTGAGCAAAACCCCTGAGGAACGAGTCGAAGCAGTCGATTATTTGCGGAAGCAGTATTATGGAAGTACAGAAAGACTTCAGAGATCTGCTCGAGTTATTCAACGTTCATAAAGTTGAATATATGATCGTGGGTGCCTATGCGTTGGCCTTTCATGGTGCGCCGCGTTTTACTGGCGATATAGATCTATTCGTGAGACCCAGCCCTGAAAATGCGCGGCGTGCGATGGCAGCGCTGAATGATTTTGGATTTGGCTCTGTGGGGCTAACAGCAGCGGACTTCGGAATGGAGGATAAAGTGGTTCAACTTGGGGTTCCTCCAGTACGATCGGTTTTCAGATGCTATCCCTCACCTTTATGCGATTGCCAAATGAAATCTCCACATATCCAATAACTTTGTCAAATCTCGATTACGAGGAAGAAATCCTCAGTTTGGTTATACATGTAAAACAAAAAAGGCAGGGCCATTTCTGAGCCCGCCCTTGGTATGTGATAATCGAGTGTGGATTTATCTTTCAAAATTCTTTCAATGGTCAGTTAAGTGGATCCGATTGAAAGACTTTGCCCGTATTTTTATCTATGGTTACTTGAATAAAAAAGAGGTCTTTCATATCAATATTGTTACCAAAAATCTTCTTCCCCCAATTCTTAACCGTTCCCTGGGTTATTCTTAGAGGATTCTTTCTTTTTTCTGGTAGCGCCCCGATGAACTGGTACCCCTTTATTGGATCACGCCAGTAGAATTCATAAACCACCATATCTGAAATTCCCCCCGGGAATTACATATTGATTAATTTTTACTTGGTGAATACCTTCTAATTCCTATTGCTCTTTGTTTAGCGTCTCGTTTCGATTAGAATAAGGGGCGGTTTCCCTTCCCAAGACGAGGATAGCCTTTTCAATAGTATTTGCTACCCTAAAGGCCAAGGCCTTCCCAATTCTTTTTTTGAGCCAGGAATAGAGACAAAGATTTTTATTAATCAAAAAACCCCTCATTATATTTAAAGAGTACAAGTTTTATGCCAGGGATAAATTGTTGCACGAGTTTACTTTATTTAATGGGAATTTACTCCAATTTATTGGACCAATTTAATTAGAAAAAAATGGTTTTCCATTTTTTCCTAATTCGCTTCCACTTTCTTTTTTTTGCGAAAAAACAGATATCCACACAAAAAGTGTAAAGGGTGTCTGCTCGCCCGTTGATTTCCCTTTGGAATATTATATTGACTAATAGGATCTAAAAATCACGAGAACAGGAAGAAAGAGGTGGAGACGTTTCTGACTCTTCTTTCAGCCTTTGATAACTGGAAATGGATTTTATTTAGACTCAATATTCGGAATGCGATAGGTGATAGAATAACGGTAAAGTGGAATTATAGGTAACGAACTTTTTTCACAAAAGAGGAAACTACATATACCCTTATGTTGTTACTTTGAGGGTCTGCCGGAAATATAAAAAAGCCTTGCCGTTTGGGATCGTAGCCCAAGGTTGACCCAACCAACACTTCACCATCGATAAAAGTCACTTCCACTTTTCGGCCAGAGGGCTTTTCTCCTTCAACATACTTCTTTCGGTCTTCATGTTGGGGGCGCCCGACGAAATCCACAACCATGAAAATAGCTTTCAGGTCTTTCATGGAAACTTCGATCGGCCCGCCAGAGGGGTTATCAAGTAAAGTCAGATGAAAAAGGTCTTTGGTTGGAAAAAAATCCTGAGTAAAACCCTTGATTAACCTGCCATCGCCATATCGTACAACAAGTTTAACCTTTTCCATCTCCACCTAAGTCCTTCATAGAATTGACAGCATCGAGGTTGGAAAATCTCCTAAAATTCAAATCGTCCGCCGAGAAGCAGGTTCAGTTTCCAGCGATCCTCCTCTAAAATCTGAATCAACTCTAATCCATATTGATATCCCGCCCAAGACTGGTTTTCTTTCATATCTTTCAGATAAGGCTCCTTCCATATAATCTTCGCCACCGCTTTGAAGCTGGCCAATTCAAACCCTTTGGGGAACAGGACGCTGATATTTAATTCCGTACCAACAGGGATGTCTCTGGTGGATTCGATGAGAAAACCTCCCTCGCCTGCGTTAACAGCAATTGCTCCACGTAAACGGGAGTCACCCCTACCCCGATATTCAAGGGGCAAATCTATAAAAACCCGGGGAGATCTTCTTCTCTCTCCGTTGTTAAATGATCCTTCCATTGCCTCCTCATCCCCCCGCTTTCCTATGACTCAATCCGGGTCTTGTTCTAATAGAAACCTAAGGATAATAGTTTCCGTTTTTATCCGTGGGTTTCTGCCCTCATCTTACGGTTTCTTTGAAGAATTTCCTTCGCTCCCCTTTTCTGGGCGTACATTTGTCTCAAAGAATAAATATTTATTGACTCATCATCCGATCGATAGACCATAAGCGATTTCGATTTGCATCAAACCGGATGGATATACGAAAATCAAATCCAAACCGTTTGGGTGGTCTGAAAACAAGAGATTGATAGCAGAGAGTGATCTCCCTTGCCACCTTTCGGACGCTGTGATTTAACAACTTTCGTTCAGTGGCCAGGACACACGAATGGTCGTTCCTTTCCCTTCGGAAGATTTGATATAAAAAGAACCACCTGATAGCTTGATACGCTCCTTCATGCTTCTAAGGCCGAATCCCCGCCTCCCATCCTCCGAGCCAGTTACATTTTCCAGGTTGAAACCTTTGCCGTTATCCAGGATAGCCCTAAATTTTAAAGATGCCCTCAGGGTTGAGAGCGTACTGATGACTACATTTCTTCTATTATTTTTAACAGGTTAGAATAATCATTAAAATGCCTGTCGGGTTGAAAATCATTATTGGGTTTGTATTCTGACCGAAAAAGTATAAATTTCATCCCTGCCTTTTTGGCGCCAATAAGGTCTTTCGGTGGATTGTCGCCAATATAGACAGACTCCTCAGGTTTTATCATGAATTTTTTCAAAGCGATGTCAAACAACCTTACATCAGGTTTCTTGAATCCAAACCGCGATGATAAAATCCTGAACTTAAAGAATGGCGTCAGACCCAGCATGGCCATTTCAGGCTCAGTAAAAACCCACTGTGCATCAGAGATAATGGCAAGTTCATATTTCTCAACAAGGGACGCCAGAACATCATAAACTCCTTGAAAGACTTCAAATCGTCTCATGGTCAACGACCTAAAGAGGACTGCGGTATCGACAATTGCAGATTTAGAATATGGCTTATTCCCATACCGACGCATCATATTCGAAAAGATTTTGTAAACATCCACTTCTGGGTAGGCTTCATTACTTTGCCTCAACTGGGATTGAATATCTTCAAAATAGGTCTTCTTTAATTCTTTGGGTGCAATCTTAATGTCGCGGTAAGAGAGGTAACGGGATAAGGTGGAATAGACCCATGGGTCATTCTCATCGGTAAGGATATCAATTAACGTCCCGTAAAGATCAAAAAATATTCCTTTTTTCATACGATTTTAAGTCCCCATTTCAGACATTGCAGCGCCTCATTAGCAAGTCTCTTTCTGTAATTCAAATCAAGATAGTTATTCCTCGCTATCCTTAACTCTGTCATTGCCATATAAAATGAATTTCTCATCGTGATCTCTTTAAATGTTTTCTTGGGGTCATGAAAGTGGGATGCATAGCTTTCAAAAAAGTGCCTGATAAATGGCTCCGCTTTGTAGCGATTGCCTGTTCTCCAGAGAAAGGCATGTTTGATTTCCCCGCAGACCATCCCAATGTCAAAAACGGCATCGGCTTGTTTCATCCGTTCAAGATCGATCGCCACCACATCGCCTCTTTCCGTAAATATAAAATTGGTCGGGGTTGAATCCCCATGGACGATTCCATTCTTCGTCTTCTGAAGTAACGTCTTGGCCAACCATTGATCCGCAAGTTTGAGATACTCTTTTTTATCTGAGGGGGATATGATTTCTTGTAGGCACAATTTATTGAGTATTTTCTGGAAATAAGCATTGACAGAATCGAGCTCAACATTCTCCTCTTTTTCTGTTTTTTTATGGAAGATATACAAAAAGGAGGCCAGCTTCGAAAGTTTCTTTTTCAAAGAAGCTCCGTCCCCCTCATAGATCGCCTTTTTAAAATAATGATCGAGGTCTTTCCCGTGAATAAATTCTTCGATCAGGGCAAGACCGATCTTGTTTTCCCTCGAGATAGGGCGAACGACGTAATGGGGGGAGGTATTCAATCCATAGCCTCTGATTTTTTGGAGGTTATCATATTCCCCTTTTATTCTTAAAATCCTGTCGTGTTTTGGATCATTCAGTTTAAAAAATTTGCCGATCGTGGCAATTCTGGTCTTTTCTTCTGTATATTTATAGACACTTCGGTTTGACATACTGTTGACATGAAAAATAGGGTCCTTGACATCAGGGCATACCTTTGAAGAAAGGATCTCATAAAGGGGATCAGCGTACTCTAATTTTCCGAGGTAAAGTGTATTCATAATGAATGTTTATCGAACCACCAGATTAATCTGATGCAGCCTCTCTCCATCCTCAATGGACTGAATTTGAATGGAAGGTTTATTACCGTTGAAGGGAGATTAACGGGAACTCCAAAAGCCGGTACTAACCATTCATCGCAAAGAAGTCGTTTAGAGTTCTTGCGGACATCTGCTAAAAGCCTGAAAAGCCCTATGCAACTTGGTCATTTTTTATAATAACACAATATGCCAAATTAAGCTTGGGAATAATAGCCCTCCCGTGCTACCTCGTATGGCCTCCCCTGCGTGTCGCCCCTGATACCCCGGGAGTCCACCCATCGGTTCTGGCAGTTTTCGTCAGGACAGGTGTTCCCGCCTTCCTCAAGTAATCAGGGAGTCGGCAACTCCAATTCTTCACTTTCGAGGCTACATCTAAGTCCGCTTCCGCTGCAACCCGCAGGTTTGCTCAGCTCTTCTACTGAACCGGTCTTTTCCCATAGGGATCTTTTCCTCAACATCTGCCAAGAGGGGTGCATCCCGTCATTGCTTTCCCTGATGAATCTTTTGACCTCCTCAACCTCCTCCCGAAGCTCTGTTTACAAAAGGGTGAAAACCATTGATAATGATTTCAGAAAACTTTTTGGAGGGATTGTAATGAAGTCAGCAGGAGAAATACAGTCACCGGAAACGATAGAATCACCAGGGAAATACTTAAAAGCAAATAGGGAATCCCAGGGAATTTCCCTGAGGGAAGTGGCCGATGCGACAAGGATAAGAGAAACTGTCCTAAGAGCCATAGAGGAGGACAGGGACGAGGACTTGCCCCATTTATATGTAAAAAGTTTTCTGAGAGCCTATGCGAAATATGTTGGTCTCGACCCGACTGACGTGATCATGCTTTATCAGAAGCATGTGGAGAACCTATCTCCTTCAAAAGGACAGGTGTTGAGATACCGGTCAGTTCCACGAAAAAAAAGGGGCAATGTCCGGTTGCTGCTCATCTCGATCTCCGTAGCTCTCTTGATTGCCCTGATTCTTTACATATCTTTTAAACTCCTGTATTAGTCCGGAGAGCCACCCCCTAACCTTAGTCTATAGGCGGATAAGCTTTTTGCCATCCTACTTTCTATGTACTGCCTCCCCTCCTTCAGGTTTTCCTTGAGACTGTTGGTGTTGTGATTCCCCCCGGTGTTGCCGGCCCCGAGGTTGAAAATTTTGAAATTTCCCGGACCTGTCATCCTGAACTTGTTTCAGGATCTCACCCAATGGACAAATCGAGATGCTGAACCAGGTTCAGCACGACAACAATGGGTTTCAAGATGTTAGAGATAAATTCTCAGAATTTAATGTGTAAGTATCTAAAAAAATAGAGTAGAGCCGTTTCTGTTTCTACTCTATTTTTTTGAAACTTGAAATGGGATTACTTCTTAATTCTCTTCTTCAACCCCCAAAACCCAATCAGTTCAGCACCGCAAAGGAGCATGGTGCCGGGTTCAGGCGCTGGAACTTGGAAATAGAGGAATTCCACATGGCTTATTGCGCCAATTCCAGTCGGTGAGTTTAATGGCGCAATAAGACCGGAATCTGGGTAAACTCCAGAACCATAATTGTAAAGTTTATTTTACAATTTTCCTGCTTTTTTACAGATTCAAATCTTCTATCAGATCTCGTCAATGATTGGTCCGCCCATTCAGAACCTGGAAATATCAAATCATCGCCGTTGAAAATCAGGTCGATTAAGGTAATAATTAATTTTAGTCACTTTTATGCTTGAGGAGGTATCGATGCTTTCAGAAAAAATGGGACGAAGAAAATTTATAAAGAATGTATCGTCTGCCTTTTTGGGTGTGATGGGAAGCCATCTTTGCAGAGGCCTTCCATTTGTTCATGCAGAAAAGAAACCAACCCCTGAATATCGGACTCTCGGCAAGACAGGACTGAAGGTGACCACCGTGAGTATGGGGGTGATGAACTGCAGCGATCCCGCCGTGCTGCTTCGGGCTTTTGACCTCGGGGTCAATTTCTATGATACCGCAGACTGCTATATGCGGGGCCGAAATGAGGAAATGGTCGGTCAAGCTTTCAAAGGAAAAAGGAATAAAATTTATATTCAGACGAAAGTGCATGCCCATGATGAAAACAAGATGCGGGCCTCTGTGGAAAGGAGTCTGCGGAGGCTCCAGACGGATTACATTGATGTCCTGGTTTGGCATGGTCACTCCACTCCGGAAGAAGTCTCTGACCCCAGGCTCTTCGAATTTATGTCAAAAATGAAAAAAGAAGGAAAAGTCCGTTTCGCCGGGTTCTCCACCCATCGCAATATGGCCTCTCTTTTGAGGGAGGCGGCCAAATCGAATTTTCATGATGTTGTTCTGGCGTCCTATAACTTTACCCATTCAAATGATTTGAAGGAAGCCGTGGCCTTGGCCGCTCAATCAGGGATAGGCTTTGTGGCGATGAAGACCCAGGCGGGGGGCTACAAGAAGCAAAAGATGGGAGGACTAAATCCTCACCAGGCAGCGCTTAAATTCGTGCTGACGGATCAGAATGTCTCCTGCGCTGTCCCGGGGGTCACCACCATTGACCAGATTGAGGAGTGTGCGGCGGTCATGGGGACCTCCCTTTCAAGAAAGGATTTGGATGAACTCAACCAATATCAATCTTTCCTTCACGGAAGAATCTGTACCCTGTGCGGGGGGTGCACTGGGGAGTGTCCCTACGGAGTGTCCCGTGGTGATCTATTAAGGGCTGTGATGTACCACGATGGATATCAGAACGATAGGTTGGTCGAAGAGGCTTTGGAGAAAACCCCCTTATTACGAAATATCAAACTCTGTTCCGAGTGCTCATCCTGTTCAGTAATCTGCCGGAGAGGGTTGGACATGAAAGCNNTCATTGCGAGGAGTGTAACGACGAATCAATCTCAAAACGAGATTGCCACGCCCTTCGGGCTCGCAATGACAACTTTTTGTGGTTCCTGATGTAAACTATTTCATGCTCTCAGTAATAATATGCGGAGAGATAAAACTATGCATCATAGAATGTTGATGATTCTTTTTATTTTTGCAGGGATGTTGGTGGGGATTGAAACGATTTCATGGGCAGTGCCATTGGAGTCGCTTATCCCGAAGAAGGATCTACCAAAAGAATGGACTTTAATCCATGGCCCTCAAACCTATAACAAAAAGACTCTCTTTGAACATATCAACGGTCAGGCAGAGCTCTTTTTGAAATACGGATTTCAAAAGTCGGTTTTCGCCATTTATCAAAACAAGGATCGAAGCGAAAATCAGATTGAAGCAGATATTTATGATATGGGAAATGTGGTTCAATCTTTTGGGGTCTTCTCAAGGTTTAGAAATGAGGACCGTCCGGGGGGATTTGGACTGGACTCCTTCCTCGACGATCATACTGCCCTTTTTTACAAAGACAAGTTTTTTGTATTGTTGTATGCGACAGAATCGAATCCCGACTCCTTGAGGCAATTTTCCAAGCTCATCTCGTCAAAGATTCCGAACTCATCGCTTCCTCCAAAAGAAATAAGTTATTTTCCCAAAAATGGACTTAAGCCAGGTTCTATTCAATATTTTCCGGAAGGACTTTTGGGACATCAATTCTTAAAGAAAGGCTTTCGGGTAACTTATGCGGATGGGGAAAAAGAAAGCCATCTTTTCTTAAGTATTTTTAGAAATTCTCAGGAGGCGATGAACGCCCTCAAGTTCTATAAAGAGGACCTCTCTAAAAAGGGGAAGATTACTTCGGAAAATTTAATTCTGTCTGAAACAAGAGCTTTGAAAGGGGAAGACCCTTATCAGGGGAAGGTCGTGGCTCTTCAGAAAGGGCTTTATCTTCTTGGAGCCATCGGTTTTGAAAAAAGTGAAAATGCTGAAAATCGCTTAAAAGAATTTATAGAAAAGGTTAAATGAGCGGGTCTTTGTGACGAGATTTTCACGCTTTGCCCTATGCGGTTTGGTCCTGCTTGTCAATGGGAAGTTTAATCCGGAAAGTGGATCCCTTTCCCACCTCGCTCTCCACATCAATGTCACCATTATGGCTTTGAACAATCCCATAACTGATCGCCAATCCCAACCCCGTTCCTTTCCCGACCTCTTTGGTCGTGAAGAAGGGGGCAAAAAGTTTAGAAAGATGTTCCTCTGACATCCCACACCCCGTATCCGTAAAGGAAACTTCGGCTATTCCATTCTCCACGCTTGTTTTAATGGTTAAAGCCCCTCCATCCCCAGCCATGGCATCCGCGGCGTTAATGATGATGTTCATAAACACCTGTTGAAGCTGGTCTGCGTCAATGAAAAGCGATGGCATATCTTTTCTAAATTCCTTATTAATTTTAATATTCTGGAAACGGGCTTGATTTTCAACCAGAGTGACCGTTTGATCAATAATGGTATGGATATCCCATTGTTTCTTGTCCGGTTTCCTTTGGCGAGCAAAGTCCAAAAGTCCCCTCACAATGTTTCGACATCGAGTGGTTTGTTGGACAATATTCTCTAAATCTTTTTTCCAGGGATGGGCCTCGTCCACCTTTTTCAACATCAATGAGCTGAAGGTAAGTACTCCGGTGAGAGGGTTATTGATCTCGTGAGCCACCCCGGCTGCCAGCTCGCCCAGAGCAACCATTTTCCCCGCACGGACAAGCTGACCCTGGATCCGCTGAAGTTCCTGAGTTCTTTCCTGGACTCGATGTTCCAGGGTTTGGGTCCATTCTTCAATGGCGTCACGGGACCGCTTGAGTTCCGAAATCATATTGTTAAAGGAGTTAGAAAGTTCTCCGAGCTCATCATGAGACCGGATCGACACGCTTTGATTCAAATTTCCTTGAGCCGCTTCCTTGGTAGCCGCCAGGAGTTTATCGATGGGACGGTTCACGACTCGAGTGAGCAAGAGGCTCAACAAGAGACTGAGGACAATGATACTAACGACTCCCGAAATCATCATGCGGTTATAAATTTGTTTTCTTTCTTTTTCAAAACCCTCGAGGTTGATCGTTGTGTCCAGAACGCCAAGAACATTCAAGGATTTTGGGTGACAGGAGTAACAGGAGGGTTCATTATAAATAGGATTGATTAAACCCAGGAGGCTCTGTTTCTCTGTATGATAAATGCGCGTCTTGCTGTCCGAAGGGAGGAGGACCTTGGCCTCATCTTCCCGGTGACAGCCATAACAGGCCTCTGCTTTTTTATCAACCACCGTTCCGACCTTGGCTTTATCGGAAGAGACGGTGATTTCACCCTGTTTATTGAAAATTCGTACCTCCACGATCCCCTTTCTCTGGGCCACATCATCAATGATCCTCTGATATTCGTCTCGCCGGTCCTTGATCATCGCATTACGTATGCTCAGACGGATGGTCTCGCTGAGGTTAAACGCTTCCTCTTCGGTTTTGTCGAGAATCTGTGTCGAGAGAGAACGGATGTTGAGATAGATGAAAAATCCTTCGATCACTAAAACAACAATGATGACGCTAAAAAGGATCTTTGTTTTTAAGCTTTGGAAACCTATCATTTTTTTATCGGCCTACGAACGGGATTTCCACCCTCTCAATTGGTAATATTCCTTCAACATGAAATCGAGGTCTTCTGATTGGATGGTTGATTGGATGGTTTTCCCCTGAAGAACTTCTCTAAAAAATCGACGGGGCAGTTTATCCTCTTTCTTCGTCATCCCTTCTTGTTGATTGAAAGTCCGGGCAAGATTGACAATGCCAGAGGCCATGGCTTTAAGTTCTTTCTTTCTGAGGGATAGGTTGCAGGTAGATTTTAGTATCTCCTGAATGTCCCTCCAGGTGATTAAATCTCTATAAAACCGGCAGAGGATCAGGGCATCGAAAAGGGTCATCTTGTCCTCATAATCCACAAAAAGCTTGGCCTTTCCCTTTATTTGATCAGGGCCAATCTGACCGGAAAGTTCGGATTTATAAAAAGTGGCCCTGAGATGGCAAGCCCCTCGGTCCGAGGTCGCATAGGCAAGTCCCATTCCCTTCAGGACCCTGGGATCGAAACCCGCAGGCTCCAGCCCCTTGACATGGATTGCCTTTTCCTCCATCCCCCAGACCTTTGCTGCATGGCGGACCCCTTCTGATAAAATTTTGCCCACTCCTTTTCTGTGCGCAATCTTAATTAAAATTTCAGCAATGCCATCGACATCTCCATATTGGAGATTTTCTTTAATCTTTTTAATTTTCGAAGCCTCGATGGCAAAAGCAACTAAATTTCCGGCCGTAATGGTATCCATCCCCAAACGGTCACAGAGGTCGTTCAGATAGATGATCTCCTCAATCGATTTCACCATACAGAGCCCGCCAAAGGCATAAATGGTTTCGTATTCAGGGCCCATGATGCGAAGACCTTTATGTCTTCCCTGTTTGATCTCAGAAATTTTCCCGCAAGCCATGAAACAATGGGGACAGGCGATCGAACTCACCTGGCAGCGTTCCATCAGGCTCTCCGCGCTGATTCCCTCCCACCCCTCCAATGTCCCCTTGGACCAATATTGAGTGGGAAAGGCGCCAATGGTGTTCATGATGGAAACTAACATCGGGGTCCCATATTTTTTATAAATATGAACCGTCTCGTTATCTTTGACCCGCTCTTTAAACTTCTGCGACAACCTTTTAAGCGAAGAAGGATCGGAAATCTCCCTGCGTTTATTTCCATGAAAGGCGATCCCTTTAAGTTTCTTTGACCCCATCACCGCTCCGATTCCTGCTCTTCCGAGGGAACGCCAGCGCTCACTATCGATCACCGCAAATTTAACCAGGTTCTCACCCGCCGGACCGATGACTAAAGCGCCGGAGTCCCCGCCCACCCTCTTGAGAATCGTCTCTTCCGCCTCGTAGGTCTCTTTTCCCCAAAGCGCTGAAGCTGAGTGGAAAACCACTCCCTTATCACTGATCTCAAGAAAGATGGGGGACTCTGATTTTCCTTCAATGATAATAGCGTCATAGCCAGCCCTGCTAAGGGGAAGGGTGATCTTTCCTCCGGAATAAGATTCAGAATAGATCCCCGTCTGGGGGGATTTGGTGAAAACGGCGTAACGACTGGAGCCATAAAAAGGGGTGTCCGCCAGAGGACCCAATGTGAAGATGAGACGATTTTGAGGTGAGAAGGGGTCAATATGGGGTGGATTCTCTTTGAGAAGAAGGTAAGACCCCAAACCCTTTCCACCCAGATAGGTTCGAAGGATGGATTCGGGAATAGGTTCGACCGTGGACTTTCGTTTGGAGAGGTTGATCCGGAGAAGTTGATTGAAGAAACCTTTCATTAAGTTAATCTTAAAAGAAATTGGAGGAGTAAATCAAGGATTTAAAACTTCAATGTCGTGACCACACCCTAATGTCCGACGGAGACGACAGTTTTGTCGAGATCGTTTAAAGCAAGGACTACCTTTATCTCCGCATCAGCCAGAAAGAGCCCTTCAACATCCTTTATTTTACGCCAGCCATCACAACCATCATGAACCTGAATGATCAAAGCCTTTCCATTTCTCCCGAATTGTTATATACGGGAATAAAGAATCTTGAAATCCGCTTGAAGGCAATCGGTTTGTTGGGAGGAAAATGGACCGAATTCAGCGAAAAACAGAATGACTACAGACTTGAACTGAGGGTGAGGTATTACTTCTAATTTGAGTTATCCAGTCTCCATTTCCTCTGAAAGCTTTCACTAATCAATGGACAAAGAGATACCAAGTGAAGATCTAATGGCCAGGATTGCCAAAGGTGACGAGGATGCCTTTGAAATCCTGGTAAGTCGCCATCAAACTTCTGTCTTCAACCTTATATATCGTTTTATCGGGGACAGGGCGCAGGCAAAAGACCTGTCCCAGGAAGTGTTTATCCGGGTTTGGCAGGCCGCCAAAACCTATAAGCCCAAGGCAAAATTTACGACATGGCTCTATCGTATTGGCGCCAATCTCTGTCTCAACGAGCTAAAATCCGCTCGCCGTAAGAAATGGTTTTCACTTAACCGGTCTGATGAAAATAGTGAGCACACCTTTGAGGAGACTCTCACCGATAGTGCGCCATCTGCAGAAGATCTTCTCCTCTCGAAGGAGCGCAGCCGCCAAATCTCCGATGCTCTTCAGGGTCTGCCTGAAAATCAACGAATGGCGCTGATCCTGAAGAGATATGATGACCTTTCATACCAGGAAATTGCCCGGATAATTGGCTGTTCGGTCTCTGCCGTTGAATCCTTACTCGTCCGAGCTAAAAGAAATCTTCAAGAGAAACTAAAAAAGTTGTAACACCTTAACTCTTTGAAAAAGACTCTATTGTGTCATTCCCGTGAAAACAGGAATTCAGTAAGTATTGAAAGGTCAAATCCCCGGGCTCCGGCTGGAGTTTATCCCGGTGAAAACCGGGACCAGGGCGACGAATCAATGCAACAAATGCTTTTTTTATGATATAGGGCAATAAGCATTAATTGAATTTTGAAGGT
>DCUS01000171.1:0-226 GCA_002327885.1 Syntrophaceae bacterium UBA2208
AGCCCTCCTCTGGAGGAGATCATCCGGAAGAAAGGAAAACCTTCAGGAGAAATGTCCGTGGCGATTGCCGTTTCTGATATCACAAGACCCGTCCCTTATAAAGGGGAGACCGGCATTCTTTCCCCTTTGTTAGGACGCTTGGAGTCTTCAGGAATCAAAAAAGAGAACATCAAGATTATTGTGGCAACGGGAATGCATCGGGCGAGTACCGATGAAGAGAAAGTGG
>DCUS01000171.1:296-20878 GCA_002327885.1 Syntrophaceae bacterium UBA2208
ATGTCAATCGGGATTTTTATTTTGCGGACTTGAAGATCGCCACAGGACTTGTCGAGAGTCATTTTTTTACGGGGATCTCGGGCGGTAGAAAAACGGTCTGCCCCGGATTGGTGGATGTCAAGACCATACAGAAATTTCATGGTCCCTACTATCTTGAAGATCCCAATGCAACGAACCTCATCCTCGAGGGAAATCCGTGCCATGAGGAGGCCTTGGAAGTGGCTCAGACCGTTGGGGTTGATTTTGTGATTAATGTCAACCTTGACAAGGATCTGCGCCTTCTTCGTATTTTTACCGGGGACATGGTAGAGGCGAATTTGAAGGCCTTTGAAATGATCAAGGGTTATGCGGAAATCCCCCTCAAAGAGGAGTTCGATATCGTACTCACTCATAGCGGATATGTCGGAAGAGATCACTACCAGACTGCAAAGGCCGGGGTGGGTGCTCTTCCTGCGGTGAAAGAGGGCGGTGTCATTATCATTGCGGCCAACAACAGGGATTTCATCGAGCCCATCGGGTCTCCGGAATATAGAAGCCTGATCCATCTGCTGAAATTACAGGGGCCGGATGGATATCTCGATTTACTGAGAACTCCCAATTGGAAGTTTACCAAAGATCAGTGGGAGCCTGAAGTCTGGGGAAAGGTTTTGAAAAAAGTGGGCGAGGAGGGATTGATCTATTGTTCTCTCGAAATCGAGAGGAAAAATTACTGCCTTCTTCCCGGCGTCTGCGGTCTCGATTTTATAAAAGGAAAAAGAATAAACCCCTCACTTCAAAAGGCTCAGGAGATGGTACAGAAGGCTGTCCAATTTGCCATTTATCGTTATCGGGAAAAGGGAATCGAGCCGACCATGGCCCTCATTCGTGAAGGTCCTTATGCCGTCCCTATTCTTCAAAAATAGCCCCCGTACTGCCCGAGGTGACGAGTCTTGCATACCGTTTGAGGTACCCCTTCAACTCTTTCTTGGGTGGTTTCCACTGAGAAAGCCTTTTCTTCAATTCCTCTTTGGAGACGAGAAGGTTCAGTTTTCTCCCGGGAATGTCAATCTCAATCTGATCCCCATTCCGAATCACCGCAATAGGGCCTCCTTCTGCCGCCTCGGGAGAGATGTGACCGATGGCCGCTCCCCGGCTTCCCCCTGAAAAGCGGCCATCCGTCAGCAAAGCGACATCTCGGTCCCTGCCGACGCCGACAATTGCAGAGGTCGGAGCTAACATTTCTCTCATTCCTGGTCCGCCCTTTGGCCCTTCATAGCGGATGATCACGACCTCCCCCTTTTTAATCTTTCTATTGAGAATCATCTTGATGGCCTCTTCCTCTGAGTTGAAGACTCTGGCCGGTCCCCGATGTTTGAGCATGACTTCATCAACGGCGGATTGTTTCACCACCGAACCTTCCGGAGCTAAATTCCCAAAGAGAACGGCCAAACCCCCAGTGGCATGATAAGGTCTTTCAAGAGGACGAATCACCTCCGGATCAATTGTCTTCTTTCCTTTCAGATTTTCCCTGACGGATTTTCCTGTAACGGTCAATGGATCTTGATGAATGTATCCTCCACGACTTAATTCTTTCATCAAAGCTGGAATCCCTCCAGCCTGATGGAGGGCCTGAATATGGTGGGGGCCTCCGGGCGACATATTGCAGAGATGGGGAGTTTTATCACTGATTTTGTTAAAGGTCTGAAGGGAAAGTTTAATCCCAGCCTCTCTGGCGATGGCAGGAAGATGGAGCGAGGTATTGGTAGATCCTCCGAAAGCCATATCGACCGTGACTGCATTTTCAAACGCTTTTCCCGTCAGGATCTGGGAAGGAGTTATATTCTTTCTGACGAGTTCCATCATCTGAATCCCTGATTTTTTGGCCAACCTGATTCGGTCAGCAAAGACAGCCGGAATCGTCCCGTTATAGGGAAGGGCTAAGCCAAGGACTTCTGCCAGGCAGTTCATCGAGTTTGCCGTAAACATCCCCGCGCAGGAACCGACTCCAGGGCAGGCACAACCCTCCGCTTCTGTCAGTTCTTTCAATGTCATCTTCCCTGCTTTTACCTTTCCCACCCACTCAAAAACGGTGATGAGGTCGATCTCTTTTCCTTGAAACTCACCGGCCAGCATGGGGCCACCGCTGATCAGGATGGTAGGAATATTAAGACGGGCTGCGGCCATCAACATTCCAGGAACAATCTTGTCACAGTTAGGAATGAGCGCCAGGCCATCGAAAGGATAGGCCATGGCCATGGATTCAATCGAATCAGCGATCAACTCCCTTGAGCTGAGAGAATATTTCATCCCCTCATGACCCATAATGATTCCATCGCAGACCCCTATGGTAAAGAATTCAAGAGGAGTTCCGCCTGCCATTCTAATTCCTGCTTTAACCGCCTCAGAGAGTTGATGCAGATGGAGATGACCCGGAATCACTTCGTTGGCTGAGTTGGCAATGCCGATCATCGGTCTTTCGATTTCTTCGTCGGTGAGGCCCAGGGCCTTGAACAGAGAGCGGTGGGGCGCTCTTTCTATTCCCTTTTTCATCCGATCCGATCTCATGGTTCTTTCCTCCATATTTTCTTGATAAAAATTTTTTAACATATGTATTTCACCGAGACAAGAGCCTTACTGTTTCTGTTAAGTTTTCCACGATGCGTTACCTGTCCTTAACCGTCCTCCGCGATTTTACAAACAGGACATACGGGGATACGCTCCGGACCTTGCTGCCTCCGGGCAAAATCACACCGGGCAAAATCAAGGTTGACAAAATAATCGAAAAGCTATATTTATAGTTTGAAAAGTTAATAACACAGTGACCCAATGACCCAGTGACTCAATAAACTCAATAACCAAACAACGCCTGGGTGGCGGAATTGGTAGACGCAAGGGACTTAAAATCCCTCGGTGGTCCCCCACCGTGCCGGTTCAAATCCGGCCCTAGGCACCAATAAAATCAATCCATTACATTTTTGAGCCTTCCGTTGAGGAAGGCTATTTTTTATAAAATGGTACCGAAGGATAACCATTTTGGTCCTGATCCATTTAAAGTTTGCTCCAAAATATTGAGATTGAAAAATAAAAATGAATCTGTTAAAAATAAATCTCTTTGTCTTAATTCTCAAATGAATTCAAGGGAGAAAAATTATGATTCGTTCGCGTAAAAATGCCTGTTTGATTATCCTGATCTTATTTTGTTTTTTGATGGGTTTTCCAAATCAAATTTTTTCCAAGACGACCAGGCCGTCAAAGTCACCCAAAGCCTCAACCAAGTCGTCAACCAAGGTCAAAACACACCCGAAGACTGAGCCAGCACAAGTTACCCAAACCACCTCAGGGGGTCTTCAATATGATGCTCAATCTGCTGTTTTGATGGATGCCCTCACGGGCCAAATTCTTTATGAGCAGAGTCCAAGTTTGAGGATTTCACCTGCCAGTTTTGTCAAGGTGATGACTCTCTACATCGTCCATGACGCCATTCGGTCAGGAAGAATTAAGATGGACGATATGGTGACGGTGAGTGAAAAAGCCTGGAGAATGGAAGGTTCGAGAATGTTCATCAAGGTAGGAGAGCGGGTGAAGGTGGAAGACCTGATGAAGGGTATTGCTATTGCTTCTGGAAATGATGCGTGCGTCGCCTTAGCGGAGCATGTGTCAGGTTCCGAAGAAGTCTTTGTTTCAAAAATGAATGAGAAGGCGAAACTCCTTGGGTTGAAAGACTCTCAATTTAAAAACTCCCACGGAATGCCTGCGGAGGATCAATATTCGACCGCTATGGACATGGCGATATTGTCAAAGCGGTATGTGGAAGATCATCCGGAAGCTCTCATCCTTCATTCTACGGTCGAATTCGAATACAATGGGATTCGGCAGGGAAACCGCAATACTCTTCTCCAGAAGAATATCGGAGTGGATGGGTTGAAAACAGGTCACGTGGAAGAGTCGGGTTATCATCTGGCGGCCACGGCAAAGAGAGACGGCCAGAGGATGATTGCAGTGATCATGGGTTGCGATAGAATGAGGAAAAGAGGGCCAGAGACGCAGAAATTATTGGAATATGGATTCAAAAATTTTTCTACCGTCGAGGCGGTTAAGAAAGGTGCAACCTTTGGCCCAGTTAAGGTAAGAAGGGGGAAGGCAAATCAGGTGACTCTCAGCGCTGCAGAGGAGGGGAGAGTGACCGTATCGAAGGGGAAGGAAAGCTTGGTTTCCGCTGTTCCTCAATTGCCGGAATTTATAACCGCCCCGGTCCAAAAAGATCAGGTGGTGGCAAAAATTCTCATCCAAAATGAGGGCAAGACGGTGAAAGAAGTGAATCTCCTTGCCTTATCAGGGGTGGAAAAGAGCTTGATCCCTCCTTGGCCCATCCTTGTCGGGATTGGTTGCGGCCTGGGCATTATCATCATATTAGGATTATGGTGGCTCAGAGGGCCAAGACAAAAAAAGCGTTGATGGGGAGATTCGTAAGGAAGATAGAGAGAAACTCCAAAGATGGATTCAAAACAGATTGTACTGACTGAAAAAGATATCGAGATCGCTCTCAGCCAAATATGTGAACAATTACTTACCAAACACACCCAATTGAGCGAAATGGTTCTGGTGGGAATTCGGACAGGAGGCGTCTTTCTGGCGGAGCGGTTAAAACAGAAGATTCTTCAAAAAAGGGGGAGCCACCTTCCCGCTGGAATTATTGATATTACTCTCTATCGAGATGATTGGACCAGATTAAGTCAGACGCCCGAAGTTAAAAAAACGGAAATTCATTTTTCCATCGAGGACAAAAATGTTCTTTTGGTGGATGATGTCCTTTTCACAGGGAGAACCATCCGAGCGGCGATCGATGCCCTGTTAGATTTGGGGCGGCCCCGGCGGATTGAATTGGCAGTACTCATTGATCGGGGCTTCAGAGAATTACCCATTTGCGCTGATTATATTGGAAAAACCCTAGAGATATCCCGCCAAGATTCCGTCAATGTGGAACTGAAGGAACTGGCAGGCGTCGATCAGGTCATCATCGAATTTGCAAAAACCCCCCAAAAATAATAGGGTCAGACTTGCATCCTTGCATCTATTCTGGTGGGGTATCTCATAAAGTCTGACCCCTGCGTCCAAATTTTTCAGTGGAGCTATGGCAACGTCGGTTCAAAAAAAGTGGATATGGGTTTTGTTTCTATGTATCTTGGCAGGGGTTGCTTTTTTTATCGTCTACCAATTTAATTCCCAGCTATGGAATCAAGCTGTTAAAATTTATGATTTTCTTCACGATCGCCAACAACTAAAAGGATTTATTCGTTCTTTCGGGGCTTATTCTCCCCTGGCCTATATCCTGCTCCAATTCGTACAAGTGATCGTCGCCCCCATCCCCGGCGGGGCGATCGAATTTTTAGGAGGTTATCTATTTGGAGTAAAGGCCGGTTTTATTTATTCCATGATCGGTTTGATCTTGGGATCGATAGTAGCTTTCGGCTTGGCGAGGATTTTTGAAAAAATAGCTGTTGAAAAGTTTGTTTCAGAGGAAACCAGAAAGAAATTCGACTATTTAATCGAACATCAAGGAGCCATTCTCAGTTTCATTCTTTTCTTGATCCCCGGTTTTCCTAAGGATGCTCTTTGTTATATTCTGGGTCTGACCCCCATGCATTTTTGGATTTTTCTGGCCATTTCCACGATTGGAAGAATTCCGGGAACATTGATGGCCTGTCTTCAGGGTGGAAAGGCCTTTGATCATCAATACCAGACCTTTTTGATCCTTTTAGGAATATCGGGTTTGATCATTCTGATCTTTTTCATCTACCATGAAGAAATTCATAACCTGTTAAAAAAATTGAATCCGAAAAAAAGAAAAGAGTTCTGACGAAAAAATGCCACCATCATTTAAAGGGGAAAAAGTTGGGAAAGGGCCGTCTGATCTTGTCCTGGATCTCTATTCCAATCTTATCAAAGAGATCTGGGAGATGGTATCGGCATTGATCGGCGAAGCCATTTTGGCATTTCTTTTTATCTTGGCCATTCGGAAGCTTGGTGCGAAGTATTCCTTTTTAAATTCTATAAAAGTTTCAGAAGAAGGTATTTCGCTCGAACGGGTCAGAGAGGATTGCCGAAATGTCACTCCGGTGGAAATTCACCGGGGTTTTCAAAGTTTGGTCAATCATCTCTCACACCTTTTTTCCGCTTTGGCGGAGGGTGTCATCAATAAAGAACTTTTTCCAAAGGTCTTCCCTAAATTTAAGGAAGCTGATCGGATTATTTCTCAAAAATAGAGGATGGGACATCGTGAGGTTGATTTTTAAAAATCTGAATGTGCTCCGGTCAACGATCAATGCAATCAGCAAGAGTTTTGAAATCAAAGAAATCTTTGAATCAGCAGGGAATAACCTTCCAAATTTATTTGATTTTTCTTCTTTCGGGATATTTTGGAAGGAGGATCACCTTCTCTTCCTTTTTCAGGAGGATTCCTGTCCTCCTCCTTTCACTCAAGAGGTGGTGAGGAATATGCTGAAAGTCTTTTCGATCCTGGGCGGGGAGTCTTTCGAAGCCGACCGAATGCCCCTCCAGATTGAAAAAAGGAAACTGAGGCCGAAACAGATGATGGTGGACCCCAAAGCAACCCTGAAGTCCCATCTCACTCTGCCCCTGACCGTAGAAGGAGAGATTTTAGGGTGTATTTCACTCAACAGTGATCAACCCAATGCTTTTGATGTACAAGATCTCCAATTCCTTTCCGTCATCGGATACCAGATGGCGGCCACCTTAAAACATTTTCAAAGATTTAGCTCCATCCAAAACATTGCCACTTACGATACACTGACCGGCCTTTATAACCGGAGATATTTCGAGGAAAAACTCGGAGCGGAGGCTCAAAAATCTTTTTATGGAGGTTCCCCCCTCTCTTTGGTGATGGTGGATATTGACCATTTTAAGAAAGTGAATGATACCTTGGGACATACCGAGGGGGATCAAGCTCTTATTAAAATTTCTTCTTTACTGAAAAGTTCAGTCCGAAAAAAAGATATCGTTGCCCGATATGGGGGTGAGGAATTCATTCTGATGTTGCCAGAAGCTGTTTTGAAAGAGTCTTTTCTCATTGCGGAACGTATCCGAAGGTTGGTCGAGGAAACGTCTTTCGAAGTGGGAAAGACGGAAGTCAATTTAACCGTGAGTATGGGAATCTCTAATTTTCCAAGTCATCGGGCCAAGTCAAAAGAAGATTTGATCCGGATGGCAGACCAAGCCCTCTATGATGCCAAAAAGGGGGGGCGAAACAAAGTTTGTATTTTTACAGAAAAATCATCTCCCTGGACGATTCCAACATAGCGGGTGTGTAAAAAAAACTGGTAAATTCTTGATAAACCCTCCGCCCCATCCGTTATTCTTGGAGAGGGGAGATTTCAACCCGCTTCCTCTTCCGTTCAATCACCTTGACCAAAATCAATCCGATCTCGAATAATATATATAAGGGGCCTCCCATTAGACTCATATTGAAAATATCCGGGGTCGGTGTGAGGATCGCTGAGAGGATGGCCACTAATAAAATAGCGTACCTCCGATTCCGAGCCAAAAATGCTGCATTCACGACTCTGAGATAACTCAATAAGGCCAGGATTAAGGGAAGTTCAAAGGTCATTCCAAACCCGAAGATGAAAAAGGTGCAAAAGGAAACATATCTGGCCGGTGAGATCATGGGTTTGATGTGGTCGGATTGGTACCCCAAGAGAAACTGAACGCCAAAAGGCAGAGTGACAAAGAAACAGAAAAGAGCGCCGATATAAAAAAGTAAGATGGCGGTAACAAGAACGCCATTTCCCAAAATTAATCCCCTCGAACGGAAGAGAGGGGAAAAGGCTTTCCAGATGTAATAAAAGATCACTGGGATAGAAATGAATAGGCTGGTGTAAAGGGTCAGTTTGATGAGGGAAAAGAAAGCTTCAGGAATGGAGAAAGCCACAAAGTCAATTCTGAGCGTCGTGTCACGGAGAAAACGCAACCATTCCTTTGAGATGGGGAAGAGAATGATCCCGCTTAGAATGATCACGATGAGGATATGGAGAAGACCTTTCCGTAACCGGGTTAATGCTTGGAAGATCTCTTCCTTTTTAATCCCCATCCCAGGCTCTTTCCCCTGACGGATCATGAGGGTAATGTAACATAAAAAGTGGGCATCCGAAAGCGCTTGCTTCAGTCCCAAAGAGAAGAAAGAGGGGCAGGGACCTAACAAACAGGGGAACAACAAGATAACAACAAGGTTGACAAAGGTTTAAAAGAGAGATAAAAGGAGAAAGATTATTAATGATGATTCATGTCAGCCTATTGCATATGGGGATGTCTCAGAGATGAAATTGAGAGTGGGTATTACCTATAATCTTAAGAAAGATTTCTATCCGTCAGAAAACCAGCCGATTGATTTTCTGGAAGAATTCGATGCCGAGGAGACGATCGATGCAATTCGGGAGGTGTTGGAAAGCGAAGGGCATGAGGTCATCAAGTTAGGAGGAGACACCGGTTTGATCGATCGACTCAAACAGACATCAGTCGATATTGTCTTCAACATCGCAGAAGGCCTTGTGGGCCGAAATCGAGAAGCCCATATTCCCTCCCTCTTGGAATTTTTAAATATTCCTTATACCGGTTCCGATCCCCTTACACTCTCCCTCACCTTGGACAAGGCGATGGCAAAGAGAATCGTGGCAGGGCAAAATGTTCCGACCCCACGGTTTAAGAAAGTGGGAAGAATAGAGGATCTCAATGGGTTAGATCTCTGTTATCCCCTGTTTGTTAAATTATGTTATGAGGGGTCGAGCAAAGGGGTCCGGTTGGATTCAAAAGTTTTGGATTTCCAAACCTTGAAAGAGAAAACAAGAGGACTATTAGAAACTTATCGTTCACCCGTTCTCGTAGAGGAATTCGTTAGTGGTCCGGAATTCACAGTGGGCATCATTGGTAATGAAGCCCCCTTCGTCCTCGGTGTCATGCAGATTGAGATCAAAGGGAACTCCCCGGAAGAATCCGTTTATTCATTGGAAATTAAGAGGGAATGGGAGGAAAGAGTAAGTTACCATTGTCCTCCCTCCATTGACCGAGACCTTTTAAAAACGATTGAAGAGGTGGCCGTCCGGGCTTATCGAGCCCTGGAGTGCCGGGATGTTTCACGGGTGGACATCCGGGTGGGGGGGGACCGCACCCCATATTTTTTGGAAGTTAACCCTCTCCCGGGCCTTTCACCTGTTTATGGCGACCTCGTGATTATGGCGAGGAGCATGGGGTGGAATTATTCCCGGCTGGTAAGAACCATTTTCCATCAGGCCTTGAAGCGGTATGGATGGATGGAGTAATCCGTTCAAGATGAATCGAATCGACCAAAATCTCTTTGAGATTATTTTAAAGAATTTTAAGGAAGCGGTCATTTTTGCCGACGCCCAAGAACGAATACAAATCTTTAATCTCATTGCAGAGAACTATTTTCAAATCAGAGAGAAGCATGTTCTGGGAAAGAGGTTGGAGAGGGCCATCCCGTATAAAAATATCAAAAAGCACTTTGATTTTGTTTACGAAAAGAGGGAAAGTAACCATGATGTCGAGTTGGCGATCCATGTCCTCCATGGTTCTCCTGAAGGAGAGGGGACTCGAATCCTTCACTGTAGCTTTTACCCCATTTTTGATAAGAAAGAGGCGAGTTTTTTAGGCTGTTTGGCAACTTTTGCGGATGTTACAGAGAAGGGGCTGCTCCTGAGGGAGATCAGCAAGAGTCGGGACCTTTCCACTATCGGAATGCTGGCGAGATGGATGGCGCACGAGATTCGAAATCCATTGAGTTCTTTGAACATCAATATTGAATTATTGAGGGAGGAGTTGGGAGGGGAAATTCAGCTTTCCCAGAAAGAAGAGATTCATTCTTTAATTAATTTTATCAGTTATGAAACCCTCCGCTTGGAGAATAATCTGAAAGAATTTTTAGATTTCAATCGTCTCCCCCCCCTGAAATTCGAGTGGGTTCAATTGAATGAAGTATTGGATTCCGTGGTCCGACTGCTCCGGCCGGATGCCCAGATAAAAAATGCGAGAGTCGAAACCCATTTTCAAAAAAAGTTGCCCATGCTGAAGATCGATGTCAGCCAATTTAATTTAGCGATTTCGAATCTCCTCATCAATAGTATTCAAGCGGTCTCCGAAAAAGGGGAAATTTATCTTTTCACCCGGGGATCAAAGAAAAATATTTTCATCATCATTCAAGACAATGGGATTGGAATTTCCAAGGAACATCTGCCCAAAATTTTCGATTTTATGTTCAGCACCAAGCCGATGGGGTCAGGATTAGGGCTCTCGATTGCAAAAAAGATTGTTTCAGACCATCATGGGGAGATTGATGTCAAAAGCGAGGTCAATAGAGGGTCCACTTTTAAAATCAGGATTCCACTCAGCCCGAAAGGGAACTAAAAACAGAGCAAACGACTCAGGATTGGAATGTTGGAATAGTGGAATGATGAATTTCAAGGAAAAAAGATACCTTATCTTACCTTGTTTTTTCTTCGGAATGAATCCAACATTTCAACATTCCAGCATTTCGTGATTTCAAGAGATTTTGGGACGGTGGGCATATGGAAAAGAAAGTTATCTTGATTGTGGAGGACGACCCGACTGTTGGGGAAAGCCTTGGTCTTTTGCTGAAAAAGAAAGGGCATGACATCCTCCTTGCCTCAAATGGGAAGGAGGCTCTCCAGCTCCTCCGGCATAAGGTTGTCGATCTGGTGATCACGGATGTCGTGATGCCCAAGATGGATGGGATCGAACTTTTAGAGGCGGTGAAAGGTCTGAGGCCGGAAACGGAGGTCATCGTCATCTCCGCCCAAGGGACGATTGAAAAGGCAGTCCAGGCGATGAAATGGGGAGCCTTCGATTTTATCGAAAAGCCGATCAACCCCCGGATCATTTCATTATTAGTCGAAAGGGCATTGGAAAAACAAACACTGATTCTCCAAAATCAAAATCTGCGATCCAGGTTGGAAGATAAGTATCATTTTAAAAATATTATCGGAAGAAGCAAGAAGATGGTAAAAATCTTCGAACTCATCCGCCATATTGCGCCCTATGATAGCTCTGTCCTGATCATCGGGGAAAGCGGAACAGGAAAAGAGTTGATCGCCAATGCCATTCATTACAAGAGCCCCCGGGCTTCCATGTCCTTCATCAAGGTGAGTTGTGCCTCCTTGAGCGAAGGGATTATCGAGAGTGAACTCTTCGGACACGAAAAAGGAGCCTTTACCGGAGCGATCGCTTCCCGAAAAGGCCGATTTGAATTGGCCCATCAGGGAACGCTCTTTTTAGATGAAGTGGGGGATATCCCGCCTGCCACCCAGATTAAACTTTTACGGGTCCTCCAAGAAGGTGAGTTTGAAAGGGTGGGGGGGAACAAGACGATCAAAGTAAATATAAGGATCATTGCGGCGAGCAACAGGGACCTCCAGGAGGAAGTGAAGAAAGGAGCATTCCGAGAGGATCTCTATTATCGTTTGAATGTAGTGAATATTAAACTTCCTGCCTTAAAGGAAAGGAGGGATGATATTCCCTTCCTCGTCCATTTTTTCATCGAAAGATATAATGAGAAGTATCGGATGAAAGTCAGGGGAATTTCTCAAAAAGCCATGAACTTTCTCACCGACTACGAATGGACAGGGAATGTCAGGGAATTGGAGAATACGATTGAGTCCATTTTAGTGATCAACAGCCCTGGAGTTATTGATATCCAGCATCTCCCCCAGGAAATTCGAGATATGAAAGAGAAACCGGAGGTGATTCCCATCAAGATAGGAACATCCCTTGAGGAAGTGGAGAAGGAGATGTTGATTCAGACCCTTAAGGCGACCAATGGGAATAAGCGGAAGGCGGCCCGGTTACTCGGGATTAATGTGCGGACGATTCATCGTAAAATTGAAGAAATACAAGAATTAGCTTCAACATCATGAGGATTGAATCAAATAGGAAAAAACAAAAATAGGGACAAAAGGTCTTAGCTTTTTTAAATTGGATCAATGGATGATGGCATTTTGTCGCATATTGATTGGAATAGGATGGCATTTTTTCTTTGCCTCTTTTATCGTTCTTAGGTTGTGAGAGATGAGAGCAAAATAGTAACAATCTAACCTATTGATATTATAGTGTTTTTTAAAATTGCACGAGTGGTGGGGATTAAAAAAATTGGCATGATATTTGATAATAAATACTCTTATGAAAGAAAGGATGAAGTGGGCTTTTATCATTGATAAAGATGAGTTTGTCCGATTAAGCCTAAATAAAATTTTAAAGAAATATGGGTTCCACGTCGAAGAGATTGGAGATTTTTTTGAACTGGAGAAAAGGAAAAAGGATATCCTGAAAGGGATGATCTTGGCCGATGTAGAAATTGATGTGTTGGAAAAAGGATTTTCATTCCTGAAGAAATGGAATAAACGTTTTATATGGATGGCCCCATTGGTCACAGATGAACTTACTCTTCGCTTAAAAAAAATGGGTATCCATCGCATTATCAAAAAGCCTGTTGATCCGAGATTGTTAAGAAAGGCAATTCGGGAAATTTCTTTTTCTGATGGAGGGGAAACCCCTCCGCTCAGGAAAAAAAGAGAGGGTTCCCATCTCATCCAGAAAGGAGGTGAAGTTACATGAAGAAGTGGATTTTTCTTTTCCTCGCAATGGTTTTGGTGATTAATATTGCATCAATGGGGATCGGATGCAAAGCCAAGGAGGCACCCAAACCAGCGGAAAAGGCGGTGGAGAAGCCTGCTGAGGCACCCCCTCCACCCCCCGCGCCACCGGCTGAAGAAAAACCGGTTGAGAAACCTGCTGAAGCCCCCAAGAAGTAAAGATTGTTTTATGGTTGAAGCGTTAGCGCCCTCCTGATGCAAGGGGGGCGCTAACAAAGGCAAGCTTAACGGACATATTTTAAAAGAGGAGCTATTATCCGTATTCAAAGGAAAAAGAAGAAAAGGTGCATTTCTGCTGTTCAGACAAGAGGGATTTCTTTTGTCTCGAAGGAGGGGGTATCGAATGATATCTCCTTTTTTGTTTTCAAAAGGTTCATCGGGCAGTGAGCCAGAGCCCTCCCAGCAGATTTGCAGGAAGGAGAAAAGATGGAGCCTGCTTCAGACTCTAATTTATCTGTCCCCCAAAGAGGGATGAGGAAGGGCTCACAGCTTTACTTATTTTCCCTCCCCGTGGAAGCGGAGAGAAGTGAAGAGGCTAAAGAGGGCATTCCTCAAGTTTGGAAAGGAGTTTCAGAAAAGGAATGGAATGATTGGAGATGGCAACTTCGCCATCGGATCACCACTTTCGAACAACTCAAAGAAATCATCGAATTGACTCCCGAGGAGACGGAGGGGATCAGGCATTCGAAAGGAAGATTAGCCTTAGCCGTCACCCCCTATTTCACCAGTCTGATGGACCCAGTTAATCCCAATTGTCCCATCCGGAGACAGGCGATTCCTCGAATCGAGGAGATCCATTTATCAAAAAGTGAAATGGTGGATCCATTGAGTGAAGACAATCATTCTCCGGTACCGGGTCTCGTCCATCGCTACCCGGACCGGGTGCTTTTACTCGTCACCGATCAATGTGCTGTCTATTGCCGATATTGTACACGAAGGCGATTGGTGGGGAGTAGCGAGCGATCTATCACTCAAGGGAATTTTGAGGAAGTTCTGAAGTATTTGAAGACCCATCGAAAGGTTCGAGATGTCCTCTTATCAGGAGGAGATCCACTCCTTTTGGAAAATGAGAGGTTGGAGGAGATGTTAAGCCGATTGAGGGCGCTTCCTCATATCGAAATTCTCCGAATTGGGACAAGAGTCCCGGTGACTCTTCCCCAGAGGATTACTGGAGGATTGGTGAGAATGTTAAAGAAGTATCATCCCCTTATGATCTCTATTCATTTCACCCATCCCAAGGAGATCACCGATCAGGTGAGGAGAGCCTGCAGTGAACTGGCCGATGGAGGGTTTCCATTGGGAAGTCAAACCGTTCTTCTCAAAGGGATCAATGATAAGCCCTATATTATGAAAAAGCTGGTTCAAGAGCTGCTCAAGATTCGGGTCCGGCCGTATTATATTTATCAATGCGATCTGGTGATGGGAACCGAGCACTTCCGGACCTCTGTGGCGACAGGGATTCAAATCGTAGAAAAATTACGTGGTCATACGACGGGGTATGCCGTTCCGACGTATGTGGTCGATGCCCCGGGAGGGGGAGGAAAGATCCCGTTGCAGCCTGATTATGTGGTCTCAAAGGGCAGAGGAAAGATTGTCTTAAGAAATTATGAAGGAAAAGTCTTTGAATATCCAGAGCCCAACATCATTGAATTCAAGAAAGCCAGAACCGGTGCTGATGAGAAGGCAGTTCCCAAGAAGGTGATGGCTTAAAATTAAAGGGGGAGGATAGGATCCGTGGTAAAAGTCGTGATCTTATATAATCTCTTTGAACGGCTTCAAAAAGGGGAGGAAAAAGATATTTTAGCAGAGGGTGCCATTATCGAGGAGATACAGGCTGTTGAAAATGCGGTTCAATCTCTGGGGCACGAAAGTATTGTCATGGCCGTTCGCGAAGAAATTTCGCCCATCATTCACTGGTTGAAGGAATACCAGCCCGATGTGGTCTTTAATTTATGCGAAAGCGTTTATGGGAATAGCTGCTGGGAGATGAATATCCCCGCTCTGCTGGATCTCTTTCGAATTCCCTATACCGGATCCCCTCCTCTTACCCTCGGATTGTGTCAAGACAAGGGGAAGGTAAAAGACATTCTACAGTCTCACGGCATTTTGACCCCTCGGTATAAAATCTTTGAGCAAACCATCGGCCCGGTGAAGGGGAATATCTTTCCAATCATCGTCAAGCCCCTTCACGAAGATGGAAGCTTAGGAATTACGAGAGAAAGCGTCGTATTCGATGACAAAACGTTGGGCAAGCAGATTCAATATATCCTCCAACAATATCAACAACCTGCCTTAGTAGAGGAATTCGTCGATGGCAGAGAGTTGAATGTGGGTTTGATGGAGACCAATGGAAGCGTGGGGACTCTTCCCATCTCAGAGATCGATTATACGGAGTTTCCGGAAGGAATTCCAAAAATATGCGGATATGAAGCTAAATGGGTGGTTGAGAGTGCAGAGTATCAAAAAACAAAGCCGGTCTGCCCTGCGTCCCTGGAATGGCTGATGGAAAGAAAAGTGAGGGATATTGCCATCAGGGTTTTTAAACTATTTGAATGTCGAGATTATGCGAGGGTGGATATCCGCATTGACCGGGACGGGAAGATTTATGTGTTAGAGGTCAACCCAAACCCGGATATTTCTCCTCAATCCGGAATGGCCAGAGCCCTCAAGGTTCAGGGAACCACTTATACAGAGTTTGTTGGAAACTTGATCGAGAGAGCGCTTGAAAGGAAATCGTAATCCGATGTCTTTTTTGAAGCCATTGGACCCTCCTCAGCATTTTGATTTAACCTATGTTTCCAAGAATCATATTGAAAAGTGGTAAAGAGAAGCCACTTCTTCGGGGGCACCCATGGGTTTTCTCTGGGGCAGTCGCGAAAGTAGATGGGGAGGTTTCTCCCGGAGATATCGGAGATGTTTATTCCAAGGACGGGTATTTCTTAGGCCGGGGGCATCTCAATCCTCTCTCCCAAATCATTCTCCGAATTCTGACGCCCAGGAAGGAAGAGTTAGGTGGGGTTTTTTTTAGAGAGCGTATTTCGAAAGCGGTTCATTTAAGAGAGGAGTTGACCAGAGGAAAAACCAACGCCTATCGGGTCATTAATGGAGAGGGAGACTCTCTCCCAGGTCTGATCGTGGATCGTTATAAAGAAACTCTTGTTCTGCAATGCTTGACAGCAGGGATGGAACGGATAAAAGAGATGATCACAGAATCACTGGTCAAAGAATTTCATCCTCAGAATGTTTACGAGAGAAGCGATGTAGCGACAAGAAAAGAAGAGGGATTGGCGGAGAGCAGAGGCCTTCTCTACGGCAAGAATATTTCAGAATTTATTGAGATTGAGGAATTCGGTTGTCGTTTTAGAGCCAATGTGAAAAGTGGCCAAAAGACAGGGTTTTATTTAGACCAGAGAGAAAACCGGCTTCTTTTAAAAAGACTCTCGGAAGGAAAGAATATTTTAGATTGTTTCTGCTATACAGGAGCTTTTTCCATTTATGGGGGATCGGGGGAGGCAAGAGAGATGACGCTCATTGATTCTTCTGAGGAGGCGCTCGCCATGGCGGAAGACCATTTCGGTTTAAACCAAATCACGAGGATTCCTCATCAGTGTCTTCGAGGAGATGTTTTTCAGATCATGAGAAACTTAAAAGGCGAATATGATATCATTATACTCGATCCCCCTCCATTTGCTAAGAGGAAGGGAAATCTTCCGAGCGCATCGAGGGGATATAAGGATCTTAATCTTTGGGCCTTTCGTTTGTTAAACGGAGGGGGATTCCTTCTCACCTTTTCTTGCTCTCACCATATGAGCTGGGATCTATTCCAAAAGATTGTATTTTCTGCAGCTTTGGACTCGGGGAAAAGTATACAACTCTTAGGTCGGATGGGACATGCATGGGATCATCCCATTCATTTATGTCATCCTGAAGGAGAGTATTTGAGGGGATTGATTTGCAGGGTGGTGTAAATCCTTGACCAAACTATATGTTTCAGTTAATATAATGCATTTCGTCCGCCCACCCACAAGGGGGTGTCTGCGCGCTGTAACGCAAATCTGCCGGCAGGTAGGCCCTTCAACATGCAAGCAAGCCCTTGTTCGTGGAGTTTCATTGAGGAGGGAATCGGTTTGATCGACCTTTTTAGAGACCTGAAAAGAACGGATTATTGCGGGGATCTTAGGAAGCAGGATGCCGGTCGAGAGGTCACTCTCCTGGGATGGATTCAGCGGAGGAGAGATCTCGGGGGACTCATCTTCGTTGAATTAAGAGATCGGCAGGGATTCGTTCAGGTGGTCTTTAATCCGAAGGAGAATCCAGTAGCACATGAGAAAGCCCAGTCGCTACGAGGTGAATATGTGGTGGGAGTTCAGGGGACAGTGGGGTTGAGGCCTGAAGGGACAGCGAATCTAAAAATAAAAACAGGGGAGATAGAGATTATCACAAAAGAGTTAAAGATTCTCAATATTTCAAAAACTCCTCCCTTTCTTGTTGAAGATGTAGAAGAGGCTGCGGAGAATACCCGATTGAAATACCGATATCTCGACCTGAGAAGACCTGCGATCCAAAAGAATTTAATCCTCCGCCATCAAGTGGCGAAAGAGGTGCGTAATTACTTTGATCGTTTAGGTTTTTTAGAGATTGAAACGCCCATGCTTACTAAAAGCACTCCTGAGGGGGCAAGAGATTTTTTAGTCCCGAGCCGACTCAACCCAGGCCATTTTTATGCCCTTCCTCAATCTCCCCAACTGTTTAAACAAATTCTGATGATCTCGGGGTTGGATCGATATTTTCAGATTGCGCGGTGCTTCCGGGATGAAGACCTCCGTTCGGATCGCCAGCCTGAATTCACCCAAATCGATGTGGAGATGTCATTTGTCACCGTCCAAGATGTCCAAAAAACGATGGAGGGATTGATGGCCCATATCTTTAGAGAGGTTCTGGGCATACCGTTAACCACTCCATTTCCAGTCTTAACCTATGATGAGGCCATCAATCGATATGGGGTTGATAAACCGGATATCCGGTTTGAAATGGAGTTGAAAGATGTCACCCAACCCTTGGGGAGTTCCGCTTTCCAAGTATTCAGAGATACCCTCCAGGGGCAGGGCGCCATCAAGGCGATCAACGTTAAAGGAGGCGGAACTTTTTCGCGAAAGGAGATCGACGATCTTGCCTCTTTTGTTTACGCCTATGGCGCCAAAGGTTTAATCTCTGCAAAAATAGGTAAAACAGGCTGGCAGTCTTCGATCCAGAAATTCATTACAGAAGAGGAGAGAAAGAAAATTGATGAAAAGATGGAGGCCGAGGAAGGAGACCTCCTCCTCTTCATTGCCGGCCCTCCCAAAATGGTCAACCAGACCCTGGCTAACCTTCGCCTTCATCTCGGGGAGAAATTGGGACGGATTTCAAAAGATCGGTATCAGTTCGTCTGGATCCTCGATTTTCCACTTTTGGAATTTGATGAGGCGGAGGGACGTTTTGTTGCCGTGCATCACCCTTTTACGGCTCCTAAAGATGAGGACATCCCGAAATTAAAAGATCATCCAGAATGGGTCAGGGCGAAGGCTTATGATCTGGTCTTGAATGGGTCCGAAGTCGGAGGAGGGAGCATCCGAAATCATTTGAGAGAAATTCAATCCCTCCTGTTTGAGAAATTGGGAATGGGTGAGGAGGAAGCCAGAGAAAGATTTGGCTTCCTGTTAGAGGCTCTTGATTATGGAACCCCTCCACACGGTGGGATTGCTTTTGGATTCGACCGGCTCATTATGATCCTAAGCCACTCGGAATCCATCCGGGATGTCATTGCCTTTCCGAAAACTCAGAAGGGGACCTGTCTAATGACGGATGCGCCTTCAAGAGTGGATCCAAAACAACTGGACGAATTGTGGATTAAGGTGAAGGAAATAAAAAATTCTTAGTCATCGGATTACGGCAAAGATGCCAGTTTCATTAAAGGGTCATGTCGTTGGCCTTTAATTAAAGTTAAGAAAGGGGAAAAGATGACCATTACCCGTAAGAGGAGAACCTTTCAAAGCAAACATACCATCGAGCAGTTTCCCCTTTTGGATATCCAAGAGCCAAACCTCTATCGAAGCGTCTTTCCATATGATGAGGTTTGCCGGGTGGAATTCGATAATAAATTTGTATTTACCGATCCCCCCGATGAAATCTTCATCACCGACACCACTTTTCGCGACGGACAACAGGCCAGGCCTCCTTATACGGTAGAGCAAATTGTGGATCTTTATGAGATGCTTCATAAATTGGGGGGCACCCATGGAGTCGTCCGGCAAAGTGAATTCTTTTTATACAGTGAGAAGGACAAAGAGGCGGTGAGGAAATGCCAGGAGAGAAATTACCGCTATCCTGAAATCACAGGATGGATCCGGGCGGTCAAGGATGATTTTAAACTGGTGAAGGAGATGGGATTGAAGGAAACAGGGATTCTCACCTCTGTTTCGGATTACCACATCTTCTTAAAATTGAAGAAAAATAGAAGGGTGGTAATGCGGGAATATCTCTCAATCGTATCGGCCGCATTGGACCTCGGGATTACTCCCAGGTGTCATTTTGAAGATGTGACGAGGGCGGATATCTATGGATTTTGTGTCCCCTTCGCTCAAGACATCGTGCGTCTNNTCCGAAGAGGTTAAACTTCCGGTGAAGATTCGACTTTGCGATACCCTGGGTTATGGAGTCCCCTATCCCAGTGCAGCGCTTCCCCGTTGCGTCCCCAAGATAATTCGCGCGATGATTGATGATGCGGGCGTGCCTTCCGAGTACCTGGAATGGCATGGCCATAATGATTTCTACAAGGGGTTCATCAATGCGACAACGGCATGGCTATATGGATGTTCCGCTGCAAATGGGACCCTGCTCGGTTTCGGAGAACGAACGGGAAATCCCCCCATCGAAGGGTTGATTATTGAGTATATCAGTTTGGTGGGGCATCCCAACGGCATCGATACCACGATGATCACAGAAATCAGAAACTATTTAGAACGGTCGGTGGGTGTTCCGATCCCTTCGAACATGCCCCTTGTGGGATCCAATTTTAATTCAACAAGTGCCGGGATTCATGCGGATGGAATTCTGAAAAATGAGGAGATTTATAATATTTTTAATACGAGTAAGATCCTCAACCGTCCTATTTCCATCTCCGTAACCGATAAATCTGGATTAGCAGGGATCGGTCAATGGATCAACTCCCATTTTGCCTTAACGGGGAAAGACCGGGTTGAGAAAACCCATCCTGGTGTGGCGAAGATTAATCGATGGGTGACGAAACAATATGAAGAAGGAAGGACGACCTCGATCTCAGACCAGGAAATGGAGAAGGTAACCCGGAAATATCTCCCCGAGATATTTATCTCTGAGTTTGATATGCTGAAGGCAAGAGCCCGGGAAATGGCGTATCACATCATCGAGCGGGTCATTGAAGAACCCAGAATGAGATCGATGGATCCGGCCCAGATGGAGCCCCTCTTGCAATCCCTGGTGGATGAATATCCGTATCTGCAATATATTTATGTCGTTAACATCCATGGAATCAGGATCACACGAACGATCTGCCAGCCGGTAGACCAGGCTAAATTTGCCAAGGTGGTTGCGGGAGAAGACTATTCCGATCGCCCCTGGTTCATCGAACCATTACGGGACGGAAAAATTCATGTGACTGACCTTTATTCCTCAAAGCATACGGGTGCTCTTTGTATTACGCTCTCCGGGCCAATCCGAAATGAAACCGGAGAGATTACCGGAATCTTGGGTCTCGATATCCGGTTTGAGGACTTAACGAAGAGTGAGGAAAAATAATTTGAGAGAAAGGATACGGGAAAAGAATGATTCTAACCGAGTCGCTTACCAAGGCCCTTAAACTTTTCCCCCATAAACCTGCGATCATATGTG
>DCUS01000195.1 GCA_002327885.1 Syntrophaceae bacterium UBA2208
AGGGCCGCTCTCGGTATCGCCTACACTAAGGCCTCTTGAGATAGCGAGCGCAATCTCGCATACCTCAATCAATTTAAGATCTTTCTTTTGTCCCATAATAGATGCCAGTTGATGGCCTGGGGGCAAATGGTAGATGCAGCAAATAAAGGCACCATCTTCAAGTTCTAGAGGTAGGTCAGTCTCTGGCACGACTCTAGATGTTGATAGTTCCGATATTGCTTTAAAACCTTGGAGAACATGCCTTCGCTGTTCCTTTTTCCCATTTTCCGTCCCCATATAATTCATAGGGAATATTTTTATTATCCGCGTCTGTGCGGGGATATCTTTATGTACTACCTTGAAGGTGTGGCAAAATTTCCCTGGACTCTTCAAATTCTCAACTATCTTAAATGAGGGGATGTGTGGAATGATAGGCCTATCGGGAAGGTTTACCTTCAAAAATTCACAGATTTCTTCTCTAATACCCCCTATGGACCTGACACAGGAACCATCTCTTTCAGTAATTTTTTGGCAGACATTATCTAGGAATAATACTCGGGCATCGACCCTCGGATCATTAACCTGTAGGTTAACTTCATTCTTTGCATTTGAGATTAGGACATATTCTTCGACAAAACGATCTTGACCAAAAAGTAACTCCAGCCCTTGGATATTCTGCCGGAGCCGGCCCGCCAAGGTCTTCGCATGCATGACAACTTGTCTGAACGGGCTTGGAATTGACTGCCCGGAGCTGAAAAACCAGCGCTCCTCATCACCTTGAATCTTCCCCCGAAGATTCTTTGCTTCAAGGGCATAAATTAGATGCTCACCTATAACAATAAAATCGACCTCATAAGTCCTTGCAGTCAGAGTTATTATCTGTTTATTGCAGATTATGAACCATCCTTTCGGGAGACGATGCGAAAGTACATTGGCAACCTCCTCCTCACCGGGAGTCACGAACCCTCCGGACCTAATAAGCTTCGCCATGCTTCCCCCCAAAAATTAAATGGCTTTATAAAGGTTGCGAAAAAGTTTGAGCCTGAAAGTTCTTAAATAATCTCTACCTTTGCTTGTACAATGCTCGCTTATACCCAAAATGATTTTTTTCCAAAATGGTCGGATAGCAATAATCTTTCTTCTAAACCATTCGGGTACTTGTACAAAAGCTTTGTTTTGTCAAATTTAGCGTCAGTTTTATGGATTATTCGGTGATGGTTTGGGCAGATAACAATGATGTTCTTACTGATGTCCAGTCCGCCCTTGCTTAAAGAATGAATATGGTGTGTTTCAGCAAAGGGCTCCTGGTACTTGATCTTAAAATTCATTCCACAAACCTGACATCTGTGGTCATAAATTGATTTCAATGATTCTGCCAGCAATGGATCTCTGTAAAATTCTTCATGTTCGGGAACAATTATTTTTCTTGGTTTTTCTCTCTCGACTATGACGTCATAATTAACAATTGTCTCCCTAACCAATGACGGGCCAAATTCATCTCTTAGGTCATACCCGGTCATCTTACCCCAGATATAATGCAGTATCAGAATCTCGTCCTTTGGGCTAACGGTTCTTGGATTTGTGCGGCCACCGTAATCAGTAGAAAGAGGTAGGTCTTCTAAACTAAACGGGATCGTTGGTATTGTTCCCGAGCAAAAGAGGATATATCTCCAAGTCTTCCCAGCCATCGGCCAATGCTGGCGACTGATTTCACCCGTATGGTCAACCTCATAATGGTCATACAAGAGGGCAAATTCAATCCTCGAATGGAGTTTACCAAGCTGTAAAGCTTCGAATTTAACAAGTTGGAGCAGAAGGATTTCACCCTTTTGCAGAGGTGGTAATCGATCAACCGCAAACAGCGATTTCTCAATACATTCTCTGATCTGGGTTTGCTTTACATTGAGACGTTGCACGCTTTTACCAAAAAGTTAGAATTGCGGCAAATTACTTGCCTATTTTAGAATATGTAAACCATTCGGAGACAAAGGCTTTGCACCAATATTGATAAGAAATTTATTGGCTTCACTCTCAAAGGTATATAGAGATTTCCCCAATCTCAAAACTTCATGACAAAATTTCTCCATCTTGCTGTTTGGTGAAGCATGGGCTACGAAAACTGTATCAGCAAGGGCTGCCACAAAACGGTTGCGGTCCATTGCAGTTTCGACCGTATTACGTCTTTGGGTTTCCTTAAACGGTGAAAGCAACAGCAAACGCCCTTTTTCAATGGCTTTCTTGTATTCTACCCAGATCCGCATCCCGCTAATGCTACGGGCTGGGCATATAATGATGGGTTGTGTGCCCCGAAGTAAAATCCTTAGGCATTCCCGTTCTATGGGAGAATGGAAGCCACCGATGACTGTCACGTTGGCTTGCTTCAACTGCTGCGCGAGGTCGTGGGTCTTAAGAATCAAGTGACCGGGACATCTGACAGAACAAAAAAGGGCTAGGATTTTGCTTTGAAGAACAGTGGCATTGCCCAGAGCTGAAATGGTCTTCGGCGCATGATTAGCGAGATGTGCCTTTAGCAACGAGGGATATTGTGGATCAGTCTGTTTGAACTGCACGATTTCCATGCTGAATTGGTCTTTCATTCCGCCTCTTCTTCTACATCACGGCCCATGCGGTACTTGATGTCATAATTTATAATAATATCCAGTTCTTCATTAGTGAACCCATAGTGCTTTGCCAGCACCCTATCAATTTCATCTATTATGGGTTTTGAATATTTGGGATAGAATTCGTCATAGATCACTTTGCCAGTAGCCTTATATTCCGTTTCTTTCCTAACTGCATGGCTCTTATAATCTTTCATCAATCTGCTAGTTACTGTGGATAAACTGTCCTTTATGGATTCCGTCATCCTTTCAAGACCGATCGGTGTACACGCTACCTATTCATGAG
>DCUS01000226.1 GCA_002327885.1 Syntrophaceae bacterium UBA2208
GCCAGAAAGAAGTTAGAAACAATAAAATAAGGCGCCTTTCCTCTCTAAGAGGGAAGGACCTTATTATTGAGCGATTGCCTCACCCCTTCCCGATTTCAGAGCAGCAGAAACGGATTGATCCTCCGCCTTGTTCCACCGGGGCCTTTTGCTCCCACCTTTTTAAGGGCGGAGTTTAGGCAGGGGCTTCTGCCAGTTCTCCTCCTTCACTCCCTGTTGGAATATCTTCTCCCGTATAGCCTTCCACGGAAAGCGACAATTGTCTATATTTGGAGAGACCCGTTCCCGCAGGAATCAAACGTCCCATGATGACATTTTCTTTTAACCCCTTTAAATTATCGACCTTTCCGGCTACGGCGGCTTGCGTGAGGACCTTGGTGGTCTCTTGGAAGGAGGCGGCGGAGATAAAACTATCCGTGATGAGAGAAGCCTTGGTAATTCCCAGGAACAGAGGTTCCCCGATCGCCGGTTTTCCTCCTTCCTTCATCACTCGTGTATTCTCCTCTTCAAAGACAAATTTTTCAACTTGGTCATCCACCAAGAAATGAGTATCTCCCACTTCTTTGATTTTGACCCTCTTAAGCATCTGGCGAACAATGACCTCGATATGCTTATCGTTGATCTTCACCCCCTGGAGTTTATAGACTTCCTGGATTTCATCCACTAAATAATGGGCCAGCGCTTTATCTCCCAATACTCTCAAAATATCATGGGGATTGGAAGGACCATCCATCAAGGCCTCCCCTGCCTTGACGTAATCGCCTTCATGCACGCTGACGTGTTTTCCTCTCGGGATCATGTACTCTTTGGATTCGCCCACATCCGGTCGAATGACCACCTTCCTCTTCCCCTTGAGGTCCTTTCCAAATTCAACCATCCCATCAATGTCACTGATTAAAGCATACTCCTTTGGCTTTCTGGCCTCAAAAAGCTCAGCCACCCGGGGAAGACCGCCTGTGATATCTTTCGTCTTGGTCGTCTCCCGGGGGATCTTCACGATCACATCCCCCGCCTCCACCATATCCCCTTCGGAAATGGAAATGTTTGCTCCGACTGGAAGAAGGTACCGGGCCTGAGAAATAGAACTGGGAAGATTCATGGTTCTGCCTTTATCATCCTTGATGGAGATCCTCGGCCGAAGTTCCGGGTCTTTCGACTCCGTAATCACCTTTCTGGAAAGACCGGTGAACTCGTCCAACTGTTCCTGCATCGTTACCCCTTCAATGATGTCCCCAAATTTCACTCGACCCGAAACCTCTGTCAAAACAGGAATGGAGTAAGGATCCCATTCCGCAAGGATCTCTCCCTCCTTGACCTTCTGTCCGTCTTTCACCCTCAACTTGGCTCCGTAAATCACGGAATATCGTCTTCGCTCCCTCCCGCTTTCGTCTAAGATAGCGATTTCTCCATTTCGGTTCATGACGATCAGGTTGCCTTCACGGTTCTTAACGCTCTTCAGATTGATGAATTTTACCTTTCCATCAATCCGACATTCTAAGGTGGTCTGCTCGGCTCGCCGGCTCGCTGTACCACCGATGTGGAACGTTCTCATCGTTAACTGAGTGCCCGGCTCGCCGATGGATTGGGCAGCGATGATACCAATGGCCTCCCCCACATTGACCAGTCTTCCGCGGGCTAAATCTCTTCCGTAACAGAGAGCACAGACCCCCTGTTTCGATTTGCAGGTGAGCACCGATCGAATCTTCACCCTGTCAATTCCAATATCCTCAATGCGATCGGCCAATCCCTCATCAATTTCTTCATTTCCTTTAACGATCACTTCACCGGAAAAAGGATCCCGGATTTCTTCCAAGGCCACACGGCCAAGAATTCGTTCTCTCATCGATTCGATGATCTCTCCTCCCTCGATGAGCGATTCGACCTCGATCCCATCCAGGGTGCCACAATCATTCTCTCGGATGACGACATCCTGAGCGACATCCACCAGCCGTCGGGTGAGATATCCGGCATTGGCTGTTTTCAAAGCGGTATCGGCGAGCCCCTTTCGAGCCCCGTGGGTGGAGATAAAATACTGCAGAACCGTCAGCCCTTCGCGGAAATTCGCAGTGATGGGAGTCTCAATGATCTCTCCGGAAGGCTTGGCCATCAACCCCCGCATTCCTGCTAATTGTCGCACCTGTTGGGCACTGCCCCGAGCTCCGGAGTCGGCCATGATGAAAATGGGGTTTAAACTTTCGGTGGTCTCTTTCCCTCCGGAAGGACCGATCACCTCTTCACTCCCCAGTTCTTTCAACATGACCCCCGCAATATTTTCAGTGACTTGAGCCCAGATATCAATGACCTTATTGTATCGCTCTCCATCGGTGATCAACCCTTCGGTATATTGCTCTTGTACCCGTTCAATCTCCTGCGATGCTTCTTGAAGAAGCTTTCCTTTATTGGAGGGAATCAACATGTCATCCAGGGAGATGGAAATCCCAGCCAACGTCGCATAATGATAACCCAAACCCTTCAACCGATCGGAGAGAAGGACCGTCTTCTTTTCTCCCCCAAACCGATAACAATAGTCAATGAGATTGGCCAGCTCGCTTTTCTTCATCACCTTGTTGATCAATCGAAAAGGGATCTCCTCGGGAAGAATTTCTTTGAGGAGCACTCGCCCCACGGTGGTCTTAACCCGTTCCCCATCTAATCGAACCTCGATCCGGGCGTGGAGGTCAATTTCATGGGCATCATAAGCGATTCGAACCTCCTCTGGACTTGAGAACACTTTTCCCTCCCCTTTGACATAGGGGCGCTCCCTGGTCATATAATAAATTCCAAGGACAATGTCTTGCGTGGGAATAATAATGGGTTTCCCGCTCGCAGGGGAGAGAATGTTGTTGGTGGACATCATCAGAATCCTTGCCTCGGATTGAGCTTCCACAGAGAGGGGAACATGGACAGCCATCTGGTCCCCGTCGAAGTCCGCATTGAAGGCGGCACAGACCAGTGGATGCAACTGGATCGCCTTCCCCTCTATTAAAACAGGCTCAAAGGCCTGAATCCCCAAACGATGAAGGGTCGGAGCACGGTTGAGCATCACAGGGTGTTCACGAATTACCTCATCCAGGACATCCCAGACTTCGGGTCTTTCCTTTTCCAACATCTTTTTAGCGCTCTTGATCGTCGTCACCAAACCCTTTTCTTCCAAACGGTGGTAGATGAAGGGCTTGAACAACTCAAGGGCCATCTTCTTGGGAAGCCCACACTGATGTAATTTCAGTTCAGGGCCGACAACGATCACCGAACGGCCGGAATAGTCCACCCGTTTTCCCAAAAGATTCTGCCGGAAACGGCCCTGTTTGCCCCTCAGCATATCACTCAATGATTTGAGAGGTTTCTTGTTCGCCCCCAAGATCGTCCTGCCTCTCTTCCCGTTATCGAACAGGGCATCCACAGCTTCCTGAAGCATTCGTTTCTCATTTCGGATGATGATTTCCGGTGCATTCAATTCAAGAAGCCGTTTCAAGCGGTTATTCCGATTGATCACTCTCCGGTAGAGGTCGTTGAGATCCGAGGTGGCAAACCGGCCTCCATCCAAGGGAACAAGAGGTCGAAGGTCAGGTGGGATGACCGGGATCACTTCTAAAATCATCCACTCCGGTTTGTTCCCTGACTCCAAGAAGGACTCGATAATTTTTAACCGCTTGGCTAACCTACGCTTCTTGGCCTCCGAGGTCGTCTCTTTCATTTCGGTTCGAAGCTTCTGGGAAAGTTCCTTGACATTGGTGTTTCTTACCAACTCCCGAATCGCATCGGCTCCTTGAGTCGCCGTAAAATCATCCCCGTATTTTTCTCTGGCTTCGCGGTATCGATCTTCGGAAAGAATTTCACCTTTCTTCAAAGGCGTCTTCTTCCCATCGAGGACGAGGTAGGCTTCAAAGTAGAGAATTCGTTCCAATTCTCTCAAGGTCATATCCGAAAGGATCCCTATTTTACTGGGGATACTTTTAAGAAACCAGATGTGAGCCACCGGAGTGGCCAACCGGATATGTCCCATCCTCTCCCGACGCACTTTGGATTGAATGACTTCCACCCCGCATTTCTCGCAGACAATTCCTCGGTGTTTCATTCGCTTATATTTACCGCAATTGCATTCGTAATCTTTCGTGGGGCCAAAGATTTTGGCACAGAAAAGCCCGTCCTTTTCTGGCTTGAATGTCCGATAATTGATCGTCTCCGGTTTCTTCACCTCTCCATGAGACCACGACTCAATCTTTTCCGGGGAGGCGATTGAGATTCGGATGGCATTGTAATTAATCGGACTCTTACCTTTTTCAAAGAAAGACAAATAATCTTCCAAGGTCTTCCTCCTTTTTAAAGACGATGAACGACGAACGATAAACGATAAACTGTTCATGGTTCATAGTTCATTGTTCTATTAGATTTCTTCTCGTTTTTCTTCGATCAACTCAGTATCTAAACAAAGGCTTTGTAATTCTTTGACTAAAACGTTAAAGGACTCCGGAAGTCCCGATTCTAATGTATGCTCTCCTTTAACGATCGCTTCATAGACTCGGGTCCTTCCTGCCACATCGTCTGATTTCACGGTCAAGAACTCCTGTAAGGAGTGAGCTGCACCATAGGCCTCCAAAGCCCAAACCTCCATCTCCCCTAACCGCTGTCCTCCGAACTGAGCTTTGCCCCCCAATGGTTGTTGGGTCACTAATGAATAGGGGCCGATGGAGCGGGCATGAATCTTGTCATCCACCAAGTGATGTAATTTGAGCAGATACATAAAGCCCACGGTGACTTTCTGATGGAAGGGGTCTCCCGTCCTCCCATCGTAGAGGATCGCCTGACCCGTGGTGGGAAGTCCAGCTTTTTTTAATAGGTCTTTAATCTCCTCCTCCGAGGCTCCATCAAAAACGGGAACGGAGACAAAAATCCCCTGGCCCAATCTGCGCGCTAACTCGATAATCTCCTCATCGGTCGCCTGTTCCAGATATTCATTCACTTCTTTTGAAGAATAGATCTCTTTAATTCTCCTCTGAAGCAATTTGGGATTAAAATGCTTCTGTAAATACTCCTCGATCTTCCATCCCAGCCCCTTGGCTGCCCATCCTAAATGGGTTTCAAGAATCTGTCCCACATTCATTCGTGACGGAACCCCTAATGGATTGAGGACGATTTCTACCGGCGTCCCATCCTCCAAATAAGGCATGTCCTCTTCAGGAAGAATTCGGGAAATAATCCCTTTGTTTCCATGGCGTCCGGACATTTTGTCGCCAACGGAGAGTTTCCGTTTCATGGCGATGTAGACTTTGACCGTTTTAATGACGCCGGGAGCAAGCTCATCCCCCCTCTTCAGTTTAGACAATTTATCTCCGAAAACTCCCTTCACCACATTGATCTGGAGTTCGCCATGCTCCAGAAAACGGTGCACCTCAGGCAGAACTCTTTTTCCCTCTATTACGTCGATCTCTTTAAGCCGATCGAATGGAATGGTAAAAAGATGTTCTTCCTTGATCCGTTCCTTGGCTTCCAAATAGAGACGGTTTTTCTTCTCATCGGCAATTTTATGGGAAGCTCGCTTACCGATCAGATACTTCCCGATTTTTCTTCTCGTACTACTCTGGATAATTCGGATTTCATCGGCCTGGTTTTTTAACAACCTCGCCTTCTCTTGATCTTCAATCGCTTTGGTTCTCTCGTCTCTCTCCTGCCCTTTCCGTGAAAAAACCTTTGCGTCGATGACGATTCCTTCAATCCCGTGAGGGACTCTTAAAGAGGTATCCCGGACATCCCCTGCCTTTTCCCCGAAAATGGCCCGGAGAAGTTTTTCCTCTGGAGAGAGTTGGGTTTCTCCCTTGGGGGTCACTTTGCCAACAAGAATATCCCCGGGGTTGACTTCGGCTCCGATACGAATGATGCCGCTTTCGTCCAAATCCTTCAATGCTTCCTCCCCGGCATTGGGGATATCAGCAGTGATTTCTTCTTTTCCCAACTTGGTGTCCCGAGCCACGGACTCCAATTCTTCAATATGGATCGAGGTATAGGTATCCTCTTTCAATAACTTTTCGCTGATAAGAATGGAATCCTCAAAGTTATATCCTCCCCAAGGCATGAAGGCGACTAAAACATTTTTTCCGAGGGCCAGCTCTCCCATATTCGTGGCAGGCCCGTCCGCAATCACTTCTCTCTTCTTCACTCGCTCTCCAATATGAACGATGGGTCTCTGGTTGATGCAGGTATTTTGATTGGAACGTTTGTATTTGATCAGGGTATAGATGTCGACTCCGGGATCATCCAGTCTCTGACTATCTTCATCGGCGCGGATAACGATCCGGGATGCGTCCACATCTTCAACGACGCCATCTCTTTTGGCAACGATGGTCACCCCCGAATCTCTGGCGACAATGGCCTCCATCCCCGTCCCAATCAATGGAGCATCCGTCTTGAGAAGAGGAACGGCTTGACGCTGCATATTCGATCCCATCAGGGCTCGGTTGGCATCATCGTTCTCCAAAAAGGGGATCAGGGAGGTAGCAACGCTCACTAATTGTTTTGGAGAAACATCCATATATCGAATCTCCTCGGGCTTCAACATTACAAACTCCCCTCCCCTTCGGGCGGAGATAAGAGGATTGATAAATCTTCCCTCTCGATCGATAGGCGCGTTGGCTTGGGCGATGGCGGGTTTTTGTCCATCCACCTCTTCCTCTTCATCCAGGGCGAAGAGATATTTAATATTATTAGTGACTTTTCCGTTGATCACTTCACGGTAAGGTGTTTCAATAAATCCATAGTCATTGACGCGACCATAGGTGCTGAGAGAGGTGATCAAGCCGATGTTCGGACCCTCCGGAGTCTCAATCGGACAGATACGTCCATAATGGGTGGGGTGGACATCCCTCACCTCAAATCCTGCCCTCTCCCGGGTGAGCCCCCCTGGACCCAGAGCAGAGAGTCTTCGCTTGTGGGTGATCTCTGAGAGAGGGTTTGTTTGATCCATAAATTGGGAAAGCTGACTGGAGCCAAAAAACTCTTTAATCACCGCTGAAAGGGGTTTTGAGTTGATAAGATCATGGGGCATCAAGGTCTCCACATCTTGAAGGCTCATTCGCTCCTTGATCGCTCTCTCAATCCTCACCAGTCCAATGTGATACTGATTTTCCAGTAACTCTCCAACCGTTCTGACACGACGGTTTCCCAAATGGTCAATATCATCAACGGCACCCTGGCCGTCCTTTAATTTGATCAAATATTTGACCACCTCAAGAATATCTCTCCTCCTCAAGGTCGTCTTCTCATCTTCCAGAATCCTTCGAATCTTTCCTTGAACGTCATCCGTGAGGGTCCCATCCTTCAAGGAAGGCATTAGTCCGATGGGATGAAGGATCTTGGCGACCCGTTGAATCTCTTCAGCCATTTCCATCGTCGCAATGGCCTCGTCAAAATCGAGCCAGCCTCCTAAAACGCGATCAATCATTTCTTTCCCGCCGGCATAGGCCGCTCCAGCCTGCAGAGCTTCTTTCTTCCATTTTTCTGTGAAAACCAGCACCCGGGGAGCATCTCCCTTCAATCCAAGTTTATGGCTCAACTTCATTCTTCCAACTTTGGAAAGATCATAACGCTCGGAGTTGAAGAATAGGTTGAAGAAGAGACCGATGGCCGTTTCAATGGTTGGAGGATCTCCTGGACGAAGCCTTTTATAAATGTCAATCAGACCCCTTTCGGACTCTTTCTCTCTGGGGGATTTACCGGGTTCAAGAGTGGGTAATTTATCTCTTTCCTCCCGGGTCAACCCGATCTTATCCACCATCAAGGTATCCCTCAAAGAAGAGCTGACATTGATGTTATCGATGAATAGGATTTCGAAGGCTTCCACCTTCTTTTCTTTCATTTCCTCCAGAAGTTTTTCCGTGACCTCATCATTACATTCTGCAATCACTTCCCCGGTTTCAGGGTCCACGACATCCCTGGCCAGATACCGTCCGAGCAAATCTTGGACCTCGACCGAAATGGTATTGATCTTTGCTAACTCCAATCTTTTAAAAGACTCTTCCGTAATGCGACGGTGTTTTTTGAGGATCACTTTATGGGTTTCCGGATCTAAGATATCGGAGGTCGCCTTTTGCCCGACCAATACCTCTTTCGAAATCTCTTTTAGGAATTTTCCTTTTCGGATCAGAACCTTTTCTTTACGATAAAAATAGTCCAAGAGCTCTTCGCCGGTGTATTTGAGAGCCCGAAGCAGGACAGTGACAGGAATCTTTCGACGACGGTCGATCCGAACATAGAGGAGGTCTTTCTGGTCAAATTCGAAGTCAATCCAGGACCCCCGATAGGGGATGATTCGCGCATAATAGAAGATCTTCCCGCCGCTGTGGGGTTTAATTTGATCCTGGTCAAAGAAAACCCCCGGGGAACGATGAAGTTGGCTGACGATCACTCGTTCCGTCCCATTTACGATGAATGTTCCGTTCTCGGTCATGAGAGGAATTTCCCCAAAATAGACTTCTTGCTCTTTGACCGCCTTGATACTCTTCGCCTTGGTCTCTTCATTCACATCCCAGACGACTAAGCGAACGGTCACTTTAATGGGGGCGGCATAAGTCATCCCTCTCAGCAGACATTCCTCAACATCATATTTCGGCTCGGTGAGACGGTAGTTGACGAATTCAAGGGAAGCGGTTTCATAAAAATCTTTAATCGGGAAGACCGTTTTAAAAACCGCTTGAAATCCAACGGGCTCCCGCTTATCCGGATCCACATTGGCCTGCAGAAACTGCTCGTAGGATTTCTTTTGGATCTCGATCAAATTCGAGATCTCCAGCACTTCCTTAATTTTCGAAAAGTTCTTACGGTACCTTCTATAGACAGGGACAACGCTGGCCATAATCACTCCTCTCCCTTAAATAGAAAGTCCCCTCCCTTATGGACGTTCACCTCTGGTCCATCCTGTCCTTCTGGGAAGAGACAACAATGTCCCTCAACACCTCTAAATATTTTCCTACTTGACTTCGACTGTCCCTCCGGCCTCTTCAAGCTTTTTCTTCATGGTGGCCGCTTCTTCTTTTGAAACGCCTTCTTTCACAGGCTTGGGGACGCCTTCGACAAGATCTTTGGCTTCTTTCAAACCCAACCCGGTGAGTTCCCTGACCACCTTAATCACTTGGATCTTCTTGTCGCCAAAACCTGTCAAAACCACATCAAATTCTGTCTTTTCTTCTGCGGGGGCTGCCTCTCCACCCGCCATCGCTCCGGGCATTGGCATCGCTGCCATAGCCATAGGAGCCGCGGCTTTGACTCCAAATTTTTCTTCAAAACCCTTCGTTAAATCGCGCAACTGAAATAAATTTAACGTGCCGATATCCTCTAAAATTTTCTGAACGACTTCATCCATTGGAAACATCCTCCTATCTTTGTTGTTTGTCTTCACCTTCAATCAGCATAGGTCAGATGACATCACTGCTTTCTTCATGGGTGGGTTGACTCATCTGGTCAACCCGCGCTTGAAGCACGGACAGGAACTCCTGAAAAGCAATGAGAATGGCTCCCAAAAGCTGACTTGCCGGCGTTTGGATTGTTGCAAGTAATTGAGCTAAAAGCGTCTCTCTTGAAGGCATCGTCGCCAGGGCTTTCACTTCTTCAGGAGAGGCCAGCTTCCCTTGAATGAGACCGACTTTGATCTTGAGAGAAGGTTGGGTTTTGATGAATTCCGACAAAATCTTTGCCAAAAGAACCGGGTCTCCGTAAGAAATAGCAATGGCCGTAGGTCCTTCAAAAAAGTTACCTAATTTCTCCAAATCCGTCCCCTTCGAGGCCAGTTTCATCAACGTATTTTTAACTACGTGATAGAAAATCTTCTCTTCCCTTAATCGTTGCCGCAGATGGTTTAGCTGCTCCACGTTAAGGCCTCGATAATTGGTCAGGACAGCAGCCTGAAACCCCTTTACCTTTTCACCAAGGTCTGATATGATTTGTTGTTTTTCTTTCCGGTTCAATGATCTTTACCTCCCGCAATGAATCCCCGCCGATTTCCTATGATTTCAATACCCCCCGGACATCGATTGGATCGATCTTGATTCCTGGCCCCATGGTCGTGGATAAAGCAATACTCCTCAGATAGATTCCTTTGCTGGTAGGGGGCTTTGCCCGGACGATCACTTCCAGGAGGGCTTTGATATTTTCTAATAATCGATCGAATCCAAAAGAGACCTTCCCGACCGGGACGTGAATCACTCCTGCCTTCTCGACTTTAAACTCCACCTTACCAGCCTTAATCTCTTTTACGGCCCTCTCCAAATCGAAGGTAACGGTGCCCACCTTAGGGTTAGGCATCAATCCCCGGGGACCCAAAATCTTCCCTAATTTGCTGACTAGACCCATCATGTCCGGTGTTGCAATCGCTTTATCAAACTCCACCCACCCTTTTGAAATTTTTTCAATGAGGTCTTCCCCTCCCACAAAATCAGCGCCCGCGTCCAATGCCTCTTTTTCCTTTTGACCCTTGGCAAAGACTAATATCCGCACCTTTTTCCCTGTTCCATGAGGAAGGACAACCGTTCCCCGAACCATTTGGTCTGCTTTCTTAGGGTCCACCCCAAGACGAATGGCGAGGTCCACACCCTCATCAAATTTGGCGTATGCTGTCTCCAAAAGGAGTTTAACTCCCTCCATCAGTTCGAACCGTTTGCCTCGATCGACCTTCGCTTTTGCCTCTAAATATTTCTTTCCTCTCGTCGCCATATCCTCTCTTACACCACCTCCAGACCCATGCTTCGTGCCGTCCCTTCAACCGTACGGATGGCTCCTTCCATGTCCACCGCATTGAGATCCTTGAACTTGATCTGTGCGATCTCTCGAACCTGGTCTCTGGTCACCTTCCCCACTTTGTTCCGGTTGGGTTCACCAGAACCTTTTACAATTTTCGCCGCCTTCTTTAAAAGGATGGAAGCCGGTGGGGTTTTTGTCACAAAGCTAAAGGATCGATCCGAATAAATAGTGATCACCACGGGGATCACCATTCCTTCCTGCCCCTGGGTTCGAGTGTTAAAGGTTTTACAAAACTCCATGATGTTGACCCCATGCTGTCCCAGAGCCGGTCCAACAGGAGGGGAAGGGTTGGCCTGCCCTGCCTGTATTTGGAGTTTTACCATCGCTGCAACTTTTTTTGCCATGATCCACACCTCAATCGAAAATCGCTAATTCTTCTCTACCTGGATGAAATCCAGTTCTACCGGAGTGGCTCTTCCAAAGATAGAAACGAGCACTTTCAATTTTCTTTTTTCAGGTTTGACCTCTTCAATGGTCCCGATAAAATTAACAAACGGACCATCAATGACCCGGACACTATCTCCAGCGCCGAAAGAAACCTTGGGTTTCGCTTTTGACACACCCTCTTTCATTTGAGACAGGATCTCTTCGACTTCCCCCTCAGAGATAGGCACCGGTTTTATACCATCCCCGGCAAAACCAGTGATTTTAGGGGTATCCTTAACGATATGCCATGTTTCTTCGTTTAATTCCATTTTCACTAATATATATCCGGGGAAAATCTTCCTCTGGGAGGTCTTTCTTTTTCCCTTCACCAACTCCACCACCGTCTCGGTGGGAACTAAAATGGCTGAAAAAAAACCTCCCTTCCCGAGATTTTTAATTCGTTCCTCCAAATTCTGCTTGGCCCTATTCTCGAAACCCGAATAGGTATGGACGACATACCATTGCTGTGTCATAACTCTTACCATCTCGCCGAGGGGGGAGGAATTTTAACTCCTTTTAACTTATTGCCCTCTTTAATAATTCCTTAACGATATTTGATAGGCCTGAATCGACAATGCCTAAAAAAATAGCAATGATGAAAACAGCCACTAAAACAACAAGGGTCCCGGAAAGGGTATCTTTCCTGGAGGGCCAGGTCACCTTCTTCAGTTCGGTTTTAACCTCCCTTAAAAATTGCTTGGTTGTTTCAAATTTTTCTTTGATTGAAAATTCCATCTTACTCCGTTCCCCCCGACCAGGTCATCATGAATCTTAACAGATTCCTGGCTCGCTATCTCCCTCATATAGTAATGGCAGGCCAGGAGGGATTTGAACCCCCATCACCCGGATTTGGAGTCCGGTGCTC
>DCUS01000126.1 GCA_002327885.1 Syntrophaceae bacterium UBA2208
TCCTCCAGACGGATGTTCCGATCGGAGTAAGAATAACCCAAATAATTGAGGGCATCCGCATGGTTCGGATTCAGCCGGAGCACCTCTCTCATCTCTACTTCCATCTTATCGAAATCTCCCATTTTATCGTAGAGCGCTCCTAATTGGTAATGAATTTCCAAATTATTCCGATTCGTCTCGAGGCCTCTTTTCAGGGTGGACAAGGCCTTTTCCAAATGGTCCTCTTTCTCATAGACTGCGGAAAGGATCATGTAGAGATCTCCGTCGTTCGGTTTGACCTGAATCGATTCCTCCAAGATTCGGACGGCCTCTCCCGTCTTGTTTTGTTTTCTCAAAATCAATGCGATGTTTCTTCTCGAATCAGCAAAAAGAGCGGATTCAGGAGAGATCTTCTTGAATTCAGAAACGGCCTGATCGAAAGACTCTTTCTCCACATAGGCAGCTCCCAAATAATATCGAACCCGATCGTCTTTGGGATTGGCCGTGAGGACAAAATTGAATTCCAGAATGGCCTGGTCCAATTTCCCCTGCTCCATATAAATTAAACCCATCTTCGTTCGGATATTGAGATCCCCTGCATTGGACTTTTGGATCTCCCGAAATTGATTTAATGCCTCGTCGAAATTCTTATTTTTGACGAAGATCTGCCCGAGTCGATTTCTTGCATTTTTGTTTTCAGGATCGAGATTCAGGATTTTTTGGTAAATTTCAGCTGCTTTTTCCGGTTCATTCTGGATCTCATAAGTCAAACCCAGGTCCATCAGGATGGAGATCATATTGGGTTCGATGGCCAGAGCCTTTAAAAAAGATTGCTTGGCCAATTCATAAGACTTTTTCTTGATGTAAGTTCTTCCAAGAGCCCAGAAGCCCATTACGGAGTTTGGGTCAATCTCAAGAAATTTTTTAAGGATGTGGATGGCCTGATCATATTTTTCGATATCTTCATAGAGGGAACTGAGAAAGAGATAGCTCTCCCGATGACGGGGGTTGATCTCCAACGCTTTCTCGTAGGCGGCGATAGCTTCGTGGTGTTTCTTAAGGATGGAATATATCCCACCCAGGAGCAGATGGGCGGAAAGATGATTGGGATCATAGAGGAGGGCCGCTTTGCACTCTTCAACCGCTTCATTTAAAAGGCCTTTATGAATGTAAAGGGTGGCCAATTCCACATGCAAGGAGGGTTCTCTCATATCAAGCGAGATTGCTTTTTTGAGATTCTCGATCGCCTCGTCTACTTTCCCTTCTTTTAGCTTGAATTGAGAGAGGAGGAAATGGTAGTAAGCAAGAGGATCCGATGAAAGGGTTTTTTCTTGAGTTTTTTGCGGTTCCTTTGAGGCAAGTTGAACGGAGGGAGAGCCCTTTTCTTGTTTTTGAAATTCCTGTCTTCCTGCGCAAGCCCCCAGAAAGGGCAAGAATAAAGACAAAAAAATGACAAAGATTTTGATTGAGAATCTTTTCATTTTTTAATGAATAACAGACTTTGATATTAAAGTCAAAGACCGGGAGCCTATTTTAAAAGGTTCTCCAAAGAATTTAAAGGAACATCGCCCTCCGCGATGGCCCTGTTTTGGAGCAAGGAGGGTTGGGGTGAAACGGAAATTGGGGATTCAAATCGATCGGCCCTTTTTCTCGAAACGATACAGGGTTCTTGGGTTTACCTTGAGAATTTCTGAGGCGATTCTTTTGTTCCCGCTGACTTCTTTCAGTATCTCTTTGATATATTCAGACTTCATATCGTTCAGGGACTTACGGTCTTTCACTCCTCTTTTAATCATCTCTGAATATCCTTCTATCAAATCCTGGGGAAAATCATTGGGAACTAAATGGTCCTGATCGGTCATGATGACAGCCCTTTCGATCGTATTTTCCAATTCCCTGACATTCCCCGGCCAGGGGTATTCTAAAAGAAGTTTCATCGCCTCTTTTGAGATTCCTTTAATCCCTTTTTTAGCTTCTTTGGAATAGCGATCAAGAAAATGGTAAGCAAGCAAAGAAATATCTTCCCTTCTATCTTTCAGGTTGGGAAGAAAAATAGGGAAGACATGAAGGCGATAGAAGAGATCCTCCCGAAATTTCCCCATCTTCATATTCTCCTCCAGATTCTCATTGGTGGCCGCAATCATTCGAACATCAATCTTCGTCCTCTCTGTACTTCCAACCCTCATCAACTCTTTCTCCTGAAGGACTCTTAGAAGTTTGACCTGAGCGGAGGGGAGGATGGTGGAAATTTCATCTAAAAAGAGTGTTCCCCCGTTGGCCTCTTCGAATAAACCCCTCTTGGCTTGTATGGCTCCAGTGAAAGCACCCTTCGTATGGCCAAAAAGTTCGCTTTCCACCAACGTTTCAGGAATCGCTCCGCAATTGAAAGGGATGAAAGGCTTATCCGCCCTTGGACTGTGATAATGGATCGCCTTGGCCACCAACTCCTTGCCAGTTCCACTTCCTCCATAAATAATCACGGTGCTGTTTCCAGGGGCCACTTTTTCGATGAGAGAAAAAATTTCCTGCATCTTCTTGCTTTTCCCGATGATATTATTGAATTCAAATTTTTTCCTCACCTCCATCCTTAAGAGCCGATTTTCTTTAAGGAGGAGGCTTTCCTTTTGAACTTTGGAGATGTGGAGGAGGAGGTCCTCGAAATTAATAGGCTTGGTAATATAGTCGTTCGCCCCTATCTTCATCGCCTCCACGGCTGTCTCAATCGATCCGTAGGCTGTCATCAGGATGACCATGACCTCCGGTCTTGTCCCTTTGATGTTCTTTAAGAGTTCAAGGCCGTCCATCTCAGGCATTTTAAGATCGGTGAGGACCAAATCGAAGATTTCCTTTTCAATCTTTTCGATGGCCTCAGCACCGTTTTGAGCGGTCTCCACATTAAATTCTCCCATCTGGGAAAGGCCTTTTTTAATCATCTCTCGAATGGAGACTTCATCATCGACGATCAATATTTTCGTAGGCTCCACATCCGACTCCTTTTAGCAGTATTTCTAACAAAAACTGGCGTCAAAATCAAATGTAATATGGAGACTTTTTTTCCTGTTGGGTCAAAAATTGTATTTACGATTTGTAAAAATCCGACAAATGGACTTTGATTTTCTGTTTTCTCCCCGTTGCGGCACAGTCTCGGAAAGGAGGGGAGAGGTTTCTGTTGACTGTTTGTTAATTTCTTATAAAATATATCCTATTCATTACCGATAGAGGAAAGGAAGAAGGGACAACTTATGGAAGAACGCATCTTAATTGTAGATGATGAGGAAATGATCCGTAATATGTTTTCTCGAAGGCTGACGAGAGAAGGATATTCGTGTGTGATGACCCGGAATGGGAAAGAGGCCCTCCATCATTTTTACAAAGAAAGTTTCTCACTCATTATTTCCGACATTAAAATGCCTGAGATGGATGGAATCGAACTTTTGAAGGAAGTGAAGGCAGTGCACCCCGGCATATTGATGATCATGGTCACCGCCTATCCCGAGATTGATCTGGCGCTGGAGGCGATGCGTTTAGGGGCTTACGATTTTATTATCAAACCAGCCGATCTGGAATTGGTCATCCTCAGTGTGAAAAGGGCTTTTGAGAAAAAAAGGTTGGAAGATGAGGTGGAGATCTACCATAAGAATCTGGAGAGATTGGTAGAGGAAAGGACGATAAAACTTCAACAGGCTTACCGGACCTTGAAAAAAGCCTATTTGGATTCAGTCAAGGTTTTGGCAGAGGCGATCGACGCCAAAGACCCCTACACTCGAGGTCACTCGGATCGAGTGAGGAGGATGAGTCTCCGGATTGCTACTTCATTAGGGTTTACGGAGGAAAGAATAGAAATTCTGGAATATGGAGCCCTCCTCCATGATATCGGTAAGATCGGCATTAGAGATGAAATTCTCCGGAAACCCGAGGCACTCAGTCCCGAGGAGTATCATATTATTCAGGAGCATCCATTAATTGGGGTAAAGATTGTGGAGGGGATTGATTTTTTTAAGGATAAGATTCCCATGATTCGCAATCATCATGAACATTTTGATGGCCATGGATATCCGGATGGGTTAATCGGGGAAGGCATCCCTCTTGAAGCAAGGATCATCGCCGTTCCAGATGCTTTCGATGCGATGGCCAGTCTGAGACCCCATCGAAAGCACATGTCCCTTGAGGCCATCCTATTTGAAATGGAGAAATACAAGGGAAAACAATTCGACCCCGATATTTTAGAAATATTTTTTCAAGAGAAAATCTATAAANNATTATGCCAGCCAATCTCACCCCTCAATATTTAGAGGCAGAGCTTAAATTCAAGCAAGCCAAGACCACTCCAGAGAAGATAAAATCTCTCGAAGTGATGATGGCCGTTATTCCAAAGCATAAGGGAACGGAGAGACTTCGAGGTCAGCTTAAGAGCCGAATGGCCAAATTAAAGGAGGAACTCCAAAAGAGACCTACCATCGGAAGGACAGAACAAGCCTATCATATTAAAAGAGAGGGCGCAGCCCAAGTTGTTCTTCTTGGAATTCCCAATTCTGGCAAATCCTGCCTTCTCTCCCAGATCACCAATGCCTCTTCCGAGGTGGCTGACTATCCTTTCACAACCCAGAAGCCCATTCCCGGAATGATGAAATTTGAAAATTTGCAGATCCAATTTGTCGATACTCCACCGGTACAAATGGATCACCTCGAACCCGGGTTTTCAAACCTGGTTCGAAATGCAGATGGCCTCCTTCTCTTAGTTGACCTGACAGATGACCCTGCCTTCCAAATGGACGTCCTCCTGGAAGAATTGAACAGGATGAGGATCAAGGCGGTCGGAAAGGGTCCGATCCCTTCCATGGAAGTGGGATGGGTCTCTCTGCGAACACTCCTCGTTGGGAATAAATGCGATGTCAAAAATGCGATGGGGGCCTACCAAAAGATTGAGAACCGGTTTAAAAGCGCTTTTCCCCTTCTCCCCATCTCTGCCAAAGAAAGGATGAATTTAGATGAGTTGAAAAAAGAGATTTATCAACTCCTTGACATCATCCGAGTCTATACGAAAGTCCCCGGAAAGGAACCCGATCGGACAGAACCCGTTATCCTTAAGAAGGGAGGCACGGTGGAAGATGTTGCTCTCTCGATCCATAAGGACTTCCTCGCTAAACTTCGATATGCCAAGATCTGGGGTTCTGGGAAATTCGATGGACAGATGGTCAAAAAGGATTTTCTTGTCAACGAAGGAGATGTGATCGAACTGCATCTTTGATGCTCCACGCAAGATTGGAATAGTGGAACATTGGAATAGCGGGTTTTAAAAAGTTAAGATTTGTTGCCCATCATTCCAGTATTAACAAACAGATGGCATTGCTGACACGAAGACTCTTTTTAAGATTTCTTTTGGGAGTCCCTCTCGTTTCTTCCTTTCCATTTCAGGTCCGGAAGGCATGGGCAGATCCTCCTTTCCTTCCGGGAGCAGGAGGCAAATCCATCGGTCAATTTTTCAAGGGAGAAGGACTCCACTATGAAATTGGGATATGGGTATTTAAACAGGCGGCAGTTGGGAAATTAATTTTCAAGGAAATGGCAGAAAAAGGGCGTTATCTGGCCACTCTTCAAGGGGAGACCTTAGGTATCTTGGGATGGGTGGCCCGTTATCGCGTGGACACTTATCGCTCTATTATGGAGGAAGTGGAAGGGGGGAGCCGTCTCCGATCCGTATCGTTCGAAGAAGATGTGAAGGTTGGGAATAAGTTGAGAAGGCGGGCCCATTTCTTCGATTATCAAAAACGAAAATGGATTCAGGTGAGGCAAAGAAAAGATGGCACCCGGGTAAGGACCGAGCAGGAAATTCCTCAAGGGATGGTTTATGACGATTTTATCGCGGCTTCTTATAACTTTCGTTATGGTGTTTATGGGGAGATTGAGAGAGGTCGAAAATACACGGTGTCCACCTTTCCCAAAAAGGGTCCATCCAGCTATGAAGTGAGGGTCGCTTTAAAAGAGGAGGAGGAAAGAAGAAAAAAATCTGAGAAATTGAAAGATGGAAAAGAGTATTTTGTTAAACTTTTCCTCGATCCGGAGGTCACTCACTCCAAAGAAGGTCTCATCGAAGGGTGGCTGTCAAAAGAGCTTTACCCCACAGAGGGGACCATCAAGGATGTCATGCTCTTCGGAGATGTCAAGGGAACGCTGATTAAAAACACAAGGGCTTGAATTTAAGATTGCAGATCGCAGATTTTTCAATCTGAAATTGGAAGGATGGATACTCAATCCAAATATTTTAGGCTCCGCCGAGGAGACATTGCTTATTTTAAATTCATCATTGAATCCTATGAGGGAATGGCTGTCGTGAGGACCCAAGATCCTCGCGAAGCCATCGTGGAGTTGATGGTGGCTCCAGGATGGGATAAAGATCTGGAGGAAATTTTAGAAGGCCTCGGCAAGGAAATCCTAATCGAACCGATCATCTAAATCCGAAGCACGAAAACCCAAATTTGGGTTTCGGAATTTTGGTTATCACCTTAAATCGGGGGAAGAGGATGATAGAGCATATTCCGTTTGAGAAGATTCTAAAGGAAGCCCTAAAAGAGGGAGGGGAGTTTGCAGATCTTTTTTTTGAACAAACCCATTCGGTGGGGATTATTTGTGAAGAAAACCGAATTGAAAAAGTTATTTCAGGTCTGGATGTGGGTGTGGGCCTCCGAATCCTTTTTGGCAGAAAGACATTTTATGGGTTTACAACAGAGATCTCGAAGGAATCCCTATTCCATTTGGCCAGAAGGATCAGTCGATCTGCGAGAGAGGGTGGAGAGGAAAAATTGACGAGTCTTCCGCCGTCACAGGGGATCTCCCTGTCATCTCACTCCATTTTGAAGTCTCTTTATCCGAGTCAGAAACCCCGCGAGGAAGTTTCGATGGAAGAGAGGGTTTCGATGGTGAGGAGGGCCAATGAAGCGGCTCGGAGAGTGCATCACCACGTTCAACAAGTAAAAGTCCTTTGTCGGGATTTCCACCAGAAACTATCTATTGGAAATTCAGAGGGCCTTTTCATAGAAGGAGAAAGGGTAGGAACCGTTTTTTCTGTCCAGGTTGTGTCAGCGAAAGGGGATATTATTCAGACCGGATATGAACCGGTGGGGGGAACGATGGGTTTTGAACTTTTAGATCTTCATCCCCCGGAGGAAGTGGCGGAAGTGGCCGCGAAGAGATCTCTCCTTATGCTTTCAGCCAGAAAAGCACCGATGGGAAGAATGCCAGTCATTATATCAAGTGAAGCAGGGGGGACAATGATCCATGAAGCCATTGGCCATGGATTGGAGGCAGATCTCGCTCAGCAAGGTCTTTCGGTGTATTCGAAGAAATTGGGGGCAGAAGTTGCTTCTTCCCTTATCACGGTGGTCGATGATCCCACCCTCCCCAAAAAGAGAGGATCTTATGCTTTCGATGATGAGGGGGTCCCTTCTCGCCGGACCGTTTTGGTGGAGAAAGGAGTCTTAAAAGGTTATCTTTACGATCGACTCACGGCATGGGAAGAAGGGGTCGAATCAAGCGGAAATGGAAGAAGGGAGTCCTACCAACAAAAACCCATCCCCAGGATGAGCAATACCATGATTCTTCCTGGGGACATGAGTCCAGAAAAGATCGTTCATTCCGTGGAGAAAGGTCTGCTCGTAAAGAAGATGGGAGGGGGGCAGGTCAATACGGTCAATGGGGATTTCGTATTTGAAGTGAGTGAGGGATACCTGATCGAAAAAGGAAGCGTGGGAGAACCCGTCCGGGGGGCCATGCTCATTGGCAATGGACCCCAAGTCCTAAAAGATATTGATATGGTCGGCAGCGATCTCGGATTTGGGATAGGAACTTGCGGAAAGGATGGACAGGGGGTCCCGGTTTCTGATGCCCAACCCACTCTGAGGATTCCAGAATTGGTGGTGGGAGGACAAGAAGAAGCCCCCTGAATAAGGAAATGGGGAGATAGGGGGAGGCTATTGACTTTGTCTTTCAGGGTCGATTAGAATCAACTCTAATAAATCGGATGGAGTGGATGCTTTAGATAAGATGAAGGGGAAGAAGATCGATGTGGTCATGACAGCCTTTGAGCAAGAACATTCAGCAGGGATAGCCATTTCTGCTGGGGCTCGAGAATTTATAAAAAAGCCATTCTCTCTCGATGAGTTTGCCATTCGATTACATAAGATGATCAATGATCCGGAAGTCTTAAGGCGATTGAAGAGTGAAAAGAGCGCAGACGGGGACATGCAAGATCTGATGAATGATTTAGAGGAAGCCTTGAAGAAGGGGTAGACGCTCCGGGAAGTAAACCCCGTTAGAAGATCTTCGGCTTTTTAACGGGAAGTCTCATGCGGGGCATTAAACACCGTGTCCGCTGAAAAAGGAACAGCCGTGTCATTCCCGCTGTGAGCAGTGGGGCTTTCTAACGAGGCAAAGGTGCTGGGAGATGACGATGGTTAAAGAAAAACATGATGTTGATGTTCTTGAAAAATGCCCGACGGGCATCAGGGGTCTCGATGAAATCACGAAGGGAGGGCTTCCGAGAGGCAGGTCAACTCTGGTCTGCGGCGGTGCGGGTTCCGGCAAAACACTTTTCGCCATGGAGTTTCTCATGCGGGGCGCCATGGATTACGGAGAGCCCGGGGTCTTCATGTCCTTCGAGGAGACGCCGGAGGATCTCGCGAAGAACTTCATCTCCCTTGGTTTTGATCTCCATGGCATGATGTCGCGTGGTCTCATCGCAACGGACCACGTCTACATCGATCGAAGCGCGATTGAGGAGACGGGTGAGTACGACCTCGAAGGATTGTTCATCCGCCTGGGGAATGCCATTGATTCCATCGGAGCGAAGCGGGTTGTCTTAGATACCAT
>DCUS01000017.1:0-4087 GCA_002327885.1 Syntrophaceae bacterium UBA2208
AGGAGGAGAATCATTTTTCCCTTGATCAAGGGGGTCTGCCACCAACCATGATCCTGAGTATATTTTTGATGGTAAAGGCCACAAGGTAGCCACACATGAGACATAGGATGCTCTCCTTTGCATAGACTGTCATTGCGAGCGAAGCGAAGCAATCTCTGAGTATTGGTTCTTCATCTCGCCACTGCAGAGCTCCCCGCAATGACATCTTTCATTTTCTGTTGACTACTTACATCCGTTCAATACGTTCCCAGCCCCAGAATCCGTAAGGTTTAAAAAGTAAAAAGACTGCCATAAAGGCAAAGGGAAAGACCTCTTTCACTCCCCCTGGAAAATAACGGTCAAGATAGGCGCCAGATAAATTTTGTAGTACTCCGACTGTGATCCCTCCTACAATCGCCCCGGGAATGGAATTGAGACCTCCTAAAACGACCGCAGGTAAGACTAGAAGGCCAAGATAGCCGACGGAAATATTGATCCCGTTGATATTTCCTAAAAGGGCGCCACCGACACCGGCTGACATAAAGGCAATGGCCCAGGCCCCTGCATAAACAAACCGGGCGCTCACACCCAGGGAGAGGGCAGCCGTTTCATCATCGGCTGTCGCCTGCATGGCCAAGCCCCAGCGTGAGTATTTAAAAAAGGCCGCAAAAATAACAAAGAGCAATATGGCTAAAATAAATGACCAAAGATAAACATTTGAAATTTTAACAAAGCCGAGGGTAATCGGCTCGAGTGGAAAGACGGGAGGAGTATAAACTCGTGTGTTGGTCCCCCAGATGAATTCGATCATCCCTCTGAAGAAGAAAGAAAGCCCCACGGTTACCATGATCACAGCCAGGATGGGTTCACCGATCAACTTATCAAGGAAGATTCTTTCAACCAGGATACCGAGGATAATTCCGATGATGAGAGTACAACCGATCGACAGAATAAAGGGGACGCCTGCCTGATAAAAGGTCAAGGTGACATAAGCCCCGATCAGGGTCAACTCCCCCATGGCCAGATTCAGAACACCTGAGCATTTATAGATGAGGACCCATCCCAGAGCGACCAGGGCATAAACACCTCCGACCATGATACCATTGATCATAGTCATCAAAAAAAGCTCCATACAGCCTCCCTTTAAAAATCAATATAAATTGCAAAATTAGCAATAAACTTCAAAAAGGGGTAGGGGAGGCTTTAGCCTCCCTTTATTCATAAAAGACTTCTCCATGCTCCGCTTTGTATGCCATGGCACTTGAATATTTATAATCCTCTGCCTCTTTCACCAAACCCCACTTTACTGGATTGAAATGAATGTAATTGAACTTTTCTCTGAATTTTTCTTCAGTGAGGATTCCAAAATCAAAAAACCCTTTCTGCCAGAAATTGCCTTCATTTATCTGCCTTGAAGATCTTCCCTTAATAAGCTGCATAGCCTTTGAAATTCCACAGATAATAGGTTTTATGAGTATATGCATATGATTGGGCATAACAACATAGGCATATAAGGTCATCTCTTTTCTTGTTGATGAATCTAAGATGGTATTCCCAATTATTTCAACTTCATGTTTGGCCAAAAAGAGTCCCTCTTGTTTAACTCGTGTTGTTACGAAATATATTCCTCCATCGATTTCGAAGTGGGGTGGTTGTGCCATATGATTTATCATTTGAGGGGCGACTAAAGTCACCCCTACCCACACTTTCGTTGAGAATCGCTAATTGAAAATTGGTCATTGACCATTGGGCTTTATTGCGGTACTTCTATCACCTTCAGATCCGTTTTGATGTGAACCACCCTTCCATCCTCATAAGTGATGTTGGTGTCCATATGGACGTTCTGGGACTCCGAATAAAGCCCGTTCACAATGTCTTTATATCGTTCTTCGACAAAAGCCCTTCGCAATTTTCGGGTTCGGGTCAGTTCATCGTCATCCGCATCAAATTCTTTGTAGAGATTAACAAACTTCTTGATTTTTGCAACGGGAGGCAAATCGTTATTCATTTTTACAATTTCTTTTTTGACGAGTTCATAAATCTCCGGCATCTGGGAAAGTTCCGGATAACTGGTGTAGGCAAGATTTCTATCCTCCGCCCATTTCCCTACCACATTATAATCAATGCAGATCACACCCGTGACATAGGGTCTGTTGTCACCGATCGCCCAAACGTCTCTAATATAAGGGCTGAATTTAAGTCGGGTCTCTAAATACTGTGGAGCAAATTTTGTCCCATCGTTTAATGTCATCACATCTTTCGTTCGGTCAAAAACGACCAGATGGCCCTCGGCATCGATGAAACCCGTATCTCCAGAATGGAGCCATCCCTCCCGGAGCGTTTTCGTCGTCTCCTCAGGCATCTTGTAATATCCGATGAAAACGGAAGGACTTTTGGAGATGATCTCTCCTTCCGGAGTGATTTTCACCTCTGTTTCAGGGATAGGTTTCCCCACGGTATCAAATTTGATGTCACCATCACGATGGAGCACTGAAATCCCCGCAATTTCTGTTTGGCCGTAGATCTGTTTCAGGTTTACTCCAATCGCATGAAAGAATCGGAAATGATCCGGTCCCATGGCCGCGCCTCCGGTATAGGTGTCCCTGATCCTTGAAAGACCTAAATGATCTTTTAATTTTTTATGGACACCTAAGTAGGCAAGGTTGTTTAAAACTTTCCAATATAATGGAACAGACTTTTTCATAAACTTCAATTCGGCGACATGATAGCCTATTTTCATTGCCAATTCATAAGCGTTTCTCTTGGACCAGCTTGCATCGAGGTATTTGACCTGGACATTTCTTACCATCTGCTCATAGATTCGAGGAGGGGCAAACATCACATGAGGACCAATCTCACGAATATTCTCCTGAGCGGTCTCGGGTTCTTCCGGAAAATTAACTGTAAATCCGGCCTGAATTCCACAGGAGATAGACATCATCTGTTCTCCAATCCAGGCGAATGGAAGATAGGAGACGAAATCATCCGTTTCAAAATAAGGGTCGACCCGCATTAAGTTTAAACCCATGGTTAACATATTATAATGGGAGAGAAGAGCCCCTTTAGGAAGGGCGGTCGTCCCGGAAGTGTAGAAGAGAAGGCAAATATCGTCTCCTTTTCCTCTCTTAATCATTTCTACGAAGAGCCCGGGTTCCTTTTTATCCACTTCTTCGCCTATCTTCATTAATTCCTTAATGCTGATGAGCATGGGATCATCGTAGTCTCTCATTCCTTTCGGGTCATCCCAGATCATCTTCTTCAGCTTCGGGCATTTGTCTCTGATCATCAGACATTTATCCACTTCCTCCTGCCCTTCCCCTACCATCAATTTGGCATCTGCATGGTCGATGATATATTTAACCTCGTCGATGAGAGAATCTTGGAAAAGCCATACTCCTATCCCCCCCACACACATGGCGGCCATCTCTGCCCAGAGGGCCTCAGGTCGGTTATCGCCAATCATTGCCACCTTATCTTCTTTTTCCAAACCAAGCGACATCATTCCCAGGGCGATCGTTTTGACATTCTCGTAGTACTGTCTCCATGTGATGGGAACCCATATTCCGAATTCCTTCTCCCTCATGGCTATTTTTTTCTCTCCATATTTCTGGGCAGCTTGCAGCCAGAGTTTGGGGATAGTCATATCCTTCGTAATCTCAATTTCATTCCAGTTACCGACGTGAGACATACAGATCCTCCGCCTCTCCCAAATAGGCCTTGATCACATGTGGATTTTTCTGAATCTCAGGAGGGGTTCCTTCTGCGATTTTCTCGCCAAAGTTAAGAGCCATTACCCGATGGGAAATATCCATTACCACACCCATATCATGCTCAACAAGAACACAGGTCGTCTGCCACCTTTCTTCTTCGTTGACATCAAGAATAAATCGAGCCATGTCCTCCACCTCTTCTAAATTGAGACCCGCAAGAGGTTCATCTAACAAAATGATCTTAGGATTGAGCGCTAATGCCCTTGCCAATTCGACTCGCTTTTGAAGTCCGTAGGGTAACATTCCAACCACCTTATCCCTGATATGTTCGATCTCGAGGAGATCGATGATCTCTCTTTCAATGAAATCTCTGTGTTCGAGCTCTTCACGAGCCGTCT
>DCUS01000017.1:4202-5766 GCA_002327885.1 Syntrophaceae bacterium UBA2208
GATTTCTTTTCCTTCAAAATAAATTTGTCCCCTTTGTGGATGGTAAAGGCCATTAATACAGTTTAGGAGAACTGTTTTTCCTGCGCCATTGGGCCCGATGATTGAAAAGATCTCCCCTTTTTTAACCTCTAAACTAATATCCATCAGGGCCTGGACCCCACCGAACGCCATATGAATATTCTTGACTTGAAGTTGAACCTCCCTGCTGACAGCCATTTTTAAAATCTCCTTTGAGATCGTCTCAAAAAGTTATATTTAAAAAGCAACGACGGGAGAATTTTTCTCTTTTAATTACTGCAAAAGACACAGCAATAAGTCCTCTTTTAAACCACTTTCAAATTGTTGGTATTAAACAGGAATGGATTAAATCAGAACAAGAAAACCCCACCCAAAATTTGCTCAACCTGAGTAACAAAACCTTATCGGTTTGTCAAGTAAAATCTTCTATTTTTAATGTGAAAATATTAATAAAGTCCAACAGTTCTTAAGTCCCAAAAATCTGTAAAAAATGGGATTAAGAACTTAATAAGCATCATCACAATGAATGATTGTAAATGGGAAATAAAAAAAGTGTGTAGAAAAGAGAAGATTTTTTTTAGCCTAACCACCGTTTCCGGCGTTTATAATGCTTCACGTCACGATAACTTCGTTTCTGCCCCATCCCCGTAAATCCGAGATAAAATTCTTTAACATCTTCATTGTTTTTCAATTTTTCTGCAGGGCCATCCAAAACGATTCTGCCATTTTCCATCACATAACCGTATTCTGCTAATTCCAAGGCGATATGGGCATTTTGCTCAACTAAAAGAATGGAGACTCTTCCTTCCACATGGATCCTCCTTACGATATCAGCGATTTCCCTGACCAGTAAAGGAGACAAGCCCATGGAAGGTTCATCGAGGAGCATGATTTTAGGATGTCCCATCAGGCAGCGGCCCATAGCAATCATCTGTTGTTCCCCTCCGGAACAGTAACCGGATGTGTTATCTTTAATCCCTATCAACCTTGGGAAATAGCCATATACCTTTTCCAGGTCCTTTTTGGAATTTGCCTTACTCTTTGGGATGATGAGTCCTCCTGCTCGAAGGTTTTCCTCAACGGTGAGGTGTTCGGCTAATCGCCTCCCCTCCATGACTTGAAGGATTCCCATCCTGGCGATGTCTTCGGGATAGAATTTATGGATGAGTTTCCCTTCGTAAGAAACAACCCCATCCGTCACCTCACCCTCTTCGGTTCGTAACAGTCCAGAAATGGCCTTAAGGGTCGTCGTCTTCCCGGCGCCGTTGGCTCCTAAAATGCAAGCAAACCCACCTGTTTCAAGCTGGATGTTAACCCCCTTCAACACCAATATGGTATTGAGATATTTCACCTCAACATTTTTCAATTCCAACATGCTTGAACCTCTCGTCTGAAAAGTAAACAAAGGGTAGGGGAGGCTTTAGCCTCCCCTATGACGGGCGACTAAAGTCGCCCCCACCCGCTATCAATTCCTTGATTATTTCACCACTTCGTAATGAATGTTGATCTTCTCGTCTTTAAACAGACCCTGTTTGATCATATCATC
>DCUS01000182.1 GCA_002327885.1 Syntrophaceae bacterium UBA2208
TAAATTAATTTATGATCAAGTATTATCACAGCTCCAAAAAACCCGCCATTGGACTTTGGTCCAATAGGCATGTTTTAAATTTCCCTCTCAGGTTAAAAGCTTCCTCCGTTCAATCAAACCTCAACCGTTTCAGCCACCTCTCTCCATCATTTTGCTTTCATTTTATTCAATCGAAGGGAAAGATTTTAAATTAAATATTATGTCTCCATTATAGTTGAAAAAATAAAAGAATAAAGTAAATAATAAAAGCTGAAGGTCAAAACGAGCAACTTATCGTTTTTGTTGGTTAATTAGCCTAAAATAACGATCCCCAAGAACCCATCCACAGTCACCGGATCTCCTGTTTTAATGAGAGAAGTGGCATTGGGGACCCCCGTCACACAGGGAAGACCGTATTCCCTGGCAATAATCGCACCATGGATTAACATTCCCCCTCTTCGCTCCACAATCCCAGCAGCAATCGGGATAACGAAAGTCATATTCGGATCGATGGCATCGCAAACAAGGATTTCTCCGGATTTAAAATCAAAAAGATCAGAAGGATTCAGAATCACATGAGCCTTTCCCTTCGCGATCCCCGGGCTTGCGGGTTGTCCGACGATTTGTCTCACCTTGATCCACTCTTGGCTCATGGGAGGTGTGGTCGTTTTATCATCAACGGTTTTTTCTTTTGGAAGATGATCTGGATTTTTTAGAGCACCCATGAGTTCAGATATTTCGATAGAATCGATCCGATGGCCTATCCGCTTTTCGATGCGACGTTTTCCCTCATTGACGGCCGTTACCATTTGCCTCTCTATTCTCCCGAGATAGATATTGTCATCGTCTCTTAGCTGATAGCTTGCTCGCCCTAAATCGAGGAGCTCCGTGGCAAATCCTTTCTGTTCATCCTTAAAACGGGAAATGAAGTTTTCTCGCATTGTTTCAGTATTCTTCCCCTCTTTCCTCTTTTTAGGTGGTTGTTTGGCCATCTCGAGTAAGAGTCTAACGATTGCCTCGATATCGAGGTCACAGGCAGCCAATTTTTGGTTATAACAGGATAGATCCCCAAACTCTTTGATAAACTGGTCAAATTCTTTTACAAATTTTTCATTCTTGTTCATCCTTCCCTCCCTAAGATTTTTAGCAAGGAGAGAATCCTTCCTTATCCAAGAGGCCATTCTCTGAAGTCTCCGATTTCTTTCGAGGCTCTTCAGTTCTCTGTTCGCCAACAGATCCATGAATTCATAAGGGTCGGAGGGATGAAAGAAATCATTATAGACCTGACCAAACAATCTCATACCATGAGCAAAGGGAATGAATTCCCTCCAATAAATTTCAAGCCATCGGTTATGAACATCTCTTCTTTTCTCAATTTCATCAGCCAGTTGGGAATCAGAAAGGCTAAACATATCTTCGAGGGCGAGATGGTCTGCTTCACAGATCATGGCCGGGATCCATTCTTCCTCAATCTTTTTTCGAAGAGTCTTCAGATTCTCAAAGCTTCTCCGAAGAGAGAGATACCAGGGACGTTTGTCTTCTGGGGATTGAGATGAAAGGGTAGTAATAGGCCTCGATTGTAGGAGATAGAGGTCTTCCCCTTGAAAGGTCCACTCCATATCCTGAGGAGCTCCAAAATATTCTTCCGATCGAAGGCAGAGATGAAACACTTTGTCGATCTTTTGCTCCGTCAGAGGAGACCTATTCGACTTATCAAGGGGCAAGGAATCGATATGAATACCCTCCTCCGAAGGTGTGATCCATTTTTCGCGAGAGGGGGCGTGATGGGAGAGAATCTGGCCTGTTTTCCGATCGAGGATCCAACGGTCTGGCTCGATGGTACCATCCACCAGTCCTTGATTGAGACCATAAACCGCTTCGATCACGGCCTGGGATTTATCATTAGGATTTACTCCAAAAACAATTCCAGAGCGTTCGCCTATGATTAACCTCTGTACCAGCACAGCCATCGTGCTTTTTCCGACATCAAGACCTAACTCCTGCCGGTAGAGTAGGGCCCGGTCTGACCAAAGGGATGCCCAAACGAGGCGGATATGTTCGAGGATAGTCTCTGCCTCTCGAATATTGACATAGGATTCGTGGAGCCCTGCAAAGGAAGTTTGAGAGGAATCCTCTCCGGGTGCAGACGATCTGACCACTACCGGCTGATCCTTAAATTTTTCTTCGATTTCTATCTTCAAAGACCTGGATAAATCAGGAGGGATGGGGGTATTATGGAACATGTTTCGAATCCGTAAAGAGGTATCCCATATCTCCTCCCATCGCATGTCCTGAAAGTCTTTTCGATTTAATTCCAATAAAATCCGGTCTCGTAATCCAGTCTCCATCACATAATGAAAATAAGCTGCTGCCTGGATGCAGACGGCTTCAGGAATATTGATTCCCCTTTGGACCATTTTGGCGAGAGAGAAGGCTTTCCCTCCGACAGACTCCTTGTCTTGATCTTCAATTTGATGAAGTGGAAGTATCCAATTCATGATCTAATATGCAGCTCCATCACATTTTGGAAACGGCTGACGATATAATAGGTATCCACTCTTACCCGGAGAAAAGCGCAGGTGGGGGAGCTGACGAACTCCTTCAAGTAGGGGTGTTTCGAAAGATAGAGCTTTAGATATCTTTCTTTTCCCTTACCCTTCAATTCCTCAACCGTTCCGGTCGCGGTTGCAGCGATGGCTTTGGCAAAATCATCCACCCGATTGGATCGATTATCGATCACAATGGCCACCTTCGGGTTCTTGGAAAGATTGGTATACTTGCGAGTCGATCGAGTGGTCGCGAATAAAAGATGTTTCAAATCATCCGTGACGCCGAAAGCAATTAAACTCCCATAGGGTTGTCCTCTATACTGGGTCGCCAACACCGCAAGGGATTGAGAAAAAAGTAAATCTTTCAATTGTTGTTTTAATGAGGTCAATCTCTTCAACTTCATCCCCCTTTTTAGAAAATTCGTAATTGTAATTGGAGACGGGTTCAAATTAAAATGTATAACCTTCCCCAATTAGACGTGGTTTCGTAATTGTAGTTCCAAAGGATGAGGATTTAAATAAACCTGTTCTTTGAGATAAGGTTGATCATACTTTCGAACATAATGCTGAATCAGTGTGATAGGCACAATGAGAGGGATATATTCCTGCCTATAATGTTCAATGACCTCCAGTAATTCCTTTTTTTCGTCAGAGGACAACTGTTCCTTAAAGTAACCCATCAAATGTTGAAGGACATTGGCATTCTTCTTCGGTGAGGTCTTTAGGTAAAGGGATTCCATGAGAAGGGTCTGATATTTTTGGTAGAGTTCTTTCAAAGGAAGATCCTTTGCTTTCGCCACGAGTTTTCCCATTGTTTGATAATGCTTTGGACTGTGTGAAAGTATCAACAATTTGTGCCTCGTATGGAAGTCCACGACGTTTCCCCGGCTTTCCTTTCTTTCAAGGATCTCTCGCCACCTTTTCAAGGTAAAGATCCGTTCGATGAAATTTTCCCGGAGGTTGGGATCGTGGAGGCGTCCCTCCTCCTCTACTGGTAGAAGCGGAAAGTGTTCCATGAATATCCTGGCAAACATCCCCACTCCCTTTTTCACAGGCATCCCTTTTTCACTATAGACCTTGATCCGCTCCATGCCGCTGCTCGGAGAATCGCTCTTAAAAATAAAGCCACAAAGATCTCCTTTCTCTAACTCTGAAACACGGTTCCGGGCCCACTGCACCATCCGATCCGTCATATCCTGTTTAGTTCGGATCGTCACAAGACGGGGAGAATCTATATCTCCCTCCAGATGCATTGCCTCCCTTGGGATCGGGAGGCCACATTCCACTTCAGGGCATACTGGGACATACTCCACATATTGTCCCAAGGTATCCGTGAGAAACCGATCCAGCTTATGACCCCCATCATAGCGGACATTTTCACCCAATAGACAGGTGCTGATCCCCAATCGTATCTTTTCCATGATGTCTCCTCTACTTTCAGGCCTCCCCAAGGTCTTTCTCCTTAGGCTGTCAGCAACCCGGTTCACCCGGATGACCGCAACAGGTTTGCGAATTTCTTATTTTGATCCAATTATTCTTGAGAAGAAGTCGCAATTTTTTCAGCCAAGGCATATCGATTTTAAGATTTGTAAAAAAAGATCGCCAACTTGGTTTTTTCATAAGTGATTTTTCCACCATTCAAAACGCATTTCTGGGCTTCCAAACTTCCCAAATCTTCCCGGAGATTGAAGGACTCTCTTCCTCATTGGCCAGAGTTGGTTTCCCTGGCTCCCAGCCGCAGGGCATGAATTCCCCTGTCGCCTGGTGGTGCTGAAGGGCTCTCAATTGCCTCAGGATCTCGGCGACGCTGCGTCCAACGGGTGTGGCCAGGACTTCAACGGCTTGAATGACTTCCTGGGGATCAATCAAGAAGTGACTGCGAAGATCTAACCCCGTTTTCCCATCATAGACTCCGAAGAGAAAGCCGATTTTTCCGCCTGGATCGGAGATCATGGGAAAAAGGGCTCCCCCTTCTACGATCCGGGACAGCTCCTTTTCATGCCATTCTTTGTGAGTGTTTGTGGAATCAACACTGATGGCTAATACCTCGGCCCCCAGTTCTCGGAAGGCGGGATATTTGACGGCAACTGCCGCCATCTCCGTTGGTCAGACAATGGTGAAATCGCCGGGATAGAAAAGAAGCACAACCCATTGCCCCCGGTAATAGGAAAGCTGAATTTCCCGAGTCGTTCCCCGGTAATAGCCCTCGGCTTTGAAATCAGGTGCCTTGTCTCCGATCTGAATTCCCATCTTCCTGTTCCTCCGGCCTTTGACTACCGTAAGTCGGAAGTCGTAAAGGGTAAGGGGTGAAACCAAAAAATGAATCCGCTTCTTTTCATTTCTTGCTTTCTTTCTCGATTGCTGGGAAAGGTTGGGCAGGGCGAGGCGCCCGGTCATCGATATATACATCCATGAGCTGTCCCGGATAAATCGGGAGTTTGCCCCGCTTGAAGCTGTAGATCACCTGCATGACCCGGGTGTCTACCCTTTCGGTGCTGTCCCCGGTCAGGGAACGCTTCGGCACAATGTAAGCTTCCATGTATTCAAAAGTCAGGTCCGTCTTGAACTGGGGACTGCCACGGATATAGGCGACCGCCGGGGCCTCCCGTTGGAAGCGCCAGGCGTCATTCTCATCGATGTCCACGCGGACATGAAGTTTATCCAGATTGCCCAGGAGGATCAAGGGGTCTGGCGTCGGGCCGCCTGGGGCAAATTCCCCCGGACGGACGTTGACCTGTAGAATATCACCCTCGACCGGTGCCCTCACGGTCAGACGGTCGATCTCTACTCGCGCCCCCTGCACCTCTGCTTCGGCCGCGGTGACGTTGGCCGTAGCCACATCGATGTCCGGCTTCCAGGATCCAGCCTCTAACAGCTTGAGATCAGCTTTGGCCTGAGTCAATCTTGCTTCGGCAGCTTCGAACGCATATTGCCGCTTAATAACATTGTCGATGGCAATGGCCCGGGCGTCTTTTAACTTCTCGGTAATCTGAAGTTGGTATCTCGCGTCTTCGAGAATCGCTTCGGCTTCTTTGACCCTGGCCAAGGCTGGAGGCAGCTCCTCGGCACGAGGGGCCTGTTTCAGTTTGGCCAACCTTGCTCTGGCTTCCTTAAGGGCAGCTTCTTTTACTGCGAGGTCTGCCTGCTGCTTTCGGTCATCCAGGGTAAACAAGGGGTCTCCAGGTTTCACTCTTTTGCCCACCGTGATAAAGACTCTGGTCACAATTCCCGGGACATGAGAACCAATGGAGATGTTGCGGGTGTTTGCCTCCACGATTCCCGACCCGGAGATCTTATTCGCAAAAGGAGAACGCGGCGGGTCTGACACAGGTTTGCCGGCGGGAACCGGCTTGGCCGCCTGTTTCATCATCCAGATCGCGAAAACAAGGCCCGCGACGGCAAGAACCGGAAGAAGGTATTTTCGAATCATGAGCCCTCCTTACTGATGAGCGACCTGAGGTTCAACCAAGACGATCCGCCCATCATCCATGCGGGCGATGCGGTCCGCAAAATTAAAAATACGATTGTCATGTGTGACGATAATAAGAGACCGGTCAGCAGACAGGGCCTTTTGCCGGAGGACCTCCATGACCAGCCGTCCGGTATCGGCATCGAGGGAGCTGGTCGGTTCATCGCAAACAATCAGTTTGGGACTGTGCACCAGTGCCCTGGCAATGGCCACCCGTTGCTGCTGCCCGCCGGAAAGATCACCAGGCAAAACCTTTAGTTTGTCTTCCAGACCTACACGGACGAGGATCTCCCTCGCCCGGGAGTGAGCCTCCGCACGGCTCTTCCCAAGGATTAGCAAGGGAACGGCCACATTTTCCATCACTGAGAGGGTCGGAATCAGATTGTAGGCCTGAAAAACAAATCCAATGTTAGCTCCCCGATAGCGGGTTTTCTGTGTCTGCCCCATGGCCCTCAGATTCTGCTGAAAAACCAGGCACTCCCCTTCGTCGTGGTCCAGAATACCGGCGATCACGGAGATGAGGGTCGTCTTGCCACAGCCCGAAGGGCCAACCAGCATGAGCAGTTCTCCTAAGCGTACGTTTAGGTCAATGCTTCGAAGCGCCTGAACCTTGGTAGACCCTGTGATATAGGTCTTAGTCACTCCCTCGCAATAAACAGCCATTCCATTCGTTGACATCGAGTGCCTCTATACTTTAAAAACGATGGCTGGTTCGAGGCGCATTACCTTGTGGATACTGATCAGGGCTGAAAAGATGATAATGATAATAATCGCTCCCGCAGATACGAAGAGAAGGTCCTGGGTCAGGCGAAAAGAGAGTTCCGTTCCCTGAAACAGATATCCAAAGAGAGCAGCGCACCCGACTCCAAGGCCATAACCCAGAGCACCGACCATCAGAGCCTGCAAAAGAATCATGCGCAGGAGAATCCCATTCGTCGCTCCCATGGCCTTGAGGGTTCCAAAATAACGCAGGTTTTCAAGGGTAAAGTTATAAAATGTCTGGCCTGCGATGGCGGTGCCGATGATAAATCCCAGCATGACGGCAATTCCGAAGTTGATCGGGATACCCGTGTATTTCATATAATAGTTATAGGTAACATCTTTGAATTCCTGGGCTGTATACGCCGCCAATCCCGTGCTTTTCCTAATCCGTTCGCACAATGCCTTAAGATTTTCTCCCTCCCTTGCCTTGACCAGGACAAAGGATAGGCGTTTTCGCTCCCGGGGGGCAAAGACGGTCGCCCGGCTGTAGGTCGTGTAGACCACAGGCTGGGATTGAAAGGTTCGCGACACCCGGCAAATACCTACGACCACAGCACGGTGGTCATTGATCTCCAGAGTATCGCCGATCTGGAGAGGAACAGGTTTTCCACCGCCTTCCTTGGGTCGTTTGGCTAGCCGAGTCCTGGCCCCGATGTCATTGACAATAATTGCGTCCTGCCGGCGCAGGTCGCTCAGGTTTCCCTCGATCATTTGCGGTGGCCCCCCGATGAGTGTGGAATCATCAAGGCCAAGGACGTTGCAGATCTGAAAATTACCGTCCTGTAAGCGGGCTTTCAGAAGACCCTTATAAAGGGGAACGGCCCATTCCACTCCCTCCACACCCCGGACGCGAAAGAGTTCCGTATCCTGGAGGGGTTTGATATCGTCAATGAAGAGGACTTTGGGGTCCATCACCCAGATATCAGGCTGGGAGAGGTCGGTGATTGCGCCATAGGTGCGGGTCATCAACCCTGTGAAAATGGACGATTGTTGGGTGATGAGCAGAGACGCAAACGTCAGTCCCATTATGATTCCAAGGTACTTGCCCCGATCACCGACCAGCATTTTTAGGGCGATGAGATACACGGTGATACCCCTTTCCCCATTGTTCTATCCCGACAGGCTATCGGGCATGGGTCCCAGTTAAAGATCCAAACAATTAAAAATAGAACAAGATTCATAAAATGTAAATGAGGTCCATTGCGTTTTCATTGTGTATTATTGACAAGAGACCTGAACTTTTATTTTACCCCGGGGATCAGAATCTTTTCTGTTGGTGGGGCACCCTCAAGGACAGCTTTGGCTGCCCGTATTCCGCTCTCTAAGGCTGTGGGCACCCCTCCCATAAAGAGTGCCGAGAAGGCCTGATAACCAGCCATGTAGAGGCCCTTGATCGGTGTGCCTATAAGTTCTTTAGGCTGATCATCACGAAAATCTTCATAATCCCATGACCACCCTGCTACCGCCCCTCCACTTCTGCCACCCTGATCCTCAAATGTGAGAGGGGTGGCCACATCTGTCACCAAGATCGCTTTTTCAAGGCCTGGAATTAATTGATCGATCTCCCGAATCAGAGCTTGGGCAAGTCGTGTTTTATACCCTTGATATTCTGGAGACCTTTGCCTCCAACCCAATCGGTATTTAGCAAAATGGTCGTAATCTGCTTCCGCCCGGATCACAATGGGTGCTCTCCCTTCAGAGGAGAGCATTTCCAAATCTTTTCCCCAGAGGCTCACTTCCAGTTCTTGGCTGGCGAGACCATCTGGATCAATGTCTGATGCATTCCAATCTATTTTTTTCTCCTTAATATTCTCCTGACTTCGTCTGTAAATCAGCCTGCCTGCCTCTTTAAAGGCTGAAAAATCAGCTTTGGTTGCATCCACCCCAAGACAGACCTGGAAAATGGATTCAGTTTGTTTAGCCGCGGACACAGCATTGTACCACTCAAGAGGAATCGTCTTGGGGTCCATCAATTTGAGGAAAGCCCTTTTATAGTCGGCATTCGAAATGACAGAAGGGGAGTCAATCTGAGTTCCATCCTTGAGCACCACACCAGAGACTTTCCCTTGATCCACTCGAATCTTGGCAACCTCTCTGTTCAATTGAATCTCACCACTGATTTTATTGTTTCCAGCCACTGCCCGGGCTAACCGATGGCAGAAAGACTGCATTCCCTCTTCCGGAAACCATATTCCTTCATGGCACATGAGATTCCACATGGCTGCAAGAAGGGGAAGGCCACTGTAGGGCTCCCTTGTACCAATGCTTCCCAGAATACGTCGGAGTCTCCAGTCTTTGATCAGATTGTGAAGATACTCTGATGCGGAAATGTTATGTGTATGATTGAGTTTATATCCATTGAGATCAGCCTTCGGTTTGGATATGAATTCATCCATGTCTTTAAAGAAATATTCCACTGCCTCAGCATCGGTAGGAAAAGATTTTGCTAACGATCTGACCAGTTCTGCGAAGTGCATTGATAAGGGGAGGTCCAGACCAAAGGCTCTTATCCGAAAGTGAACCCGAGAAAATTTGAGATCTTCTCCAACCCCAAGATCGTTTAGGGCATTTTGAACAAGGGTTGGAAGGCTAAATCCAAGGGGGCCCATGGGAAAGGTAAATCCCTTTCTGTGATAGACATAGGCAGTCCCCCCGGGATGAGGGTTTCTTTCCAGAACTAAGACCCTAAGACCCGCCTTGACCAAATGGGCTGCAGCCGTAAGCCCACCCATGCCTGCACCAATGACGATGGCATCCCAATGTTCCCTCATATTGTAAAACATATCATAGGATTTCATATGGAACAAGTTTTTGACTTTTTCTCATTCTAAGGTTATTTTATTCTGGTTTATATAAGATTGAATACTTGCCACAAGTCCGAAACCTCCCTATAATTAAAGAAAGAGAAATCCAAACCCAAGAGGTGATCGATGAGCAGGCTGAAAGAGTTACGTACGCCAATTTTCTGGGTGGAGGGCCATCCGGGTAAGCTCAACCGTGAGGGTCGGGCTATCGAGGTGGCTCTTCGTGAGAGAACCCTTCTCGCTTACGAGTTCGATGCCGAATACCTGGAAGAGGATTATGGAGGCCCTGTCAGGGGATTTTGTCCTTATCTGTGGGGCTACAAGTCAGCGAAGAGTGTTGTGAAGGTCGAATTGATGGACCGTTATATCTCCGGCTTTTGGGAAGAGCGCGGATATCCCGATGATGCCCTCATTACAGCAGGCAAAGTCCGTGACATGAATCAAGGTGGCCGCCTGAGACCTATTCCAAACGGTGAAGTGATACGGTTCCTTGATGAATAGATCTCTCTTGTGGCAAGGGTACCGTGGTCATTTGGACATTAGGTGAAGCGAATGCCCGAGGCTATGCCAAGTGCGCTTATCATTTCCAATATTCGCACCATCAAAAAAGTCCACCTAAACTGCCGGCATATCCAGTGAGTTCAACATAACCCTCGGAGGTAATGGGTCTGCCAGCGGATGTCCCTTTTCCAGCAACCGCTCCTTCCCAATAAATCACACCGGTGGAGCCCTCTGTGAGGAGTTCCTGAGATGGTACAAGAGAGCTAATCTCCATCTCTATCCTAACAGAGGGCACTTTGATCCTCCAGCGACTCGGATACCTGCCTTCGCTTTTAGGGCTTTTCCAGTAACCAAGGACTTCAACATTGATGTCAGCGAGTTTGAGATGAATCCCCTCACCTGAGCGTTTCACCAGAGTGCCTGATGAAGAGGGTTCGACGGAGCCATCCTTCCGACGCAGGAAGTAGATCATCAGATCTTGACCATCGGAGAGGTGGAGGCTGAACCAATCCCAACCGGCCTGATTTGGGGTGAGTTGATTTGAACCGAATTCGTGATCGAACCAACTTGTTCCTTTTATAGGGATGGTGGATTCAGACTGGGGCGTCTTGATCCATCCCTCAGTCTCCATATTCGTATAAGAGAAATAGTATGACGCTTCCCCCTCCAGTGGTCCCTTTTGACTAAGTCCGTTCTTCCCATGGAAGACAAGTGGTTTTCTTGGTTTGAGAACCAAAGAGAGTTCCATGTTCTGATGGCGTGCTTCGACTTTTATTTTATTTCCTTCCATTTTTGCCGACCAATTGAGGAGCCATACATCCATACCGTCTTCTGCCGCTCCTGAGAGCCCCGGACCTTTACGAGACGCACGTTCAGCATACCAGAATTGATTTGCAGAAACATCGGTCAGTGTGAAATGGGCGAGATATACATCTCGGATCGCCCAAGGATGACTTGGATCATTCGCCTGATAGAGCACCCCTTGCCGAAAAAAGGTGAGCTGGTAGCCAAAACGTTTTTTTAAAGAATCGGTAAGGTTGCCGGTGAAGTACCACCATTCCGTGCGAAATTGTGGATGAGATCCATGATCCCTTGGGAAAACCCATTTCCATGGCTCAATGGCCTGCTTCCAGTCGTTAGCGTAAGCGATAATAAGATATCCGTAATAGAAACACCCCATCGCGATTAAAAAAGATAATAGTCTCAAAAGAGATTTTCTCGGGTAATCTTTCATTTAATACTTCTTATCCCCCCCTTAAAATAAGGGGGGGGGAATGAGGGGAGTTATTCCTCTCGCATTTGAATATGAGGATACGTCCGATACACCTTCCAAATTGGATAAGCCGCCGCACCGATACTGGCAAGAATTGCCGTCACCCCGGTTAAAAGATAAGGTTGCAACGCGGGGTAATAAAAAATGGTCCAGTTAAAGCTTCTGATATTGATGACTTTGATGAGGAGGACTGCAAGGGTTGTGCCGATGGCCATACTGAGGAGAAAGCTCACCAATCCCATTCCAAGGCCCTCCATCAGGGTCATCTTTGCCACCTGTCCTGTCGAAAAGCCAAGGGCTCGGTAAATGCCAAATTCACGGCTTCGCTCTATGAAAAGGGTGAGCAATGCCCCTGCGATACCGAAAAAGGCAACGACGATGGCAATGGCCCGCATCGAGCGGGTAATCGCAAACGTGGTATCAAACACTTCAAGAATATTTTCGTGAAGCTGTGCACCGGTTAACACGGGGAGGCCTCTCCCCTCCGCCCTCTTTCTCACCTCCTGAAGAAGTTCGGCACGGCGGGGATGGTCAGGATCGATAAAAATGCCGATGTTATTGAGCGTTGGATCCCCAAAGGTTTTTAGGAAGGTATTGCGGTCCATCATCACGAGCCCATGTTCGGTTGTATAATCATAAAAAATGGCTCCTACCTTGAACTCAGTCGGTCCTTGAATGCCCTCCAGCACAATGGCCTCATCTGACTTCACCCCAAAACGGCGTGAAAAACTCTCCGAGATAATGACCCCTCCCTGTTTAACCAATGCCCAGTTTTCATTTCCTCCTTTCAACCAACCGAATCGTGCATATTTCTCTAACACCGAAGCATCGACGGCGCTCACATTAATGGAAGTGTTACGGTATAGGGTCTGGACATTCCGATAAGGATGGACACCACCGAGTCCTTCAATTTTTCGGATCTCTTCATAGAAATCTTCGGGGACTTCTGCTTCTAAAATTTTCCCGATATAGAGATCTCCGCGAATCTGGGTCCCCATCCACCAGATAAGTGATTGCCGGAAACTTCCGATCATTGAACCCAGACCAATGGACATGGACAGGGAGATCATGAAAGCGGCAATCGCCACGCCGGTCCGTCCTAAATTCTGACGGATATTCCCTGCTGCCACTTTTCCAGGAAGTTTTCCCAGTGTTCCAAGTATCTTGTTCAGGACGGGATGGAGAACCACCAATACAACTCCTGTGAGAAGGCTTACGCCGAGAACAAAACCAAAAACACCGGCAAAACCAACATAGATGTGAGCCCCTGGGAGTAGAAAAAGTATCAAGCTGATCAAAAGAATAAATAGACCTGCAAGAGCCGCTCTTCGGGCTTTTCGAGCGCTCTCGCGGCTGGCGACCCGGCCGCTCAGCGCTTTAATGGGATCTGTCCGGATGAGCTCTAAGAGAGGAAGGGCTCCCCCAAACAAACTGGCACTGCATCCTAATGCCACTCCGATGATGAGAATCCAGCTGGACCAGGCGACAGGTTCCGGCCGCAGAAAGAAATAGAGATTGCTGATGCTGCTGCCGATGAGACCGGTGAGAAAGCGGGTCAGAAAATAGCCGATCAGACCTCCGAGGGCACCCCCGATGATGCCGAGAATGAGAATCTCTGAGAGGAAGGCCGCAAGGATTTCAATACGGTTCGCACCGAGGCTTCTCAGAATTCCCGTATCTCGCCGTCTGCTGACCACGGTGAACATCGCCGTGTTGTAAATAAGGAAAACGCCGACAAATAAGGCTAAAAGAGAGAGGGCCTCCAGGTTGAGCCGGAATGCCTGAAGCATACCAGAGAACGTCTCACTCCTTTGCCGGGACGATTGAATGAGAAAACCCTTTTCCCATCGGGAGCTAAAGCCAGATTCATCAGATAGAATGAGATCAACCCGATCAACATAGCCTTGAAGCTGATAGAGTTTTTGGACATGACCAATATCCATGATGGCCAGAGGTTCTCCAGAAGGATTAGGAAAGCTGCCTTTCACATGGAGAGAACCCTTAGCGGTTTCGATCATTTTATCAGAAGCAATTCCAGTCTCTGCTTTCAGAACATGATCGACGAATATCGCCTTCTCATCGATTAGGAAGGACAAGAGGTTTTCCGGATCATTCGTTTTTTTTTCCAGAAATTCAACCTTTGAAATCTCCGGACGAATGCTCCTGTCTAAAAATGGGTCGATTCCGAGGAGACGAACGACCTCTCCATTGCCGAGGCGTAGGCGACGGTCAATGACCGGTGAAAACCACCCAACCGCTGGATCTTGAGCTAATTTTAAGAGAAGACTTTCCTCCATGGGTCCAGCTGGCCGCTGGATGGAATGGGTCGCCTTACCTTTTAGGAACTCAATCGCCTTGCTAAAACTTTTCAGGGCTGTCTGGGCGGATAGGGTCATGCCCACAACCGCTGCCACCCCGCAGGCGACCCCCATGAGTTGAAGGAAACTCAAGCTGAGCCGTCTCGGAAGATACCGGAGAAATGACTTGGTCACAATCTTCAACGAGCCATCTCCTCGCAGGATGTTTCCTCAGTGATGATTCCGTCAACCATTCGTAGGATCCGAGTGGCATATCGGCATGTAAGCGGCGTGTGGGTGGCCATGATCAAGGTCGTTTCAGATTCATGGCACCTTTGGGTCAACAACTCAAGAATTTGATTCCCTGTTACCGTATCGAGATTTCCTGTTGGCTCATCTGCCAGGATGAGTGAAGGTCTTTTTACAATAGCCCTGGCGATGGCCACGCGCTGTTGTTCTCCTCCAGACAGTTCATTGGGGAATCTCTCCTCTTTCCCCTCCAGACCGACTTCTTTTAAGGCCTTTAAGGCTAAGTCCGGCTCAGCTCTATTAGCAAGCTCGAGTGAGAGAAAGATATTTTCGAAGGCGGTGAGTGTGGGCAGGAGGTTAAAGAATTGAAAAATGAAGCCAAGCTTCATACGCCGAAAAGTGGTCCTGCCTCTATCTCCAAGAACTTCTAAATCCTGGCCCTCCACTTCTATCCGGCCCTTTGTAGGGCGGTCAAGGCCTGCAATTAAATTGAAGAGAGTGCTCTTACCCGATCCACTCTTTCCAAAAAGGGCTACAATCTCACCTTTCTTAATTTCGATGCTTGTTCCTCGAAGGGCAGGCGCTCCTGATCCATCCCCACCATAATTCTTCCACAAATCCATGATCCGAATCACAGGGTCCGCCATATCCTCCTCCTCATTCACGGTTTAGTTTCACTAACATCTTTTAAATCCAATAACATAACTTCTTCACCCCCATCAAGGTAAAGGGATCCTGGAAGTCATTAACATAGCACCCCAAAGGGCCTCTCTTTAAATCTATTCTCCGGGAAAACGATCATTCATCGAAAAAGAGACATTTCGTAAAATGAAAGAAAGACAGCGCGTGGAGTAATACGCGGGTCTAAGAATTGATAAGGGTAGTGTGGAATGTTCATCCGTGGGGAAATGACCCTGAGGGAAAAGGGTTCCCCCTATGTGGCCGGCACTTCCATCGCTGCATCCCTTACTCGCAGAGGGGCTCCACTGGGGGGGGTGCCTTGATTTGGGGATCATGATTATTGGTTAAACCCTCTTATTTCTCAACAACCCGCAGGTTGAATTCAAAAAAGGATATCCCTTTCTTTCTGACTTGTTGTAGTAAGTTTTTGTCCACCTCTCCGCAAAGAATGAGGATCAGATTCTTTAGATTTTTTGAATACCCATCAATTTGGCTAATCAGTCGTTCGAGTTGTCCCTGATTCTGAAGATCCTTTCTAATCTGAATAAAGACGGTTCCTCCAATGGCGAGGTCAACCTTCATTTTTCCAATCGTAACCTTCTTAACGATTTCTTTCTCTTTTAGATGTTCCTTCAAGAACTTAGAAAGAGACCTTTCAAAGTCTCCTTTCGTCCGACACCCCTCTGGGTTCCATTCCCTAATCAGTCTTTCGACCTGATCCATCTCTTCCCAAAAAGATGAAACCTTATGCCCAAGATCTACCATGGGAAATACCTCCTTTCTTGTAATTCTATGGCGACAGAGTGACTCTTTCTCTCCTACTCTCTTCAGGAATTTTTCGACCGTAACAATAAGTTGTTCGTTTTGACCCTCGGCGATCTTATCACATTCATCATAAGCAGTCACATCGAAAATTAAACGATGTCCATCGATTTTTTTGAGGGTCGCCTCTGTACGAACCTTCATGCCCATCGGTGCAGCAGCAAAATGCCTGATCCGAATCATCGTTCCTACCGTCATCATCCCCGGAGGAAGAGAATCTTTGATGGCATTTCGTGCTGCAAGTTCCATAAGCAGAACAACCTGATGGGTAGAGAGAACCTGAGCGCCAACGTTCCCCATCACGCTGGCAAGATCGTCCAATTGAACAACCATCTCCTTCTCCCCTTTTAATCCAACCTTTATTCCCGACATCTGTTCCTCCCGAATTAACCGCCAAGAATTTTTTGTATAGGGCCTTCTGACAACCAATTTTTGGGTGGCCATAAGGGGGATGGGAATTCCCCTTCCCAATTAAAACTGGACCGTCACTGTCCAAATCGCAAAAAACCAACCAGTGATCATTAAGACCCAAGTAAGGATAATATTGGACCATCCATAAAAAAATCTTGTGAGACGGAGCCGCGGGTCAATCAACGAGGAACCGACCACAATGAAAAAAGGAATGAGTATCCAGAATACGATTCCTCCGAAGATCACAGCCATCATTCGCTGAGCATTACTATATCCGCGCTCAGACCATTTCTTATACCTGTTCATAGTCGTCTCGGCCTCACCGAGGCCTTTCCTCCTCTGTCTGTCAACACCCCGGCTCACCATGATGACCACAGCAGGATTGAAGGTGTCTTATTTTGATCCAATTGTTTCTGAGAAGAAACCATAATTTTTTTGGCCGTGGCATATTGCTTCTAAGATTTGTGAAGAAAGATCGAGGGCTGGGCTTATTCATAACAAATAATTTTAATCGTTTTAACCCAAATTGTCCAAGGTATGGATTGGCTTGAAGTAAAGCTATTTAAAGATTATAAATAACCCAAAAGGTTTTATTTATTATGGGCAAGAAGAATGAAAGGCAGGGCAAGGGTTGAGTACTTGCCACAAATCCGCAAATTTCCTATACTTAACGAAGCAAGAATCCGAATACAGGGGGTGGTGGGTGAGCAGGCTGAAAGAGTTACACACGCCGGTTTTCTGGGCAGAAGGCCATCCGGGCAAACTGAACCAGGAGGGTTGGGTCATCGAGGTGAGCGGTTTCTGCGCGAACCCGAGAACATTCACCTGGCAGGACCTGATCGCGTTGCCGAAATCGATTGCCGATGCACGCCTAACGAGTGTCACCAGATTCTCTGTTCAAGGGAAATGGGGAGGTGTGAAGGTTTCCGATTTGTTAAGTGCAGTCCAGGCTGGCCCTGAAACCCAGTATGTCCGTTTCTGGTCTTACAGGATGATTTATGACACCACCATCCCTATCGAAGTGGCCCTTCGTGAGAGAACCCTCCTTGCCTATGAGATTGACGGCGAATTCCTGGAAGAGGATTACGGAGGCCCTGTTCGCGGATTTTGTCCCTACCTTTGGGGCTACAAGTCAGCGAAGAGTGTTGTTAAGATCGAACTAATGGACCAGTATGTCTCCGGCTTTTGGGAACAGCGCGGATATCCCGATGATGCCCTCATTACGGCGGGAAAAGTCCGTGACATGAACCAAGGCGGGCGTCTGAGGCCAATACCTGACGGTGAGGTGGTACGGTTCCTCGATGAATAGATCTCTCTTGTGGCAAGGGTACCGTGGTCATTTGGACATTAGGTGAAGCGAGTGCCCGAGGCTATGCCAAGTGCGCTTATCCTTGGGAAGGACAGTTCTTGCAACATTTGATGTTTTAACCGGTTCTGTTTGAGGCATCCATACCGATCCATCAGCAGAAACGGCAATTAAGCCATGAGTCTCTTATGACACCATCCCGAAAAAAAGCTACCGTAAAATAATATTGGCAAGAACAATAATTATATTTATAATTTTGGAAAGGATGGTTCAGAGGTGAATCACGGGCTCAGTCATTCAAGCCTAAACGTCTTGGAGGAAAAGGCCGATGCTGTCGCTCATAAAGAAATTTGAACGGATCATTGTAACTACTCTGATCGTGATGATGGCGGTAACGATTCTTCTCGCCACGATTGAATTAGGCTGGCTTATCATTAAAGATGTGGTCACTCCGCCCATTATTTTGCTTGAGATTCATGAGTTATTGGATATTTTTGGTCTTTTCCTGCTTGTCTTGCTTGGGATCGAACTGGTCTCCACCCTAAAAACTTATCTGACAGAGAATGAGGTTCATGTCGAAGTGGTCTTCGCCGTCGCTTTGATCGCTATTGGTCGCAAGGTCATCATCCTTGATGTCAAGGATCTCTCCAGCCTTTCTCTCATCGGGATTGCATCGATCATCATTTCCCTATCGATCGGCTATTTCCTGGTGAAGCGGGCCTTTCATGGGAAAGGCTTACAAGATCCAAAAAAATAGGGGTATGTTCGGATTGGATCTCCCGCAGCGGAAACAGAAAGGAAACCCCAAAAGAGCGGAGCGGCTTCAAACTCCCCTTTTTGAATCAATCCATTCAGCAAGCTTGCTCAGATCCGGACTTCTTTTGTACAAGGGA
>DCUS01000166.1 GCA_002327885.1 Syntrophaceae bacterium UBA2208
TTTTTTTCTGCCTTTGGCAGACACACCTTTCATCCCCGTCCACAGGACGGGGTTTTCAGGTGTGATCTTAATAAAAGGATCACCATAATGGGATTTATCAGGTATCTCATCTATATGATTCCTATCCTCTGGGCTTTCCTGAAAGATTTGATTTGGGAGGATCTATCCCTCGGGGAGATCAGAACCAATTATCTTTTTGGGAAGGCCAATGCTTATGACCGCGCCAATTTTTTGCAGAAGGCGGTCAGAGTCTATAAAGAAATATTAAGAAGGGAGACTTACAGTATTCCCGTTTTTTTAAGTCTGGGGGGAATCTATTATCGAAGGGGATTGTTTGAGACAGCAATCCCCTATTATGAAAAGGTCATTCGGGTAAACCCGAAGCACTACCAAGGTCATTATTGGTTGGCCATGTGCTTTTGGAGATTGCAACGATATCATGCAGCCATTAATACCCTGGAAGAGGTGATTCATTTTTTACCGACGTTTAAGGACGCCCTCAATTTAATGGGGGAATGTTATGAACAGATCGGAGAAGCGGCGAAAGCAGAGCGCTGTTACCTCAAAGCCATCAGCGTTGATCCCAACAGGATCATCATCCATAGTGGAGTGATTGATCGTTGGGATCAGGAGAAAAAGAGGGAGGAGTGGATAAAACATTAAAGGGTTCCCAATCGGTTCCCCTCACCCTCATTGGACTCATTTAGAATGGGCAGCCAGCGAGGGGAGATGCGAAAGGGCGATCGGAAAAAAGAAAAGCAGGGTTTTTGGATATTAAGTTTTTTCTTCTTCAGCCTTCTTCTTGGCGGCAACAAATCTCTCCTCATTCATGATGCGTGGGGAGATGCCCCGAAATCCTCCCAGACTCTTATCAGGAGGAAGCAGGACCCAGGCTATTCCTAATTCTTTGTCAATTTTAACGACCTCATCACCGGGTTGCAGTTTCTTCATATTTAGAAAATAACGAACGACATAAATGAGATGATCCCGATATGAACCTCCCCGAAGTGTGGGGGCGCCATGATTCTTTTTTTATCCTTAGCACTTTTTGCCTTTCCATTTCAAGGGGTCCGATGATCCGGGTGGTCATAGGCAATGCTAAATAAGTCAAAGGAAAAATTAAGCTCTGAAGAACGGTATCTCAAGATACGGCGGGTCCTGATTTCTGTCCTTTTTTTAAACTGGGGAGTCGCCTCGGCAAAACTGTTTTATGGCTGGTTGTCACGGTCTGCGAGCATGACCGCTGATGGTTTCCATTCTTTTTCAGATGGAACCTCTAATATTATTGGCCTTATCGGGATATGGATCGCTTCACGACCCCTTGATGAAACTCATCCTTACGGCCACAAGAAGTATGAAACACTTACCTCCATTGGCATCTCCATCTTTCTTTTCCTCGTCTGTTTCAATGTCGTGCGAGAGGGGATTCTTCGGTTTCTCCATCCCATTGTCCCAGAGGTCAACGCAATCAGCTTTTTAGTCATGGGGGCCACTTTAGCCGTCAACCTGGTCGTGATGATCTATGAAAAGAGAAGGGGAATTGCTTTAAAGAGTGATATCCTCATCTCTGACGCTATGCATACCCGGGCAGATATCCTGACCTCCTCTTGTGTGGTGGTCACCCTCATCGGCATTAAATTCGGGATTCCCATTCTTGACCCGATTGCCTCGTTAGTGATTGCAGGCTTCATCGGATGTGCCGCCGCGAATATTTTAAGGGAGGGTTCAAGGATTCTCAGCGATGGGGTTGCCATTCCGAATCGGGAGATTGAGAGTGTCGTCCTTTCCATCAGGGGGGTTCAGGAATGTCACCAGATTCGAAGCAGGGGGCGGGGGGATGATATTCATATTGATCTCCATGTCCTCGTCGATCCGGAGATGGATGTGCATCGGGCCCACCATCTCTCTTATGCCATAGAGAATAAGATCAAAAGAGACTTTCGGGGGGTCACGGATGTAGTGGTTCACATCGAACCCGTAGAGAAAAGAGGAGAGAAAAATAAAAGGCAGATTTGAGTTTTCTCAAATCTGCCTGCCGCAGGAAATAAATTGGGCAATTTTAAAGATCGAATTTTATCCAACAAAAGGGTTCCTTATTTCTGTTCGGGAGTCGTCTTTTCCTCTTTGTCCATTTCCAATTTCGATTTGATCTCACTGATAAAATAAAGGAGGGCACCTGCTCCAACCAGAATTAAAAGGACGGGGAGGATTCCTTTAAAGACACCGACAAAACTGGACCACCAGGTGACCAAAAGGATGAGACCACTAATAACGACCACTACCCCAATAATGATCCCCAACACATTCGACATCATCATCACCCCCTTGTGCAAGTTCTCTTGTTATTGGAAATTATCAAATAGGGGGAGGGAAGTCAAGGCCAATTTAAAATGTGTTAAATATTCACATTTTAGCGCCGGGTGTCCAAAAAACGTTTCATGATGGACAGAGGAACCGCATTGAGGTATTATGAATGGAAAATGGGTCAAATGCCCAAGACATAAAAAAATGTTTAAGGAGCTTTAAAATGACGATCCAGATGAAAGGTAAATCATTAGCCAGCCTTTATGATTTGAAAAATG
>DCUS01000030.1:0-500 GCA_002327885.1 Syntrophaceae bacterium UBA2208
TGAAATTCCCCCGCGTTACTCGACTTCTCTGCTTTCGGCTGCCCAAATGAAAAAGATTTGATTTCCATATGTACAACCGAGAGACTGGGTTTCTACTGTTTATGCCAAGTATCAAACTGTGGCGCACGCTTTGGGAATTTTTGAATTGGAGCTTATTTGAAATTTGGTGCTTGGATATTGGAATTCTACAACGTTTTGGCCAATTCCTTTAAAGCCTCTTGATACGTCTCAAAGGTATTTGAATCAAAGAGGACGAATCGGATCAGTTTGATTTCGGGATGATCCTTCAAATAGTCGATGACGGTCTTCAAGGCAATTCGGGAAGCCTCCCCGACAGGATATCCATAAATTCCTGTACTGATCGAAGGGAAAGCCATCGAAGAAATCTTGTTCTGTGTACATAATTCCAAACTTTTTTGATACGCACTCGCTAAAAGCTCGGGATCTTTGGGTGACCCTGAATATCTCGGACCCACGGCATGGATGACATATTTGGCTTT
>DCUS01000030.1:570-9788 GCA_002327885.1 Syntrophaceae bacterium UBA2208
CCTGCCAGCGCAGAATTGGCTGCATTGCCGATCGCCACGGTATCCTGCTGAGTGATATCCCCCTGTACGATTTCTAAAGTGGATTTCTCAATGTTTGTTTTCATTTTTTCACCTCTCGTTTGAAATCTCAACTATCCATACCAAAAAGAATTGACATCGTCAATATGATGAGGTTAACTTTCAAGCGATGAAAAAAATTCACTACGGCTGGGTCATTGTTGGGGTGGGCGTCCTCGTCAAGATGACAGGTTTGGGGTTCGGCCGGTTTGCCTACCCCATGCTTATCCCAAATATGAGAGGGTCGCTGGGATTCAACTATGTTGAAATGGGACTTTTAAGCGGAGCGATCATGTTAGGGTACCTGATCTTCTCCCTGATTGGTGGAATATTGGCTACACGATTTGGTCCCAAGAGGATTGTGATGGCTTCCCTACTTTGCGGAGCCCTTTCGATGTTCTCCATCAGCAGGCTATCGGGACTTTTCCCTCTTCTCTTTTTCACCTTTGCGATGGGAGCAGGGGGGGCAGGGGCTCATATATCCATGACCACTTTGCCTATGGCATGGTTTGAAGAACGGAAATTAGGAAGGGCCCTTGGTGTCGTGACAGGGGGCACCGGTCTTGGCATTATTGTCACGGGCCTTCTGCTTCCCACTCTTCTGCTCAACTTGGGTAAAGAGGCATGGAGACAGTGCTGGCTCCTTATGGCCTTAATCACTTTTCTGGTTGTCGTGATCGGATGGATATGGTTGAGAGAAAAACCGGACCCGATGACACTCCTCCCATCTAACCCGGAGGGGGGTCAAAAACCTTCTCCCCTTTTAGAAAAGGGGAGTGAACTTCCCCTTAAGACTATTTTTATCATCTATTTTATCTTTGGATTTGCTTACAACATCTATGCCACCTATTTTGTTGCTTATATGATCGAAGAAATTCAACTGTCAGAAAGAACTGCAGGAAATATCTGGGCCCTCTTCGGTTGGATGTGTATGGCAAGCGGATTGATTTGGGGGTTCATCTCAGACCGTTTTGGAAGACGGAAAGCCTTACTCTGCAATCATAGCATCATTGCCTTTTCCGTGCTCCTTCCTCTCCTGCTCCGTCAGCCTTTCTTTCTCAGTTTCTCTGCTTTTCTCTTCGGAGCGACTTTTTTAGGAACGGTAACGATCATCGCAGCGGCAATCGGAGACCAGGTGCTTGATAAAAGGGCTTCCGTTTATGGATTGGTCACGTTGATCCATGGTTTCGGACAGTTTTTAGGGACGATCTCCGGAGGGTATTTAAAAGATTTTACCGGTTCCTTCCAACTGACTCTTATTGTCTCCCTGGCCGGCTTTCTCTCCTGTATCTTACTGACGGCGATCAATAAAAAAGGGTGAGATTACTTCTCACCCTTTTTCTCAATCACCCAATCACTCAATAAACTTGCCACACGGATTAGAGGGTTTCATAGAACGATTTCTTTAAAAACTTAAACGAAGCAACAAATTTATCGAAGATCTCAAAAGCGGAAAGATCGTAAGTCCCATCCATCGGCCTCCATTGGGTGATATAGAAGCCTACAACCCGCTCCCCACGTTTGCCAAAGACCACTTTTGCCCTAACCTTTTCCTTTTTAACCGGGTCCTTCCCTTCAACCGTGACCACCAGTCCTTCTCCCCCAACGACCCGAATATTTTTCCTCTCGAGGATTTGAAACTGGAGAATAGCGTTAAAGAGAAATCTTTTGAAAAATTCCTTTTCCCTCTGTTCAAACTTTGTGGCGCAACCAAAAGGCTCTTCATCATAAGCAAAAGAAGTGACCGAAGGGTACCCTCCGGCGTCTGATTTCATAAATCCAAAATTGATATCATTTTCACCCACTTCCACCCGAAGCAATTTCCAATCCGGAGGCGGGGGCATAAACTCAAATTCGTCTTCCCAGATAACCGTTCCTTGGGGTGACAGACGATAAGGGACTGTCTTGGAAGGTTCCGTAGTGGCACACCCTGAAAGCCAGGCCATTACCAGCATCAAACATAGAACCATCAATGTTTTCCTTTTCATGGTTTTCCTCCTTCTTGGTTCAATTTTTTGAGAAAGAGGAGAATGTCTTTGTAGTCAGGGGAGCCCTGCCTTGAATAACGAATGATGCCTGTTTTATCAATAATCACGGTTCGCCTGCCAAAGATAGGCCTTCCTTCAGGTTGGACATCCATACTGACACCCAGGAAGGCAGTGACATTAGAAATCAGAGGAAAGGTTAGATCAAGGGTTTTGGCAAAATATTTTAGAGTGATGATGTCGTCCCGACTGACGCCCAGGACCCGGGCGTTGAAGCGCTCATAGAGGTAGAGGTTCCTCTGATGGCCCTCCATCTCGCCCGTTCAGATGGGGGTGAAGGCCGCCGGGAAGAAGGTGATAATTAAATGATGTTTTCCATAGTATTCTTCCGCATAGGTGATCAATCGGTCTTGGGTGGAGGGTAGGGTAAAATTGAGTGTCTCTCGGCCGATTAACTCTATTTTTTTCGCGGCTTCGGCATTAGAAAAAGGAAGTAGAAGTAGGAAAAGCAGTACGAGAAATAACCATCGGCCAAATGCCTGTCTTCTCATTGGAGCCTCCTTTCCATTTTTTAATATTCTATAATACTCTTCATCGGGCTGCAATCTTTTTTTCTCGTAAATGGCTTGCCAAGAAAGATTGAAAGGTGTTAGATTGTACTCAGGAGAATAAACGATGATTGCGTTTGATCTTTTTTGTTCCAAGGGTCATAAATTTGAGTGTTGGTTTAAGGACAGCGCCTCCTTTGAAGAACAGAAAGAAGCCGGCATTCTTACCTGCCCCATTTGTGATGATCGTCAAGTAGAAAAAGCCTTTTCTCCCTTTGCCATAAAAAGGGGGGGAGAGAGGCTGAAAGAGGAAATTGACCCTCACCGGACAATGCAGGTGATCCAGGATTATTTGGATAAGCATTTTGAAGATGTGGGAGTCGATTTTTACAAAGAGGCTCTCAAAATTCATTATGGAGAGACAGAGAAGAGGAACATTAAGGGGACGGCCACCACGGAAGAAGAAATTATTCTAAAAGAAGAAGGAGTCCAATTCTTCAAGGTCCCGATTATCAAACGTCTGCTGAATTAAGGTTTTAGAAATAGGTTGAGTTCTTGAAATTTTCCCTCCCTGAAGAATAAGATCCGCCATGCCCCCCCCGTGTCAAACATTTCTTCAAACTCTTGAACACTTCCCATTTCTTTTGAATTGACCCGAGTAATGATGTCCCCCGCTTGGACACCCGAGGTTTCTGAAATGCTCCCGGAGAGAACTTCTGCGACCAATACCCCCTTTTTGCCTTTGAAGTTGAAGTGGGTGGCGAGGGCAGGGGTGAGCTCCTGCACACAAATTCCATATCGTTCGCCAGAGTTATTCTTTTGGGCGAGAGGGATTCCTTGTTCATCAAGAATCTTAGCGGAGATGAGGATCGGGAGGTTGGACTTTAATGCGAGAATAATGGCATCACTGGGTCTGGCGTCGACCTCAATCACCTCTTTACTCAATTTGAGAAAAAGCTTGGCATAGTAGGTGTGATCTTTTAGCTCAACGATTTTTACTTCCTTCACCTTGACTTGCGCCTGAGTCAGAATAGAATGGAGTAGATCATGGGTCATAGGCCTGGGCGAGGTGATGTTTTTCAGTTCTTTATCGATGGCAGTTGCCTCCAGCAGGCCAATCCAGATCGGAAGAGCCTTTTTTCCCTCTTTATCAGTGAGCAGAACAACCGGAGTGTTCCCAATGGTATCCAGCCTTACCCCTTTCACCTCCATTTCGATAAAGGGGGGGGAGGTATCTTTACTGATGGCGACCAGCACCAAAGAGATAAGCAGGACAACTACCAGGCCAACCTTCCAATATGTTCTCATGAACTTCTCCTTTTTTGGATGGCTTTTTTTCTTAATATGGCCATCAAACCGATGATGATTTTTTGTCCATCCCGTTTCGTCATGGCCTCGGGTTTCTTAATGATCCGTTGAAAAAAGGCATGGGAGTGTCCTTCATCCCAGTCTAATTTCTCTAAAAGGTAGGTAATGAAATCCTGCTGGCTTGGGGTAATGGCTTCCAATCCTTGGGGGCTATTCGAAGGGATAAGGCGACCCCTTGGGATAGGATGATCGGAATACGGGAGAAGGCCTTTGAATCCCATCTCTTGGAAACGTCTCATTACCTTCTCAAAGCCTTCTTTGGTCAGTTGGGCCGAACTTTCGACCCCTGCCACTCCTTTAAGAATTTGGCGATAGGATTCTTCATCCAGGTGGAGGTCCTGTTTTGCAATATGGACAAGAGCCTTCTTCTTCCTGCCAATGTGCATGTTTTCATTATAACCCAAATGGGATGAAAAAAGGAAATCCACTAAATTTGGGGAAATCATAAAAATTTCTTGCCAAAGCTATTTATCTCATAAGATACTATAAGGTAATATCTGATGATGGAATTTCGAATTTCCCTTTTTTCATTTTTATTGATCCTTTCTTGTTTTTTCATGCTGAGCGGGGACGAGAGAAAATATTGGGAGAAAGCGATGATTTCGATAGAAGATCTGAAAGGTCACGTGAAGAACCTCCAGGTTGATCGCAATCCTTACGATCACTATTTCGAATTGGAACAGGCAGCAAAATATATTGAAAGAGAATTCCTGAAAACTGGGTTGGAAGTCAAAGAGGATTCTTTTCAATGGGAAGGGAGATCTTATAAAAATATTGTAGCGGAAAAGAGAGGGGCAACCCTTCCCAAAGAAGTTTTCATCCTGGGGGCTCATTACGATACCGTTCCAGGCTCTCCCGGAGCGGACGACAATGCCAGCGGGGTTGCTGTGCTGCTCGAGGTGGCCAGAAAAATTCAAACCGCCCCTGTAAAGAGATCTGTTCGATTTATTGCCTTCTCTCTTGAAGAATACAATTTTATAGGGAGTGCCCATTATGTTGAGAATCTAAAAAAAGGAGAAGAGGAAATTCTCGGAATGATTTCCTTGGAGATGGTTGGGTTTACCGGACCCAAGCAAAATTATCCTCCTTCCCTCAATCCAAAATATTATCCCAATGTTGGAGATTTCATTGCCTTGGTAGCCAATGAGAGATCGAAAGAATTATTGGAGAACATTTCCCGGTCTTTCAAAACCCACATTCCTCAACTCCCATTGGAATTTCTGATCGTTCCCGGAAAGGGTGAGGGAATGGAGGAGGTGAGTCTGAGCGACCATCGTTCTTTCTGGGATCATGGATTTCCCGCATTGATGGTTACGGACACTTCCTTTTTGAGAAACCCGAACTACCATCTCCCCTCGGATACATTGGAGACTCTGAATTTTGAATTTATGAGAAAGGTGGCAACGGGAATCTATTATTCCATGATCGAATTGGCAAGATAGATGAAGGTCAAAAAACTAAAGTGAAAGGGTGGAGGACGGAGTCTGAGATGAAAATCGGTGTGATTTCGGATACGCATTTGAGAGAACTTAATCCCGAATTCAAGAGGACGATTGAATTTCATTTCAAAGATGTGGAAAAAATTTTTCATGCAGGGGATTTTGTAGAGGGGAGCGTTGCAGAGTATCTTTCGAGCCAGAAAGAACTGATCGCCGTTTATGGAAATATGGATTCGCGGGATATTTGGAAGGCATTTCCTGAGAAAAGGGTTGTTGAACTAAAGGGATGGAATATTGGCCTGATCCATGGAGGAGGTTCCCCCTTCGGGATCGAATCGCGTATCAGAGGAGAATTTGATGAGGTCGATGCCATCGTTTATGGCCATACTCACACTCCAGCAAATCATCAGGTCAAAAATATATACTTCTTCAACCCCGGCTCCCCCACCCGGTCTTTTATTCAACAAGGTACCCTGGGTATTCTCCACCTCGGAGAGAAAATCGAAGGGGAGATCATCAAAATTTAAAATACGGGATCAATTTAGCTGTTTGAAAAAGGTTATCTAATCCCCCTTTGTCATAAGAGGTGAGATATTTCTCCTCCCTTTGGAAAAGCCTGCCTGTCGGAGACGGGCGGAACAGTGCACAGGGGTGGTCTTCTGAGTAGGCGGATGAAATAACAAATCACCGGTAGCCTGTGTCGTAGACGCTGAAATTGCTCGTTCCGTAAGCATTGGTTGCTTTGATGTAGTAATAATAAATCTTTCCCGCCAAGGCGGTTAGGTCATCATAAGTCGTGCCGGATGTTGAACCTAAGACTGTTTTGGTTCCCCACCTCTGAGTGGCGCGGTATATGGTATAGGAGGTTGCCCCTGGAGATGCTGTCCAGGCGACCTGCACCTTATCCATGTAAGTCCCGTCACTGGCCTTTATGTTGGTCGGGGGTACGGGAGGGGAGCAGGCTGAGGTCGAACGACTGCCCAGGGAGGTCCACCCTGTCTCAATGCCGTCGCCATTCCTGGCTTTGACCCTGAAGCTGTAGGAGGATCCGCAGACCAGACCGCAGCTGTCCCAACTGATATTCGTCGTCCATCCAGAGTTGGTTCCAATGGTGGTATTCTCACAAAAATACTCTGTCCAACCAGGATTGCTGTTAGCCGTCCAGCTGCCACGGATGCAACTCTGAGTCACATTCGAAAAAGAAGCCGCGCCAGGTGAGTTGGCCAGGGTGTATTTGGTAGATGTCGGTGAATAACCCGTCTCGATGGAGTCCCCGTTTCTTGCCTTGGCATGGAAACTATAACCTGTATTGGGTGAAAGAGAACCACTGGTCCAGAAGTTGTTATCCTTCTTCCACCCCGAGTTGGTTCCTTTGACCGTGTTCTCAATAAGAAGGCCTGAATTTCCATAGCTTAATCCCGATGGCGCATTGATGGATTGACCCTGGATGCTTGTCGAGGTCAATGTCCCGAAACTTATCCCTGCAGGAGATTCAATTGCGGTATAAGCATAGAAAATTGGAGTTGAATAATCGGTTTCGTTGAGAATCCCATCTCTTGCCTTCACCCGATATCCATACTGATGGTTCGCTTGAAGCCCTGAGTTAACAGAGGAGGCGCTCAACCGCCATCCCGAATCAATTCCGCCTGTGCCGCCTGTGGGGCTACCGGTAAAGTTAAAATAGTATTGAACAGGCGTGGTAAGATCTGTTGCAATTGTTGCTGCCATTGAAAGCGAATTGGTGCCGGTCTGATAAGGTGGCGTTGCCCAGGTCATGGGATTGGGGGTAGGCGATGTGATATCCCCCCCGGGATAAATCCATTTAATTCCTGACTGGTCGCCTGAGGCCAAGTTTCTCTTCACTTGCCCGAATGAGCCATATCCATACATAATTTTCAGTGAATCATTGGCTCCATAAAGGTCAAGCAGTCGAAGCCAGTGCCCCAGTTCATGGACAGCAATGCTCTGAAGATCCATCTCGTCGTATGACGGTGTCAGGTCGGTGCTGAAGGGAAATTGGGTATTGAATTGAATATCGGCTTCGATCATGACATCGCCACTAAAATAGGTGGTCGCCTGTGCAATGATCGAACTGCTGCCAAGATTGGCAAAGCCGATGGTATTGTACCCGTCTCCTTTCAAACCCCGCGTTGTTGCCCCTGCATATTGAAAAGAAAAGTTTGCCCCCGCTCCACTCCAGGTATTGGCCGCCCCCTGGAGGGCATTGAGAGACCCACTCGGTCCGTCAGTCTCGTTGACATAGTAGGAGACCGAAGAAATCAGCCATTTTGCTTTGCCATATCCGAATGGTATTGTGAGAGGCCAAAAGGATTCAAAAACACCCGAACTATTGATGAAGGCCGCCGTTCCATTAGGATTGTCCCAACTGCCCGGTGCGTGGTAATAATTATTGACCACCCCCGTCCAAACTTCTACCTGAATCTGAGTGTCTGACCATGATTTAATGGCCGAGTTGTCGTACATATAATTGGAGTCTTTATATCGGAAGGCAATGGTGGGAAAGTCTTTGGAGCCCCGTGAATCGCCAAAACCGCTTCCTGAAATAGTAACCACGTTACTTGTTCCCGCTGAAATGGTAGATGGACTTACTCCGGATATTGTAGCGTTGGACGTATCTTCCTGCGCGGGAAATAAAGACGATTCTCCGTTAAATAAATCTTCAAAAGAAATTTTTATCTGACCAGCCCCGTAAGCTCTTATCCATGACAAAAAACTATCCTCTGAAGCGGACTGGAAAAAGCCTTCCTCTGTGCTGGGTTTTTGGAGAAAATAAACCCCATCCGGTCCTCCCGTGACATGCCCGGAAGGTTCTAAGAGGATGATGCCATAATCTCCCACCTCAAATTGGGGAGTATCAGAGACAATATGTGTCTGGTCGCCGATGGTCCCACCGGGAAGAGTGATCGTCATTTCCTTCATTCCATATCCCTTGATATGTTCATCAACGAGAATGGTGATATCGGTGAAGATGAGGCCCTTTTGGGAATCCCAGAAACTTCTAACATCAATCACTTCACCTCGAACAATCTTTTCGGAGAGATCAACCCTTCTGGCCCAGTTTGTTTTGACACGCAAGGCTTCTGCCGGTATTGCTAAAAAGAGACAGAGGAATATGCAGACGGAGAAAATCATTGCGAAGGGTCCCCGTTTATGATAGTCAAGCCGAAATTTACCTGTGGTCATCGTTCTCCCTCCTCATAAAGCATTCCCGATTTTGATATCACCTAAGCCAATATTATTTGCCATTCATGACTACTTTCGGTATCACTTTTTACGAATTTATCAAAGATTATTTTCTGCAATTTCTTTGCCATTCTGATCGCCCCGGTCGGATTCAGACAATATCCCGATATCTATAAGGTTATTTGATCAGGAATGGAAATATTGTCAAGCCTCACACCGGACATTGATACATAATTGTCATATGGATAAAAAATGTCAACTAAATTTACCTGTGATCTCCGGAGAGATTGATGGATTGGTCTAATGGGAGGAATCATCATTCTGAGATACTTTTTGGAGTTATTGATGACTTCTCGGCAGATAAAAAAAGGGCGGAGCCATTGCTGACCCCGCCCTTTTAAAAATCATTCCGTGGGGAAATGACGATGCCTATTAAGATTACCATTTTGATTACGAACAGGGGTTTTGCCCTTAATCAGAATGCTTACTACATCTGCGCCACTAATAGGAGTAGTCTCATCGGTCAAAAAACCCGTAAGCTCCAACACTATGCAAGATCCATCGATAATAGTTCCTCCCTCGATGTCAGCCGAAAGGGCTGCAACAATATCTTGGGT
>DCUS01000047.1:0-15497 GCA_002327885.1 Syntrophaceae bacterium UBA2208
CTTAACACTTAACACTAAGGATTATGCCTATCAGCACAAAAAAAGGAGATAAAGGATTCACGGGACTTCTGGGGGGAAGGCGTGTGCCCAAGTACCATCTCAGGCCTGAAACCTACGGCACGCTGGACGAATTGAATTCCTTTCTGGGGATGGCGAGAGCGACTTCCAGAGATCAGAAGGCAAGAAAAATTCTATATGCCATTCAGAATCACTTATTTATCATGGGGTCGGAACTTGCCTTATCCGGAGGGGGGCGAAATCTCTTGAAGGGGGAGATCACTCAAAAGGAGGTAGATTGGTTAAGTCGCCTTTCTGTTGACTTCGAAACCCTTCTCAAACCAGAGCCCGGATTCGTCATCTATGGCGAGACACAGGTATCCAGTGTTTTAGATGTGGCACGGGCCGTTTCGAGGAGAGTGGAACGGTTGGTCGCCAAAATAAAATCGAAGAAAATGCTCCACAACCTGAAGATACTGGAATACCTCAATCGCCTCTCCGATGTCCTTTACCTCCTCGCCCGGTATGAGGAGAAGAAAGCCGGGGTAAAACCCAAACACCCTTTTTATCAAGTCATTCGATGAAATTTCTTATGAAACTTCTTATTGACAAAAAGGGCCAAGTTTACTATAAATTTCACCTACAAAATATTTTTTAAAGGAGGTTATCTTATGAGACGTCTAACGGTATTGGTAATGATTCTTGTATTTGTTTTAAGTCTTTCATCGGCATGGGCTCAGAAGACGGTTCGATTGTCCATTGCCACGGGGGGAACAGGAGGCGTTTATTATCCGATGGGCGGAGGAATGGCCAATATCATATCAAAATACATCCCCTTTGCCGAGGCGACTGCAGAGGTAACCACTGCCTCCGTGGATAACTGCCTTTTAGTGGGGGCGGGAAAGGGAGACTTGGCCCTGATCATGGCGGATACAGGGTGGGATGCCTACCAAGGGAAAGCAAAATTTAGGGACAAGATTCCTCTAAGAACAATAGCAGTTCTTTATCCAAATAACATGCATATCGTGACATTGGAAGGCAAGGGGATTGAGAAAGTGACCGACCTGAAAGGAAAGAGGGTTTCAACGGGAGCTCCTGGGAGTGGAACAGAGGTAAAGGCTCTGAGGGTCATCGAGGCTTATGGATTGGATCCAACTAAGGACATGACTCGGGATAAGTTGGGCGTTTCTGAATCAGCAGGAGCACTCAAGGACAGAAAGATTGATGCTTTTTTCTGGGACGGAGGCCTTCCCACGGCAGCGGTGACAGATTTGGGAGCTACTCCGGGGATTAAAATGAAACTCATAGATCATGCGGATGCGGTTTCTAAGATGAGGGAAACCTATGGGCCTATCTATGTGAAGGGGATCATCCCTGCAAAAACCTATCCTGGCCAGACGGCGGATGTTCCAATTGCTATAGTATGGAATCTCCTTGTCTGCCATGAAAAGATGAGTGGGGATACCGCTTATGAAATCGTGAAAACCCTTTTTGATCATAAACCGGAATTAGTTACTGTTCATCGTGAAGCAAAGCATATCATGTTAGAGACCCAGGCGGCTGGAGGTTCCCCAATTCCATTTCATCCTGGCACAATTCGATACTTTAATGAGAAAGGGCTAAAGATAAAATAATTGGAGGCGAAACGCTGGCCCCTCCTGATATTGGCTGGAGTCATCATCATTGCAGGAGGGGTTTTTCTTTTTAAGAAGGTGACCCTCTTACATATCGAGAATATGGATCAGCCGAGGACTATCCATATACGCATCAGTTCATCTGAAACATTTTTCATGTTCTATATACATTCAATTTACAATGAACCAGTGGTTGAAGAGTTCCAGGCAGAAGAGGATTCGATTGCTCTGAAGGGGGTCAGGACGAAAAGCCCCGGGGTCATGGAATACTATGGATTTGAAGACGTGAAGGAACTCCATCCAACCGATTTGAAATTGGGTGCAATCCTTCTTCTTAAGAGGGGAATGGGAGAAGGGCAGGGATTGATTGTGAGGGACAGAAAAATCTATTTGAGCGAGATTGGGGAGAGGGGGAATCGGATCCAATTGAGGGTCGAATCGATGTCTCTGGGAGAATATTTTTGGTGGTCGTTGTTAAAAGTGACCCAGACGAAATCAACTACATGACGATTGAGGGGGCCAGTGGAAGAGGAAAAGAAAAGAGAAGACCAGGAAGTTTTTATTACCGAAGAGGCTCTGAAAGAGGCAGAAAAATATATTGAAGAAGAGGAAGGTCCTTCCCGCCGGCTCACCGGAAGGATGGATGTATTCATCACTTCGGTGGCCGTCCTGATGTCTCTGATTCATCTCTATGCCGCCGCTGGCATTATCATGACCCAGGTTCTGAGGGGTATTCATGTCATGTTCGTCCTTTTTCTCTCCTTCTTAGTCTTTCCATCCTTCAAGAGGTATAAGAATCGGATTGTCTGGTATGACTTCCTTCTCGCCTTTCTCGGAATCGCTGTCATCGTTTATATGCTGGTAGACTTTGATGATTTTATCTACCGTTCCGTCGTTCCCAATTTTTGGGATAAGTTCTTTGGTATTATATTGATTCTATTGGTGCTGGAGGCCACCCGGAGAACAACAGGCCTGATCATGCCAGCGATTGTCATCGCATTTATTGTTTATGCCTTCGTTGGACCCCAGCTCCCATCCCCCTGGACACATCGAGGATACGACGTTGACCGCATTGTTGGGCATATGTATATGACCCTCGAGGGAATTTTTGGAGTTCCGATCGATGTCTCCTCAACGTTCATTGTTCTTTTTACCATCTGGGGCGCTTTTTTGGAGTACTCGGGGGCGGGGAAGTTTTTTATTGACTTCTCCTTTGCGGCGATGGGGGGGAAGGCGACCGGCGCAGGCCGAACGGTCACATTGGCCTCTTTCCTTCTCGGAGGCCCCTCCGGAAGCGGTGTTGCCACAACGGTTACCCTGGGATCGGTGGCTTATCCCATGCTGGCCAAGGCCGGCTATAGCAGGGATGCAGCGGGTGGACTTCTCTCCGCAGGAGGGATCGGGGCGATCCTTTCTCCTCCTGTCTTGGGAGCCGCCGCTTTTCTCATCGCAGAATTTTTAAAGATCTCCTATTTAGATGTTATCGTCATGGCCTGTATTCCAACATGCCTTTACTATTGGTCCATCTTTTTGATGGTGGAGATGGATGCTAAAAAGTTCGGGGTCAAAGAGATTCCTTTCGATAGGACCCATAGTTTATGGCAGCTCACCTACCTCTACGGATTCCACTTCGTCTCTCTCATCGCCATTGTGGGGATCATGGTGATAGGCTTTACGCCCATCATGGCGGTCTTCTGGGCCACCGTGATCACTTTTGTTTTCAGTTTTATTAGGAAAGACACGGGCCTTTATCCCAAAAAATTAGTGAAAGCATTGAGAGGAGGTTCGATCGGGGTCCTGACGGTAGCCTCCACCTGCGCCGCGGCAGGGATCATCGTTGGGGTGGTAACCCTGACGGGCCTGGGGTTAAAGTTCAGCTCAATCATTATTGCCTACGCCGGGGGAAGTGTTTTCTTAACAGCCGTCTATACCGCCCTGATTGTCTGGGTGATCGGGCTCGCGGTTCCGGTCACAGCTTCTTACATCATCTCTGCGGTGATTGCTGCTCCTGCATTGATCCAGCTCGGGGTTCCGGATTTTGCCGCTCACATGTTTGTCTTCTACTATGCCATTCTTTCCGAGGTCTCTCCGCCCACCGCTCTTTCTTGTTTTGCGGCAGCGGCCCTGACCAAAGGGAATCCTTATAAAACCACCATGTATGCCTGGAAATATACCCTGCCCGCCTTTATTGTGCCCTTCATGTTCACCCTTGATCCCAAAGGCGTTGGGATTCTTCTGAAAGGGCCGACCATGGACATCATCTGGGTAACCATCACCGCCTTTATTGGACTCGCTGCGCTGGCAGGAGGCGTGGAGAATTGGTTTTTTAAAAGGACAACTTTTTATGAGCGGATCATGCTCATTGTGGCAGGATTGCTCTTGGTCTACCCGGTTGCCTTATGCGATATCATCGGACTCAGTTTGGTGGCCGGGGTGATCATATCGCAGAAATTGAGAAGAGATCCTGAAACAATACAGAAATAAATTCAGCGCAAGGTTCAGCCTGAACACCTTGAAGTCATTTTTCTTTCTGATATTCATCCTGCTCAGTTTGACCGGATGTACAAACCTCCTCTATCTCTCCAAATTGGGTTGGTATCAATCCCTGATTGCCTTTCATAGTGTTCCGGTTCAAGAGATTTTAGAAAATGAAAGGGTGGACCACGAATCCAAAGAGAAAATCCGTTTTGTCCAGGAGGTGAAGGGCTACGGTGAAAAAAAGTTGGGCCTTACCAGAACGGAGAATTATTCAAAATATTTTGAAGTCAAAGGCCCTGTTCTCCATCTCTTAACAGTCTCCGAAAAGGATTGCCTTCGGCTCACCCATTGGAATTTTCCGATCACCGGGAAGGTTACCTATAAAAGTTTTTTTACGAAAGAGGGGGCTCTCAAGGAAAAAAGAATTTTTGAGGGGAGGGGTTACGATACTTTTGTCCAACAGGCCGGCGCCTACAGTACGCTCGGATGGCTGAAAGACCCCATCTTTTCATCCATGCTCCAATGGGAGGAAGCCATCCTCGCCAATCTCATTCTCCATGAAATGGTCCACGCCACCATTTATTTTAAAAGCAAGACCGATTGGAATGAGCAGATGGCAACGTTTATCGGGAATCACGGAGCCATTTATTTCTTGACAGAGAAATATGGGAAAGAGTCGAAGCAGGTGATTGAGGCGATCCGTTACCAGGAAGATGACCTCCTTTTCTCTCGGTGGATCGATCAGGCCTGCCAGCGGCTGTCAAAATTCTATTCGGAGGAGATTTCAAGAGATGAGAAGATAAGGGGGAGGGAGGAAATTTTCTGTTCATTAAAAGAGGAATTTAAAAATATCTCCTTCCAAACAGATTGTTATCAAGGGTTCGAAAGAATAAATATCAATAATGCGGTGCTATTGGCTTACCATCGATATGTTCATCGTCTTGAGAATTTCCATGCCCTCTATGAATATTTTGAAAATGATTTGAGAAGGATGATTGATTTCTTTAAGGAGATTCGGACTTCAGGAGAAGACCCTTCTTTTTATTTGGAACGATGGATAAAGGAGAGAGGAATTAGCGTTCCCGCTTCCCTTCAATGAATTCCTCCACCATCCATTTGGCCTCATTATCAGGCATTTGAACAATCGGATGTTTCATCGCATAGGCGGAGATAGAAAGGAGAGGCCCCCCAATTCTCCGTTCACGGGCGAGTTGGCAACATCGGATGGCGTCAATGGTCATCCCACCACTATTGGGAGAATCCTCGACAGAGAGTCTCATCTCAAGGTTCAATGGGACTTCCCCGAACCCTCTTCCTTCCATTCGGAGAAAACAGACCTTGTTGTCATTCTGCCACGGAACATAATCGGAAGGACCGATGTGAATATTTTCTGGCTCTAATGGGACGCCGAGTTGGGATTGAATCGCTTCGGTTTTGGAGATCCGTTTGTTTTTCAAACGATGTCGATTGAGCATATTGAGGAAGTCGGTATTCCCGCCCGTGTTAATCTGGTAAGTTCGGTCCAAACGCACCCCCCGATCTTCGAAGAGTTTTGCTAAAACTCGATGGATGATGGTGGCTCCCATCTGGGATTTCACATCGTCCCCGACAATGGGGATCCCTTTCTGTTCAAACCGTTTTGCCCACCGAGGATCGGAGGCGATGAAACTGGGCATGCAATTAATCAAACTCACTCCAGCCTTTAAGCAGGCCTCTGCATAGAACTGGGTGGCCTGATCCGAACCCACCGGGAGGTAATTGAGAAGGATTTCTACCCCGGAATCCTTGAGCACCTTTTCCACATCGCAAGGTTTTTCCTTGGCGACGAGAAAGATTCGATCTTCCGGGTAATCCTTCATATGCTCGGAGACCCCGTCCAGGACTTCCCCCATGAATACTGTCACGGCAGAATCATTGAAGTTCTGAGAGATCATTTTAGTGCAATTGGGCCTGGCGAATAACGCTTCTTTGAGGAGTTTTCCAACTTTTCTTCGATCAATATCGAACGCCGCTCCGACCTCAATATCCCAAGGTTTATAACCTCCGATATCGAGATGCATGAGGCCAAGAGGTTCAGGTTTTGGATTATTTTTACTGTTTGCCCGGTAAAATTCAATCCCTTGGATGAGGGCGCTGGCACAATTTCCAACACCCACAATAGCAATTCGGATTGGTTTTTTTTCCATAAGGACTCAACCTTTCTAAAAAATAACCTCACCATTTCTCAAGAGAATTTAATTATCGTATTTCATTCCAAATGTCAAGCAATTTGGGGAAAAAAATAAATCATTTTCTCTTGACTTCTCTGCTGTTATTTGATAATTTCTACAAGAATCTGTCTCCTTGGCGATCACGATGAGAAAAAGGAAATCCAAATTTCTTCAACAACCCATTCAACATTTAAACCTAAAGGAAACCAAAAGCCTTTTTGATCTCGTCCAGGCCTTCCAATATACCTCCTTTCAAAGCCGGAATATTTTTAAATGTTTCGAAGTTTTTCGAAAGATGCTCGATGATCCCGCCTGTATCATCTTTATGGGATTGTCCGGGGCAATGGTCCCGGGCGGGATGCGGAGGGTGATCCGGGATATGATCGAGATGAAATTGGTTGACGTGATCGTCTCCACCGGCGCCAATATGTTTCACGACCTTTTCGAGAACTTTGGATATCGACATTATGTTGGGTCCGAGAATGGAGATGATGATGCCCTGCGGAGACATCGCATCGTACGAGTTTATGATGCCTTGATGGATGACCATGAAATCAATCAGGTGATTTATCTTCTCTCGAAGGTTCCAGAAGACCTGGAGGAGAAGGTTGTTTCCTCAAGGCGATATTTGGAAGTTTTGGGGAGCCACCTTAAGGATGAGGGGTCCATCCTCAAAACGGCCTCCCGATACGGGGTTCCCATCTTTGTTCCTGCTTTGAGCGACAGTTCCATCGGAATTGGTCTGACATTTTTACACCTTCGGAAGAAAGCTTCCTCGGAAAGATTTATCATCGATCAGATTCAGGATAGTTTCGAGATCGCTCAATTGAAGAGGATGGCTTCCGATACCGGAGCGATCTATATTGGAGGGGGCGTCCCTAAAAATTATATTCAACAACTGGGACCCGTGAGCGAACTCCTATTCCAAAAAGAGAGCGGTCATCGGTATGCTTTCCAGATTACCACGGATGATCCAAAATGGGGTGGTCTTTCCGGCTGCACCTTCGAAGAGGCGAAATCCTGGGGAAAGATCGGGAAGGAATCAAGCTATACTGCGGTTTACATCGATGCGACTGTCGTTCTTCCCTTATTAGTCGGTGCACTCCTTCAAGAAGGGCGGGTCTATCGGAAAAGGAAAAGACGCCACTTTCGTTGGGAAGGAGATGCACTGAAATCCATCCAGTTCGTTTAATCTCCGTCTCCCCTCTCCATTCCGTTCCTGATGAAGCGTAAACTCCAGCCATCCGTGAGTTGAAAAAAGCGGGAAGAATGGTTATATTAACAGAGTAATTAGTTGTAAAGAAAAGGGGTTTGATCTCGATGAAAGATTCTGATTCAAAGGTTCCGGACCAGAAAGAATTAGAGAAAGAACTGAACGAATACTTGGGTAAAAAGTACGGAGACCGGATCCGGTTGGTCGTCCCGATGCTCTTCCCGAAACCTCAGGCGGAAGAGGTTTCGAAAGAGGAAAAAGAGTTGAACGAGGGGAAGAAAAAGATTCATTTCGACTTAAAACCGGAGGAGTTGGAAGCCTTCCTGAACGATTACATTATTCGACAGGATGATGCCAAAGAGATTCTGGCCACCAAAGTATGCACCCACTTCAATCGGATCAAGTTCACCGAAATGACCAAAGGGCACAATCGATATGAAGGGGTCGGCCACATCAAGAACAATATCCTGATGATCGGTCCCACCGGTGTGGGGAAAACCTACCTGATCAAATTAATTGCCAAGAAGATTGGGGTCCCTTTTGTAAAGGGAGATGCGACAAAATTCAGTGAGACCGGTTATGTCGGGGGAGATGTTGAGGATCTTGTACGGGATCTCGTTTACGAGGCCAATGGAGATATTGAACTGGGTCAGTATGGAATTATCTATGTCGATGAAATCGATAAGATTGCCTCATCGAATAACCTCATTGGCCCAGATGTTTCCAGAACAGGGGTTCAGCGAGCTCTGCTCAAACCCATGGAGGAGACAGAGGTGGACCTCAAGGTTCCCCATGACCCGATCTCGCAATTGGAAGCGATTGAACATTACCGGAAGACCGGGAAAAGGGAGAAGCGGACGATCAACACTAAAAATATCCTTTTTATCATGAGTGGAGCGTTCAATGGTCTGGAGGAATTGGTCAAGAAACGTTTGAATCGGGAAGGGATTGGTTTTGGGGCAGAAATTCGTTCGAAGGATGAGCGTGCGGAATACCTTAAACAGGTGAAGGCCGAGGACCTCATCTCCTTTGGGTTCGAATCGGAGTTCATCGGGCGGTTGCCGGTGACGACCGTTTTTGAAAAATTGGAGGTTGACGACCTCTATGCGATACTAAAAAATCCAAATAATCCCATCATTCTTGGAAAGAAAAAAGATTTTAAATCATATGAGATTGACGTTCAGTTCGAAGACGAAGCCCTATATCAATTGGCGGTGAAGGCCGCTGAAGAAAAGACCGGGGCAAGGGGATTGGTCAGTGCCGTCGAGAAGGTGCTCATCAAATTCGAAAAGCGACTGCCCTCCACGGATATTCGCAAATTTGTCGTCACCCCCGCTGTGGTGGAAAATCCGGAGCAAGAGTTGAGACGATACCTTCAAGACCCTCTCGATCCGGAATTATCGGGAAAATTTGAAGCACTCCTTTTCCAAGAGAAGAAGACCTTGAAACAGTCCATCGTGGAAAGGGAGGCGGAATTTAAAAAACGGTATGGAATTGTTTTTCGGGAGGGACGAATTGATCTCATCGTCAATCGAATGATTGAAAAAGGATATGATGTCAACACCATTTCTGAAGAGGTGGTAGAGATTCAGCGGCAGGTGGAAGAATTTGAAAGAGATTTTCAAAGGCGAACGGGAATTGACCTCCAATTCAGCGAGGAGGCCGTTCACCGGATCACAGAGATCATTTTGAACGAAGACGGGAAGGGGGCGGGACTCTTCTCGCGACTTTCGAAGGATTATGAATATGGGTTTGAATTGATTCGCGATAAGACTGGTCAGAGGGAGTTCATGGTTACCCGGGAGACCGTGGATGATCCCGAGGGGTATCTCAACCGGATGATCCGTGAGGTCTACAAGAGGCAGTCAGACCCGCGGTTTGAGGAAAAAGAATAATGGCGGCCAAAAATTATTACAATATTTTGGGCGTGAGCAAGAACGCCAGCGATGATGAGATCAAACGGGCCTATCGGAAGCTGGCGATGAAATATCATCCCGACCGAAATCCCAATAAAAAAGAGGCCGAAGAACGGTTCAAGGAAATCAATGAGGCTTATGCTGTCCTGGGCGACAAGGAGAAGCGAAAACAATACGATACCTTTGGCGCCGAAGGATTTCATCAACGATTTTCCCAGGAGGATATTTTCCGGGGATTCGATTTTGACGAGATTTTATCGGGGCTTTTCGGGGGGAGGGGGAAGCGCGAATTCAAATTCGGAGGTCGGAGTGGTTTTGATTTTGGAGGTCCTTTTGGCAGGCAGGCAGGGTATCAAGATATGAGTCGAATGCCCCAGAAGGGAGAAGACGTCGCCTATGAAATGAGTATTTCTCTGGAAGAGGCCGCATGGGGCGGGGAGAAGAGAATTAACTACCGGAAAAATGGAAAAGTGGAAGAGGTTTCTGTAAAAATTCCACGGGGCATTCCTTCAGGGAAAAAGCTAAGACTTGCCGGGAAGGGGATGGAAGGGCGAAACGGTGGGCCCCCGGGAGATCTCTATCTCCAAGTTACTATTCGGGAGCATCCTGTCTTCATCCGCGAGGGAGATGATCTCATCGTGGAAAAAGAGATTAATTTTTCGGAGGCTGTTTTGGGGACGACCATCGAAGTTCCAACCTTGGAGGGAATGAAGAAAGTGAAGATACCTCCTGGAACCCAGAGCCATACCAAAATGCGGCTAAAAGGCCTTGGCACCCCGCATTTCCAGGGAGAAGGAAAAGGGGACGAATATGTCAAGGTGATCGTGAAGGTCCCCAGGAAGGTGACAGAAAGAAGCAAGGGATTAATTCAAGAGCTGGCCGAAGAAGGCCTTTAAACCAAAAAAATCAAATGTTAAATTCCAAATTCCAAATTTAAATTTTTAATTCTTCCCTCTCAACGCTCAACGCCCAACTCATAACTCATAACTCTTTTTTCGTCTTCGTTGACATTTCTGATGATCTGTTATAAATAAGACAAAAAAGCTTATGATTCCAGCAGGAGGAAGGAGACCATGGTAAATAAAACCTTTGGAGAAGTTCCCATAGAAAAATTGAGATGGCGGTGTGACCCTGAGGCACTTCCCTTTCATACTACGGAAACGATTCAACCCTGTGACGAGATCATTGGGCAAGAAAGGGCTTTGGAGGCAATCCGATTGGGATTAGATATTCACAGCATCGGGTATAACATCTTTGTGACGGGGCTGGCGGGAACCGGGCGTTTTACCACCATCCAGTGCGTATTGGAAGAAATGGAAATAAAAGGGAAGATCCCCAATGACCTTTGCTATGTGAACAACTTCAAAAACCCCGATATGCCCCATATGATCAATCTGCCCCCGGGTCAGGGAAATGCCTTCAAAAAGGAGATGGAGACCCTGATCGAAACGTTTAAAAAGAAAATTCCTTTAATGTTTGAAAATGAGAATTACCTCAATAAAAAGAAAGAGGTGGTTGAGAAATTCAGGAATAAGCAGGCAGAGATGTTCCGGGAGTTTGAAAAGAAGGTAAATAAAGAGGGTTTTGCTTTGGTTCAGATTCAAATGGGGCCTTATTCACGTCCTGGAATCTTTCCATTAGTGGAAGGGAACCCCGTAAATATTGATCAGTTAGAGACCATGGTCGAGGAGGATAAGTTTTCGAAAGAGGAACTGGAGAAGATTAAGGAAAAGCAAGCTGGATTGATCAATGAACTGGAGGACATCTTTAAAGAGACCCGTAAGGCGGAAAAACAGATCAAGGAGGAGTTGACTTCTCTGGACAACGAGGTGATTTCCCCGGCCATCAAAGACTCCATCTCCGATATTAAAGAGAAATTTAATCATGAGAAGGTTCACCAATATCTGGACGAGGTGCAAGAAGACATTTCAGCCAATCTCGGCCGTTTCAGAGAAAAGGAGGAGGCTCCTTCCCCAATCCCCGGATTGGTCATGCCTCAGATGGTCGAATCCTTCAGTGAATACCAGGTAAACGTGTTGGTGGACAATTCAGAGACAAAAGGTGCCCCCATCATCGTCGAGACAACGCCCAACTACCGGAACCTTTTTGGGACCATTGAGCGGGTGGTTGAGCGGTCGGGGATCTGGAAGACCGATTTCCTTCATATTAAGGCGGGGTCCTTCTTGAGGGCCAACGGAGGCTATTTGATCTTCAATGCTCTGGACGCCCTCACGGAGTCATGGGTGTGGCCCGCTTTGAAAAGGACATTGAAGAACCAGGTCATTGAAATTCAGACCTTCGATCCCTTTTATTTCTTTTCCACTTCTGCCCTGAAACCGGAGCCCATCGAGTGCAATACAAAAGTCATTATGATTGGGGATACTCACATCTATTACCTTCTTTACAGCTTGGACGATGATTTCAAAAAGATTTTCAAAATCAAAGCGGACTTCGATTCCGTCATGAATAAGGACGAGGAGAAAATCCAACAATACGCTTCCTTCATTCGAAAAATAAGCGACGAGGATAAATTAAGACCTTTCGATAAGACCGGGATTGCAGCAGTGATAGAGCATGGAGTGAGAATTACGGGGAAGCAGAAAAAACTTTCAACGCGCTTTCATCTCATCGCTGACCTCTTGAGGGAAGCCAACTACTGGGCGGAGAAGGACGGAAGCGATGTGGTGACTGAAAAACACGTGGATAAGGCGAATGAGAAGAGGGTTCACCGGGTGAACCTCATCGAGGAGAAGATTCAGGAGATGATCGATGATGGGACCATTTTGATTGACTCCGACGGGATGGTGGTGGGTCAGGTCAACGGTCTCGCCGTCTATAATCTGGGAGAATATATGTTTGGCAAGCCCTCTCGAATTACCGTCAAGACCTCCATGGGAAAGGCAGGCATTATCAATATTGAAAGAGAAGCGGAGATGAGCGGCCCCACGCATAACAAAGGAGTCTATATCCTTGCCGGATACCTCCGGGGCAAATATGCCCAGGATAAACCCATCACGATGAGCGCAAGTATCTGTTTTGAGCAGTCCTACAGCGGGGTGGATGGGGACAGTGCTTCATCCACTGAGATTTATGCTTTGCTTTCAAGCCTCTCCGGGATTCCCCTCCGGCAGGACATCGCTGTGACCGGCTCCGTCAATCAGAAAGGAGAGATTCAGCCCATCGGTGGCGTCAACGAAAAAATCGAGGGGTTCTTCGATGTCTGCAAGGCAAAGGGATTGACGGGCAAGCAGGGGGTGATGGTTCCTCATCTCAATATTGATGACCTGATGCTGCGCAAGGATGTGGTGGAAACGGTAAAAGAAGGTAAATTCCGAATCTATTCCGTTCAAACCATTGACCAGGGAATTGAGATTCTCACCGGGGTGGAAGCAGGCGAGAAAATGGAGAACGGGCATTTTAAAGAAGGAACAGTCAATGACCTGGTGGATAAAAAGCTTCGAGAGCTCGGGATAAAGATCAAGGAATATGAAGGAAGAGGAGAGGAAGGAAAAGAGGAGAAAAAAAAGAAAAAAGGAAAGTCCTCCTGCAATGGATAGAATCGCTCTAAACAAAAAAATTAATATCGGGAAAGAACTTCAGATTACAGGGCCTCCTTTGGAGGCCCTTTGTTTTCAAGGAGGCCGAGTGGGGGGCCTGGTTACCCTGACAGACTCCGAAGGGAATGACTTCAGAGGAAGGGTCCTTCGTTTCTCCAAAACCGAGGGTTCCCTCTTTATCTTTGATGCCTTTTCGTCGCCCACCGAATCAACGTTAGAGATCGTTCTTCTTCAAGCTCTTCCGGAAAAGGAAAGGATGGAACTAATTATCCAGAAGGTCACAGAACTGGGTGTCTCCACCATTATTCCCTTTCAATCCGAAAGGTCCATCTCTCTGAAGGAAAGGGAGATGAAGCAGAAAAAGGCACACCGGTGGCAACGCATCGCTGTCAAAGCGGTCCAGCAGTCAAGAAGGGCGAGGGTGCCCTGGGTGGCAGAATGTCGATCATTTCAAGAGATATGGAAGGATTGCAGGGGAGAGGGATTAAAGATCCTTCTGTGGGAGAAAAAAGGTGAAAGCCTCGGAGATGTTCTGAAAAAATATTCCCTAATCAATCCCCCCTTTGAAAAAGTGGGGGAGGGGGGATTTGAGATTTATCATCCATCAAAAATCTATATTGCGGTTGGACCGGAAGGGGGTTTCACTCCGGAAGAAGTGAGTTTAGCAAAAGCCGAGGGATTTATTCCCGTTAAATTGGGACAGCGGATTTTGAGGACCGAGACCGCAGCGATTACCATGGTGGGAATTCTCCAGTATGCATTGGGAGACCTCGGTTAAATTTATAAGATTTGAGGAAATAAGATAATAACTACACTTAAGGGGACACCCCTATTGTCCCCTCTTATTAGGATAATATAAAATGTCCCCATCCGTGTCCGGTTCTTTCAGGCTAAAACAAATTGCTCCAATTTATTTATACCTATGCTCCGGTTATCAAAATATGCCATAATTATTCAGGGAGTCCATACGTACTCCGACAGACTCGTCGTCGATGGTTGAGCCGGTCTTTTCATAGACGACATAAAAAACTGCAAATAGCGAATCCTTGTCGAAAGGGGGTGAAAGAGATGAATGCTAAGAACTTCAACAAAGAAATGCCCTATGGTCATGGTGTGAACGCAACGGTCTCTATAGATAAAGTTCCTCTCAGTCACATCGAAGAGAGGCTTTCCCAACAATCGAGAAGGACTTCCGAGAACCTAAAATGGTTGACCCGCAACATGCATCCTTACTTCTTCATTACGATGAAAGAGGAAGAGGAAGCCATTCTTCATCTGGCTGCGAGGCTGGACGATGTGCCAAAAGAAAAGAAAGTGACCCTGGTGGATCAGGAAAAAAAGCTGATCCTTGCCCAGTTGGATGTACCGGGCTCCATCTATGAAAGCCTGAGAATCCTCCAGGAGCGAGACATCTCCTATGCCGAGATGAGTCATTCCTATAATGTTCTTCCATCCGTCGGCAAATATTTGGAGATTCAGAGATTCGAGTTTGACCGAAGAGGACACGAAGAGATTGCAAAGGCAGGACCGGTCAAGATTCCGGGATGGATTAAGGCCAGCGTGCAAGGGGCCCTGAAGTTCCTTTATCCTGACTTCGATTTAAAGGAGTTCGAATCCAGTCTGAGGCTTTTATGGTTGAATCATGATTCCTACGTGAGGATCTCGCCGCCCGAACGAGTAGCCCGCGTTCTCTGGCTGTACCAGCAAGGCATCCAGCATGATGGACTCTTTTTTGATGTGGAGCAAAAAGAGGACGGGAGAGGCCACGAAGAATCCCGTGTCCTCTTCTCTGTTGGTAATCCCCCGCAAAAGGGATTTCTGACTCAAGTCAGCGAGATCTTCCAGAGATTGGATATTGGTGTCCGCCGCTCCTACTGTTTGATTATCAGCACCGGCGTTCACCCCTATTTCCTCGGCAACTTCTATGTCCTCACCCGTGACGGGAAGCTCGTGGAAAAAGGGTCTGCACTTTTCAACAAACTACAGAATGAACTGTACAATACCCAGATTCTTTCCGCCTCCAGCGTCTCGTACATGGATTTTGTGGACCGCCGAGTCTTCACAGGAGAAGAGGCCTCTCTGACCAATGCCTTTATTGCATTTTGCCACACCTTCCTGGCACACAAGGAGCCGGATCGCTTTGATGAGAACATGGTCATCCACACCTTTCATTCTAATCCGGACATCACCCTGAAGCTGATCCGTCTTTTCAAGGTCCGTTTTGACCCGGATACCCGGGAAAGAGAACCATTGTATGAACAGGTTCTGAAAGAGACGGGGGAGATGATCGAAGGTTACCATACGGGGCAGAGGTACCTGGACGAGATCAGAAGGACCGTTTTTCGAATCTGTCTTTCTTTCATCAAAAGGATGCTGAAGACCAATTTCTTTATCCCGGAGAAACATGCCCTTGCGTTTCGACTGGATCCCGGAATACTGACTGACCTTGAGCCGACCTTCATCTCGGACCTTCCCCAGGGAAAACCTTTTCG
>DCUS01000047.1:15597-41643 GCA_002327885.1 Syntrophaceae bacterium UBA2208
CATCCTCGTGTCGTGGACTACTACGGGGAGGACGAACCTATCGAGATTGGACCGGATGAAAACATGAGCGATCCCATGATTGAGTACATAGCCCGGCAGTCCGTGAAACGGGGATACATCCTGGGCATTGGCATCATGTCAAGCAAACGGATTGGAATCAATCACAAAGAATACGGTGTTACCTCCAGAGGAGTCTTTAAATTCGCAGAGTCAGCCATGAAGGAGATCGGGATAGACCTCCGCAAGGATCCATTCACCGTGAGGTTTACAGGCGGAACCAATGGCGATGTCGCAGGAAACTCCATCCATCTGCTTCTTGATCGCTGTCCCTGGGTGAAGTTTCTGAGCCTTGTGGATGGCACAGCGGGTCTGTACGATCCGGAAGGGGCCGACCGTGAGGAATTGAGGAAAATTGTTCTCAACCATGACCTTAATCACTTTGGGCCTGAAAAGCTTCATCCGGGTGGATGCATGCTCTTCCGTGAAGAGCGCCGGCAAGAAGGCCTCCGGGAGCTGTACAGAAAGGTGATCCGCAGGGATGAAGGGGTTGAGGAATCGTGGATCACTGCGGATGAATTCTACAAGGAGATCGATGAGTTGATCTTTTCGGTATCGACAGATCTTTTCCTCCCCTGCGGGGGAAGGCCTGAAACGATCGACAAGAACAACTGGCAGAGACTCCTTGATCCGGGCGGAAAGCCGACCCTCAAAGTTATTACAGAGGGCGCTAATTCTTTTATCACGCCCGAGGCGCGTGCCGAAATCCAGAAAAAAGGGGTGATCGTCATACGGGATGCCTCGGCCAACAAATGCGGGGTGATTTCTTCCTCCTATGAAATTATTGCTAACCTTCTCATGACCACGAAGGAGTTTCTAACCCACAAAGAGGCTTATGTTCAGGATGTTCTGGATATCCTTGAGAGGAGAGCGGAGGAAGAAGCGGTGCTTATCTTCCGGAGACACCACGAGAATAATGGGAAACTCCTTTACACTGACATCAGCAATGCTATTAGCCTGGAAATCAATGAGCACTATGCCCGTCTCTTCTCCTTATTCCAGTCCCATCCGGAATGGTCGGGACATCCCCTGTTTCGAAAAGTATTTTGGGCCCATCTGCCGGCTTTGATCCGGGAGAACCCTAAATTCAGGGCCCGGGTGAAGGGATTGCCGCAAAAGATCAAAGACGCCATCCTCTCGAGTGAGATCGCCTCCCATATCGTGTATCACGGCGGATGGGAATTAGATCTCGAGAGAAAACTGAAGGAGTTTGTTAAAAAAGATTTCAATGAAAGCTGAGCACAACCATCCGCCTTCACGGGTTGTAGATTTGTCATAAACATAACTCTCAAGATTCAGGAAAGACAACATAAGGAAATACTCCGTCGTCCTGGGCCTTGGGGGTTTCGTCATCCAGAAGATGAAGGGATCTTGCCACGGTCCGTAACCTTCCAGATCATTTATATATAGAAAAGAAATCACAACCGCAGTATCCTAATGTTTATTACCATTCAACCCAGGAAGTACTCCTCGTTTTCCAAAGAAGATTTCATCCTCCCGCCAGAATTATCGCTTGCACCTACGAACCTGGAGTGGCAAGTTAATTTTGGAGATGATGATTATCGAAGGAAACATTCATGAGCCTATGGCTCACAAAGGAGTATGAAAATGTTTTTTCAGGGGAAACAAACAAAAAAGCAGAGTCAAACAACCCTGCCTTTTCCCTCCCCATACTTTTATATAGATTTACTTTTTAACTTTTTCTCAGTTATGAAGAGCAAAGTGGTGCGGGAAAATATTTCCCTCACCTTCATTGATTGTTACCTCAATGAAATAAATATCTTTGTTGTTAAACCCATTGCCAAAAACTGTTTCCGCCCAATTCAAGACCGACTTCTGAGTTATTCTTACAGGGTCCTTTCGCCTTTCTGGGAGTATTCCTACTAACTCGCTCCCTTTTACTGGGTCACGTAAGTAGAATTCATAGGCTAACATGCTTAATCTCTAAATGTGATTAGTAAAATCTAAACCCAAGAAAATAATAGAGTAGAGCCATTTTTGCTGCTACTCTATTTTAATGAGACTTGAAAAGGGATTTACTTCTTAATTCTCTTCCTTAACCCCCAAAGCCCAAGTAAACCAGACCCAAGAAGGAGCATGGTGGTGGGTTCGGGGACGGGGGAGACATAGGTTCTGAATCGCATATCATGGGGCTGCTCGTTCCATCCAGCTCCTTGATTTGTGTACGTAGCTCCACCTCCGTAGCCCTGACTGGAAAAGGACCAAGCATAATAATACTCCGCTTCAGATGATGAAAGAACAATCGCCAGCACATCGTTAACGGCAATAGTTATGCCGAATGATGAAAAATCGATCAGAATGAATGAAAAATCCGTCGTCAGGTTATCTGGATAAAGAAAGTTCGTCCCCAGAGAAGTTCCACTCGGAAGACCACCAGATACGGTTTGAATCTGAACGGATAATGGGGAAGTAGGAGTGCCCGTAAATCCCTCCCTAAGATCCAATTCGATGTGTGAGAGAGTTCCAGTAATCCCCACTGTAAATGTCTGAGCAACAGATTGTGCATCGCCTTCACTCGCTATGATCTCGAAGCCTTCAAATGAGGCTTCGTTATACTGATCCAAGATAGCCAGTGCGTGAGCGGAACTGATACCAAGCAACAAACCAAACAATAATGGAGACATAATCAAAAAGAATAGCCGTCTCATTATAGTTAACCTCCTTTCCGGATTTGGGTGTATCAGAATTATTGGTATATTTTAGGCATTTTCCATGCCAAGGTTTACGAATGCAGGAAGAATAAAAGAAACCAGTAAGTTTTTGAATACTTACAGATTTCAATTCAAATGTTTGCGTAACCCGAAATTATTAAAAACTGTAAAGTTTTCCGACAGATTTAATAGATAAACCCGCATGGCCTTGTCAACGATTCACAAATAGCTATAAATAACAAATACTTAAACTGTATTGCTCCGGTCATCATGGATATCAAAAAAGTGTAAAGTTTCTTTACTATTATTAGTGTTAAATGCTGTTAAATCATGCATGGAAAGGTAGCTCAATTAGAGATCCTTGAATGCCCTAAAGTTTTTGTTGATTTTATACTTCATAAATTTATATGAATTATAAAAGCTTTTTTTGTTTAAAATATTTCTTCTCCGATTACAGATTGAAAGATTGGATGGAAGAGGGATTTTTAAAAATCACGATAACAGGAAGTACTTGTTAGAGACTGTTCCGAAAAAACTCGGAACTAACCGAATTATAAAGACATACTTGATATTTTTTGATGAATCTAACATAGGCCCAAAGAAACCAATCATCTAAAGCTAAATTCCTTGGATAAAACCAAGAAAGGCTTAAAAAGATTACACTTTTATTTTTCAATGGAATATCTAAAACCGTTTCTTCACTTTTTTTCGGAACAGTCTCTGTTAATATGAAAAACCTATACACCACGCTATGTCCCTATTTTAAAATGGACAACTGACATTTGGTTTAATATAATTTCTTTGATCCTCAGTAAAAACATGAAAGTCCTCCTGATCCAACCCCCTATTCAGGATTTTTATCAGACCTCTATCCGAACACAGCCCATTGGTCTCGCCTATCTTGCCGCTTCCCTTAAATCTCATGGGTATGAAGTTGAAATCCTTGATTGTCAGATAGGAAATAAAAAACCGATCCCCATTCCTTCTGAACTTTCTTACCTTCGAGGGTTTTATCCCTTTGATGATCGAAGCCCTTTTAAGCTCTATACGGGTTATTACCATTTCGGGATGGGATGGAGAGAGGTGGAAGAGAAGATCAAGAATTCGAAAGCTGATGTTTTTGGAATTTCTTCCTCTTTTACCCCTTATCATGGAGAAGCATTAGAGATGGCTCGAATCATCAAAGAATGGGACCCCAAGAAGATAGTTGTAATGGGAGGGGCCCATGTCAGTTGCGATCCGGTGAGTGCCCTGCAAAGCCCCGTCCAGCAAAACCCCCATGTTGATTATGTGGTGATGGGAGAGGGGGAGATCCGTTTTCCTTCTCTTTTAGAAAGGATCGAGAGAAAGGGGAAGGGAAGTATTAAAGATATCGATGGAATTGGTTATCGGGAAAACGGAGAAATAAAAATCAATCCTCTCCAAACCTACATACGGAATCTCGATTCTCTCCCCTTTCCTGCGAGGGAACTGCTGGATCTGGAGCGGTATCGTATCAAAAAGAAGCGATCCACGATGATCATCACCAGCCGGGGGTGCCCGCACAGATGTGCCTATTGTTCGGCTCATCTCGTGATGGGAAGCTCTTTCAGGACTCGATCGCCAGATGCCATAATTAAAGAGATGGCGGAGTGCCGGAGGCGATATGGTATTGAGGATTTTGATATTGAAGACGACAATTTTACCTTTGATCGGGAGCGAGCAAAGAAATTGATGAGTCATGTGATCGAAAATTTTGGAGAGGAGAAGCTTAACCTTTCTGCGATGAATGGTGTCTCTTTTGCCTCCCTGGATGAAGAGCTTTTAAAACTGATGAAAAGATCAGGATTTAAGACGATCAATCTTTCTTTGGTCAGCATCAATCCTTTCACCAAAGAGAAAATGGGAAGACCTGAGGGTATGACTGGATTTGATAAGATTTTAAAGTGGGCAGAGCGGGTTGGTCTTCATGTGATCGCCTATGCCATCCTGGGAATGCCCGGCCAAACCGTTGGAGAAATGGTAAATACACTGATCTACTTGATGGGGAAAAGAGTCCTCATCGGCCCCAGCGTTTATTACCCTACTCCCGGAACGCTTCTTTTTGAGAGATGCAAGAAGGAGGGGATTCTTCCTTCTCTCTTTTCGCAATGGCGGTCAAGCGCTTTTCCCGTTGAAACGAAAGAATTTAATCGGCTCGATCTGTTGACTCTTTTTCGTCTCGCCCGGCTGATTAACTTTATCAAGGGAAAGATGGACCGAAATGAATTGGAGGAAGGGCTTTCCTGGAGAGAACTCTTTTCTCCATGCACTATGCGCTCTGCGGCTTTCAATAAGGTTGAGGAAGGTGCGATGACTTGGATCGATTTGATTTTATTACTTGTTGAGGAGAGGTCCTTTTTCAGTCTGAAAAAGGATTCTCATGGAAAGACATCTTTTTCAAAAATAGAGGGTTCGAAAAAAGTTATGGATTATTTTTTTGAAAAGGCCCGGAACAAACCTATTCTGAAAGCCGTTCCTTAATTGTCTGAGTAGGAATCTTTTTTATCCAGGTGCAATTCTGCCTTTCTTGTCAGGGTATTGAACTCAATCGTTTCGTGAGGGCCTCTTTCAGAAGCTTCGGGTTGGCCTTACCCTGAGATGCCTTCATGGCAAGCCCCATCAGGAATCCTATCACCTTCGCGTTTCCGTTCCGGAAATCCTCGACATCGGACGGATGCTCGGCAATGATCCGGTCGATTAACGCTTCGAGTTCGGTGGTATCGGAGACCTGGCGGAAGCGGCCCTTTTCAACTATCTCTTCGGGCGTTTCATCGCTTGAAAGGAGCTGGGGCAGTACCTCCTTGACCGCATGAGCGTTGATCATATCCTTCTCCAGCATGGAGAGAAGCTGTGCAAAGCGCTCGGCGCTGAGGAGAGTCTCTCTGATAGTCTGGCTGTGGTCCCTCAGAACGGGAATGAGGTGGATAGTCATCCAGCTAGCCACCTTTCGTGGCGGCAAATTGTGTTTTACGACGGCTTCAAAAAACTCCGAGAGGTCCCGTTCAAGACTCATGTTTGACGCTTCTTCAGGGGTCAGGCCGTACTCTCTCAAGAAACGCTCCGTTTTTTGACCTGGCATCTCCGGCAGCCTGTCTTGCATCTCTTTAAGCCAGTCATTGGTGACCACAATCCCCGGGACCGAGGGGTCAGGTACACAGGGACCGGAGAATTTACCCCGCATGGGGGAGGTAACACGTTTTTCGGGATCCCAGAGCCGCGTGTGGAGGACGATGGGTTCACCCTTCTCCAGGCAGTTGGTCTGGCGGATGATCTCGTAAGCGATGGCGTCTCCGACGTTGCGGATGGAATTCATGTTCTTCACCTCTACCTTGGTATTGAGTTCATCCGTCCCCCGAGGCCGTAATGAGATGTTCGCATCCACCCGGAGGGTTCCCTGTTCCAGACTGCATTCTGCGCTGCCCGTATAGCGCAGCTGACCCCTCAATGTCTTCACGTACTCCATGGCTTCATAGGGATTTCGCATGTCCGCTTCACTGACGATCTCAATGAGCGGAGTGCCGGCTCGGTTGAAATCGACAAGACTGATGGGTGTCTTGCCTTCCGTCTCGTGAATGAGCTTGGCCACATCTTCCTCCATGTGGATGTGGTGGATCCGGAGTCTCTTGATCCTGCCGTCTTCCCCCACGATGTCGACCCAGCCGTTCCTGGCAAGCGGCTTATGGTGCTGGGAAAGCTGAAATCCCTTCGGCAGATCCGGATAGTAATAGACTTTTTGATCAAAGGCGCTCTCCGGTTGAATCGTGCAGTTAAGGGCAAGGCAGGCAAGCGTAGCTTTTTCAAGCGCCTCCTGACTGAGGTGCGGCAATGCGCCCGGTAACCAGAGGCAGATAGGACAGGTATTTCTGTTCGGTTCGTCGCCGGGTCGGTTGGGGCAGTCACAAAACAGCTTGGTTGCGGAGTTAAGCTGAGCGTGTATTTCAAGACCTATGACCGCTTCATATTTCATGCTACGCTCCCCCCTGTGCTGTGGATGAAAGCTTCAGGCCTATTGATAAAAGTCGGGGATCCGCCAATCGTAAGCCGATCAGTTGTACCCCGACATCCGCCCCTGAATGAAGAGCAAGAGACGGAATATGGAGCGAAGGCTGGCCCGTTACATTCGCAGGCAGCGTCAGCGAAAAGGCATCGTAGATATGATTAATTGTGGTTGCCCGTGCGGCATCATGTTCGAGCCGTCTTGTGGGAAACACAAGCAGATCGACATGCCCGAGCAGATCCGTCGTGGCCCGGACAAGGCGGCGGCGATTCCGGCAGGCATTTTCGAAGGCGGGGTAGTTCTCAAACTGGAAATAGGCCCCCTGAAAGAGAAAGGTCTTAATCAGTGATCCGAAAGATTCTCCACGGGAATTCAGATACATATCATTCCAGTTCTTCCCGGAAGAAGAACGGTGACCATAGCGCACGCCATCGTACTTGCCTGCGCTGGAGGATGCCTCCACGGAAGCCACTACATTGTGAACCACTCGGAAGAGATCGAAATCAGGGAGGCTCACCTCTCGTATTGTCAAACCCGCCTCTTCGAGGCGTGTCAGTCCTGTTCCGAATGCTTTGCACTCCATATCATTGAGAATATCGAGGCACTCTCTGACCACACCAACAGTACACGGAAGATCCAAGGGTTTGCAAGTCGCAGTGAAATCGGGGAATCCTTCGTCGGGCATGGAAGGATCATCCTTATCTTTTCCGGTAATCACGGAAAGGGTGTCAATCATATCTTCCAGTCTTTTCCCAAGAATCCCGTAACACTCCATCGATGGAACCAGACCGATCAAACCGAATCTGGAGACAATTCCAAAGCTCGGCTTGAAGCCGAACAGACCGGATCCCGCCGCCGAAACACGGGCTTCGCCCATTGTGTCCGAAACCAATCCGATATCGGCTTCTCCACCGGAAATTACCCTCGAGGCCGTATCTCCTGCCAGCCCAAAGCCGAGCTCGCTCATGCGGGAACTGCCGGCCAGCTCGGCGCCGGCGTTCCTCAGGCGGGTGACGACCGTCGCATCTTCAAGGGCAACAAATCCCTCAAGGGCCAGAGAACCGGCATCGCACAGCCATCCACGGACGGACATGTTCGGCTGGATGACCACCCTTCTCCCGGAAAGCGATCCATCGCCGGTAGGCGAATTCTGCAAGGTGTTTTTGTGCGCATAGATTTCTGACACCATTTTTACTCCTTATTCCAGAATACTGGCCACTTTTAAATAGCCCCCTTTTGTGGAAGGCGCATTCTTGAAGAGTTCCCCTTTTTCGGCAAGCCGGTTGACGTGAGACTCAATCCCTTTACGGGTGTGATTTGCTACGGTGATAACGGAAAACATCGGCTCATCTTCTTTCGCGCGGTTGTTCATCAGATCCGCATAGGCTTTAGCGTCTTCAACCGCCGCTGTTACGGCGGGCTGTTCTTTGGCATCTATCCTGATACGGGACACCCAGGAGAGCGAATCAATGAGGTCCTGCTCTTCTTTTGAACCGCGAAACGGTTGCGCCCCGCCAAGATCGAGAAGGCTGAGTTCGGCGAGTTGCTCCATGGCAACAGGAGAGGGGGCTTGGGTGAGCGGGCAGAAGGCGCTCCGGTTTTTGGGGAAGGCAATCACCTCCCGGATCGACGAGGTCCCGAGGATCATGGCAACCACGCGATCGATTCCCAGAGCAATCCCCCCATGAGGGGGAGCCCCGTACTCGAGGGCTTTCAGGAAAAAACCGAATTTTTCCTCCACATCGCTGTCTGAAAGCCCAAGGGCTTTAAATATCCGGTTCTGGATGTTCCTGTCGTTTATACGGATGCTGCCCCCACCCAGTTCTTCTCCATTCACCACGAGGTCGTAGGCACGTGAGCGAAGCGAGAGGAGTTCATCAATATTTTCAGGATCAAAATCCGTCCGGTCAGGCATGGTAAAGGGGTGATGGCTTGAAGTCACGCCATTCTCAGTTGCTTCGAAAAGAGGGAAATCCGTTACCCACAAAGGATAGAAGGCGTCCGCAGGGATCAGGCCCAGCCGTTCTGCGATATGCAGCCGGAGCTGGCCTAAGGCCGAGCAGACGAGAGACCAGGAAGGATCGGCGATCATAAGAATCACATCCCCGTTCCTTGCCTCAAAACGACTCAGGATTTCATGGCGCTCGTGGTCGCTGAAAAACTGAACGATGTTGGACTCAAGCCCACCATCCATGACCCTCATCCAGGTCATGCCCTTTGCGCCAAACCCGGGCACGATCTCCTTTGCGTACTCATTCTGGAGGACATTCTTACTCAGTCTCTCCGACTGCCCCTTGACATTCATCCCCTTGATGCATCCGCCACGGCTGAGGATCTGTTTGAAAATGCCGTAGTTCGTATCGGTGAAAATATCGGTGGTGTCCTTGAAGGTCATGCCAAACCTGAGATCAGGCTTGTCAGAGCCGGCGCTGTTCATCGCATCCATCCACGTCATGCGCGGATAGGGACGGGGTAGCTTAATCCCTCCGATCTCAAACATTCGAGCCGAAAGCTCCTCAAGAAGGGAATAAATGAATTCTTCATTAATGAACGACGCCTCCAGATCAAGCTGCGTGAATTCCGGCTGTCTGTTGGGGCGCAGGTCTTCATCGCGGAAGCATCTGACAATCTGAAAGTACCTCTCCATACCGCCCACCATCAGGAGCTGCTTGAACAGCTGGGGGGACTGGGGGAGGGCGTAAAAGTTTTTTGGATAATGCCTGCTGGGGACCAGGTAATCCCTTGCGCCCTCGGGCGTGCTTTTCGTCAACATGGGTGTCTCAATCTCAACGAATCCTTGTTCATCGAGGTAATCACGGACAGCCTTTACGATACGGTGCCTTTTGATAAGATGGTCCTGCATCCTGGGCCGGCGGAGGTCAAGGTAGCGATACTGGAGCCTCAATTCCTCATCCACCGCTTCATCTCGTTTTCCCGTCGCACCGGCCACCATTGACTTCTCCGATATTTGAAAAGGGAGCGTGCTGGCTCTACTCAGGATCGTAAGGTCTTTGGCCACCACCTCGATGTCGCCCGTTGGAATACCGGGGTTTTCGGTCCCTTCTAACCGCTTTACCACCTTACCGGAAAGAAGGATGCAGAACTCACTTTTCAGGAGTCCTGCCCTGGCGCAAATCGTTTGTGGAGTTGATTCGGGGGTAAAGACAACCTGGACGATACCACTCCGGTCACGGAGGTGAATAAAGAGCACCTCTCCATGGTCTCTCAAGGCATCGACCCACCCGGCAAGAGTTACTTCCTTTCCCGTATCGGATAAAGTCAGATGCCCGCACGGTAATCGATCATGGTATTCCATCGCGTCTTCCTTTCCTGATTGATTCAAAATCCAGATGATCTAAGGCAGGTAAAAAATAACATTGTCGTAAAGATTGGTCAATAAGGAAGCAAGCTGACCAGCGATCACTTTTTAAAACAGATGGACAGGTTGATAAAGATTTAGAGCGGATACCTTTATTATTGTATCAGGAAGGATCCTCTTTTTGTACCCGCATGGGAATGTTTTCATTTTCGGGGGCCATTAGCAGATGAAGAGACTCAGGAGAATAACCAGCGCAAATCCTGTGATCAGAGCCCCGGAAATTCCATTGACCCACCTCAATTCAAGATCGCTCTTTTTTGGGCGGAAAAAATGGATACTGTAGCTTACCAAAAACCACCATAGCGTTGAGCCGATGAATATTCCCAGAACTAATGCGATGATGGGAGCGGGGGTTCCATACATTTTTGTGTTTCCCAACCCGGCAAAGATGGCTGCGATGGAAAGAAATGTTATTGGATTAGTCAGGGTGACAAAGAACGTAGAGACATAGGCCCTCAGAAGACCACTTACTTTGGGTGGCGCCACCCCCTTTGCCGACCTCGTCCGCAAGATCTTTATTCCTATACCGAGCAGAAGGAACCCTCCGAAAAGACGAATCCAAACTTGCTGATGCGTCAGAAAGTTTGAGATAAAGGAAAGACCGAAGCCCGCTACCAAACCATAGATGGCATCCACCGTGGCAACTCCCAGGCCAGAAATGAAACCAACGGTTCTCCCTTCTGTGAAAGAACGCCGAATGCATAATATGCCAATGGGCCCTACGGGTGCATTGATCAAAAAACCAACGATAAAACCCACGATGAAAAGAAGAATTATGAAGCCCTCCCTTGTTTTATAAATAGAGAACGAAGGCGTCGAGGCAGATGCCTAAGAGCCAGTGAAGCAAAAGAGCAGGGAGAAGGGATCGGGTCCGGAAAACAACTATCCCCCACACTATCCCGCCGAGAATCGAAGAATAGATTTCCGCATCCGGTTTACCGATGTGTAGGAGGCAGGACGCCAGGGTCTGAATGAGGATGGCGTTCCCATCTCCCAGTCTTGTTGCAAGCCCGAGCTGCATATAACCCCGGAAGAAAAATTCCCAGCCAAGGTAATAGGTCAGATAAAGAAGAGAATAAGCCACGAAATTAAAAGGAGATGCGCCAGCTCCTTGGTAGAGAGGATACTCAGCAGTAAAGGATTCCATTCGAGAAGAAGGAAGAGTGAGAGCCATCATTACGGGGGCAAGAATGAGAAAGGCCTTCAAGCCCCATTGCCAGTCGCCGAGCCGGACACCATAATTGGAAAGCGGTTCATGAAAGATGGATTTAATCGTCAAAGCAGGCAAGAGTCCCAAGAGGATCAACGAACTGGAAAAGGCATAGAGAGCCGAAGTCAGCTCTTTATTTCCATAAAGGGAAAATGCTGATGCAAGATGATTGATGTAAAAATCTTTTGTCCCGTAATACCTGAACGTAGTGAGAATGACAGAGGTACTTAACAGAATGATAGTGGCTTTTCTGTTCTCCCTGCCAAAAAGTCCGCCCAATGAAAATGAAGAGTTGAATTTGTTCAAGGGGTTTTCTCTCTAAGATGCCTCAGCCATTCAAGGGTGATTCGAATCCCCTTCCTCAGGGGAGTGATTTTATAGCCGAGTTCTTTTTCAGCTTTAAGACTCGAATAGGTCCAATCCTGAAGAAATGTCTTCACCCAACCGGCCGTAATGAGAGGATAGCGGTGAATCCGTTTGGCCATTTCCTCTTCACAACGCGAATAGATCAAAGCAGCCCAGGGGGGTACGTTAAATTGAGTGTGTCTCCTTCCGCCTGTTTCGTCAATGAGTTCGAAGAATCTCTTCTGGGATACATTTTCTCCACCGAGGATGTAGCGTTCTCCAATTCTTCCTTTCTCCATGGCAAGGATGAGACCCTGAACGACATCCTCCACAAACGCATAGTTTCCCACATTCACTCCATGGTTCAGGAGGAAGGGGAATCTCCCACGGTCATAGAGATCGATCATCCTGGTGACGGAATTCCCCTCTGTCAACTTTCCCGGGCCGTAGACACGGGTCGGGTTAACGATCACCACAGGGAATCCTCGGGCTGCATATTCGCAGGCCTGTTTCTCACCCATCGTTTTGCTTGCCTGATAATCCGTACAACATTCCACCGGGGGGCAATACCTTCTTTCATTCCCTACCACGCCAGAGGCTACCGGGCCGCAAGTGACAAAGGTGGAGGTGAATACCATTCGTTCGACTCCGAAGGATTTGGCTACCTTACATACATCACAGAATCCTTCCACATTGCTCCGGTAGTAGATTGTCGAATCCCTGGCCCAATTTTTTGCATAGGCAGCAAGGTGGTAGACCTGTTGGCAACCTTCCATTCCTTCGCGGATGGAATCCAAGTCCCCCAGGTTTCCTGCAAATAAATGAATTCTTTCCCCTCCCAAGCCGTCTATATTGCTTTGAGGCCGCCTCAGAACATGAACCGTATGCCCTTTCCGGATAAGTTCATTGACCAACTTTGTCCCGATGAAACCGGTTCCGCCCGTAACAAAAACCTTCCTCAACCCTCCCATATTTGATCCTCGGTGGTTTTCACCGTAAGTTTCGCGTCAAAAAAAATTCGAATTTATTTCTCCCGGATCACCCATCATGTCTTATTTAGCGACCTCCCTCATAGCAGGAAAGATTTTCGAAAAAACCAACCCGGAATATCTGGAAACCGTTCCGCCATCTCACGCTTCCATCAGTAAACATCTGACAGATTAATTCAGCTGTATAAAATAGTAAACAGAAATTATTTATTGCCACAAAGAAGATCTGGGCTCTCAGTCCCAGTAGATGCCTTTTACATTGAACTGTTGGTTAACAAAATGGATGCCGCCTTCACCCCGTTAGAACCCCCCGTTTGAAATAAAAAAGCCGAAACTACCGGAGGTTCATCCTTCGGCAGCTCGGCCATCTTATCGAAAGACCCGCCGCTTTCCGTCCTCTTCTCACGAAGGGTTAAGCTTTATCGGGTGAGCCAATTTACTTTATCTAATATCAAAAAATGTTGAATTTGTCAATCTCAAAATAGTCTTGTGATAATTATCTATTTCAGTTGAAAAGACTCAGGATTATCTACGTCTCCTTCTATGAGGATGTTCCCCTCCGGAAAATTCCCTCTGAAGACTTCACCCCATAATCAACAGAAGTTCCTTAAAAAATGGTGGGATTCGGATTTTAATGTGTGAAGATGGTTCCATTAAAGGATCAATCGGTAATAAATCAAAGTGTTAACACCCTGCGTAAGGCGGGGCTGAAGTGAAGACAATAAACTTGCAATGGGAATGTCAACAGGGATTATTGATTGCCAATTATCGTGCCACTTAAGCTGCTGTTAGGACTTCTTCTCCGACGATTGCAACTTTTGTGCTGGAGTTCGCCGCTGTTTTTGGTATGACCCCAATTCCCGAAAAGCTAAGATCTTTCGACCTCGGTATTGCGCATATTCATTAATAAATTCTTGCGCGTCATTGTATGGCCCGGCGATGTGCCCGGGACGTTTCGAGTCGGCAAAAAAGTAGGTCTTGCCATCGCGCTTGAAACTTGCCAGCCAATGAAATCGCAGTGTATTCCCGGCGATTTGTATTGGATCGAATTCAATCATCAGATAGTTCGGATTGCTCTTCGGATCAATACGCCTGAGCGTCTCAACGGCGAAGCGCGATAAATCGACGCACACACCGGCCCTCGTTTTGAAGAATTCAAAGGGGGGATAAATCAAGAACTGCTCATTTTTTGCTCTTTGAGTTTCGGAAAGCCGTATCGCTCGCGCCATGTCATATGAAAAATTGGCAGCAATCCACGCATTAATGTCCTCCGGGGATTTCCAGATGTGTAATGCCTGCTCGTACGTGTCTGCCGTCTTGAACGGCACGTTTGAATCATGTGCATGGTTCGGCGCATCAAAGGAAAACTCCTCGGAATGGAGAATTTGGGTATCGCTAACCAAAAACAGGAGCGTAACCAACACGAGCGTCTTAATCATTCTTTGCTCCCTCAATTTTCAATCAAAAGACATGATTTGGATTGTCTGATTTCCAATCGTACATTCAGCCGGGAGACTTCCCACGTATTCTCCATCAGCAAAAATTTCTCTGTGTTCATCGGATTGGATTTTCACTTTTTGGCCAGTTTTCATGATGAAGTTAGGGTTGGAGATGTGGGTTCCTTTAAATACTTTCGGAAATTCTCTAAGCAATTCCCATTTTGGCATGTTTTTCACAATACAGATATTCAGGACCCCATCGTCCATCATCGCATCGGGCGCAATTTTCATTCCTCCCCCATAATAGGGGCCATTGGCTATCGTGACCATCATCACTTTGTCTCTCCATAATTGGCCATCGATGGTCATTTCGATCTCGAAGGGGTAAAAATTTTTGAGCGCTTTCAGCACACAAATAATATATCCTAATTTCCCGTCGAAATACCCTTTCCCATCCCGGGCCAATTTGTTGACATCTGCATCAAGCCCGATACAGGCGATTGAAACGAAGGGAATAGCATTAACGGTCGGCAGATCAAATTGATGACACATCGGATCAAATGGCAGGATTCTTTTTTTTCCCAAATTCACAGAAAGGCCGATATTTCTGGCAAAGTCATTTCCACGACCACAAGGGATCAAAGCAAACGGAAGGTTAGCTTCCGCGATGGCCGGAAGGGCTTCGTGGACCGTTCCGTCCCCTCCGCAAAGGAGGATCCCTTGTATTCCCAGGGAAGGAGCCTTTGTTATGGCAAAACGCATCTCATCCTGAGATGTTGGAATGCGGAAGGAAAATTCATGGGGGTTTTCCAAAAGCCAGCGCTTGATCTGAGGGAAAAGCCGAAGGGCCTTTTTACCGGCCAAGGGATTAACAATCACGAGTAGTTTCATATTCTGAGTCCATCGATGCCTATCTCATAAGGAAAATATCCCCGGGCTTGGATTCTGCTAAAACTTTAAAAGAGTTGTGCAACGAAGTCAACGAATATTATGGTGGGCATGCGCCCCTGTCTGCCGACAGGCAGGCACCCGGGGCGCGACACCACGCGCTATATAGGTCTTTGAATATACCGGTTCATCCCCGCGTGTGCGGGGAACACCTCCACCCTTTGCTCCCCATTGGATTTAACCTCGGTTCATCCCCGCGTGTGCGGGGAACACAGTAGTGACCCCTACAAAGATGGGTATTTGCACGGTTCATCCCCGCGTGTGCGGGGAACACAGGGAAAGGCTAACCCATGAAAATCAATATCGCGGTTCATCCCCGCGTGTGCGGGGAACACTTCTTCGAACTGCCGCTTCTTTCGAATCCATGCGGTTCATCCCCGCGTGTGCGGGGAACACATAATCTTCATAATCTCCTTGGCCACCGACCTCGGTTCATCCCCGCGTGTGCGGGGAACACTCCTTCACCCTTAGCCACAGGTCAGTCCCATCCGGTTCATCCCCGCGTGTGCGGGGAACACATCCCGTCGGGTATCTGGTTTACTGGCTCTGCCGGTTCATCCCCGCGTGTGCGGGGAACACGAGGTCGGTGATGGCCTGTCGGTTGCTACCGTCGGTTCATCCCCGCGTGTGCGGGGAACACATGGCGATGCGGTCTTTAAAGGTCGTCTGGCGCGGTTCATCCCCGCGTGTGCGGGGAACACAATGAAACAGCATGGGAGAAGTTATCTCCTACCGGTTCATCCCCGCGTGTGCGGGGAACACGTCCCCCCATATCCTTTCATAAGAAGATACAACGGTTCATCCCCGCGTGTGCGGGGAACACGTATCTCTCTTCCACCATCGCCTGCAACTGATCGGTTCATCCCCGCGTGTGCGGGGAACACATTTATTGTAACCCTTCAAATTCATATTCAGTTTTCAAAGAGCAAAATCTCCACCGAAAAAATATATCAACTTTTTACTCAAAATCCGTTACCATGCTTTCTTCTGTTTCCGGCAAAAACGACACCAATTTGAGCCCATCAATTTCGACCGGCTCTCTCCGATTGGTGCCCCACGTCAGGAAGTCAAATCCTGATTCGGTGTTTGTACTCCATGCCATCACGGCGTTACCTTCCTCGATCCCCTTTATCACTGTATCCCAGATCATCTCTCGCACCCTTCGCGAAACATTGCCCACATACACCCCTGCTCGAACTTCAAGAAGCCAGATTGCCAGTCGCCCGCGCAACCTTGGAGGTACATTTTCAACCACGATGACCAGCATCACCAATGCTCTCCTTGTTAGGGATTGCCGGAACTATCGATTCTTCAGGCCTTTTAGGAAAGGGAAGATCACCGGCAGACAAAACCTCTTCAATGCTCGGGATAATGCGATGGAGGAGACGGCTCTGACGGAAGCTATCCCTGCAGGCTAACCTGACCTCTCTCTCAGGCGATTTAGGATTCTTGGATGCAATCCGAAAAGCCATTGGTACCACCGTTTCGAACTTAAAGAGATCGGCAATATCGTAGACAAAAGATTGAGGCTTACCGGTATGGATGAAGCCCACCGCTGGCGCATATCCTGCGGCCAGAATGGCTGCTTCAGTTATTCCGTAAAGACAAGCCGTTGCGGAACTAAGACAGCGGTTGGGCACATCACCACTTTCCCACTCATCATAGTCGTAATTACGGCAAATCCACTTGACTCCATACTGACGGGAAAATAGTTCATACATCTTTCTAACTCTTACCGCCTCAATACCTCGCAACTGATCGATACTCCGCTTCTCCGGGGGCTTCTCCCTAAACCTCATTTCATACATTTTTCGAACAACCTTTAACCTTGCTTCATCATCAAGAGCCAGCTTTGCCTGGTAAAGGAGTCTGTCGGCTCTTGCCCCGCCGGGCTGACCGGAAGCATAGAGGCGTACACCGCTGTCCCCAACCCATATAAGTAGACAGCCAACACGCGAAGCCAATGTCACCGCAGCATGAGAAACTCGCGTGCCGGGTTCCAGCATGATACAGACCAACCCTCCCACGGGAATGTGAGTCCGGACCCCGCTCTTATCTACCACGACAAACGCGCCATCAAGGACATCGATGTTGCCCTTTTCCACGTGGGCCACCGAAATTCGGTCCTTTATAGGAATGGGTTTAAGGGGTGGAAGAATAGGTTCAGTCATGACGGAATCATTTCCTTTCTATCTTCTTTATTCCCTGTGAAGTTATAAGGTAGTTCTCACGTGACACAACCCGTTTGCCGGTTTTTTGCTCAAGGTCTTTTCTCGCTTTGCCGGCAACTTCTCCTCCCTTTCGGGCAGCATACCTGCTCTCTTGAAACCCTTTCGCATCGTCAACCCGGGTGATCTCAGTCGTGGCCGCTTCGCCCAGCATTGAGAAAATCAACTCAAGATCAGTCATATGGTCCCTGAGATTTTCCCGTTTCAGCCCTTTTATTTTTTTGTGCTTTCCTGGCGTTACACCGAAAGCGGCCTTTGCAATCTCGGCAGTAAGAATCGCATACTCTCTTTCACGCCTTACCTCTCTCCTTTTCCACTCATCTGTCAGTTCTTCTCTGATGGCAACGCCGCGCATCCGCTTTTCGATCCAATCGTCGGAATAGCCCTTCGCCTTGTAGAGTGCCCGCGTTCTTTTCGTCGCCAGCTCCGGGTCTTCGATCTCCTGCACCCGCTCGTAGCCTACCTTTGCCAACCAGCGCTTGAATGGCTCAGCCTTGGGAGAAGGAACGGACTGGATGATCCGAAAGATGCCTTCAGTGTTGGCACAATCGGTTTCTCTCAGCTTCCCGTCCGGGGCAAGCAACTTCAACCCGTGACAAAGTGTCACGACTTCACTTCCTTCTTCCCTTAGTCTTTGCTTCAACTTCCTCCAGTATGCCCCCGCATCTGTGCTTTCAGTTAGAACGGCGCATACATCGACAATTGAAAACCACCACTCATTGTTGTAAATTGTCTTCCTGATTTCCTTCCCCTTAAAAACGACTATGTTTGTCTCCATTGATTAATCTCCTTAACAGCCATGACCATCATATCCGCCTCACCAGCATGAGTCCACAGCCGAAGGCTTTGATGGAACCCAAGCCATATTTTTAAACGATTTGAGCAATTCTGACCTATAAAAGAAGCCTCAGCATTTCTTCGTGTACGACTGTTTGGCGTTCTCCCGTTTTGATCCTGTGAAAATATAGAAGATGCGATTATACTCTTGCCAAAGAAATAAGGCCGCAACCAAACCCCTTTGCATGACCAAAGCCGTCAATGAATTTATCTGTAAATTTACTGCCGTCTTTGATGACCAATAGTCCGTCGAATCTTGCAATCTTGAGCATTATTTCTTTGCCGTCCTTGCTACCCCGGATGTACCCTTCGTCCATAACGTCATAGCCGTGTAGACTTACGCCCATTGCCGCTGCCCTTCTTTCGAACCAGTCCCTCAAGGCTTTTTCGTGAATGAGACCGATTCGTTTCCCATCTCTTGTAATAACTGTGTTTGCACGCAATCTGAAACGATAAGCCATACCATTGCTGAGCACAGGTTCTGACCTGCCCGAGAAGAGCACCTCCTTTGTGTTTATTGATAGAATGGCTCGGATCCGAGCCAAATCGGTCTCATACGTCGGTGAGACAAAACTCTGAATAATGATCGAAAGTCTGCCGTCGTCCGTCATCTCGATTCTGTAAAGCACTCGGCCAAGTGCCTCTGCGCTGTATTTCTTGAAGCCTGACATGATGAATCTGTGCTGGTTGTAGACATCTTGCAATATCGCTGTCGTTCTCCGGTGAGCCGGATTCAGCACGATCTCTGTATAGTACATCACGATTCCTCCGTTTGATTCTGGAATACGGAAAAAGAATCTATATCCACTAATTCTGTGCGCACATATCGGGGCAGAAATCTGCGCTTTCCACAGGCATACGTGACAGGCGTATCGTTTCGCACCTCATGTGTTTCCTCGGATGATTCGAGTACCAATCGTATATGTTCCTGCCATCGTTGAGGGTTTGCTATCAGAGGCCATGAAAGCAAAGCAGTCCGCATATCAACGCCTTCGCACAGGTTGTCACGCATCGGGACAGGTGCTGAGGGTACATAAGACTTTCGGCCCAATGCCATCGCCCAGCGCGGATCAAGCAGCTTCTTGCTTACCAGCCGGAGCAGTTCTTCATCCCCTTCAAGAGCCACCACAAATGTGGCATCTGCCAGATAATACCTTTTGGACGTCTGAGCGTCTTTATTAGACGAACCATCTGCTGACACTGCACCCTCCACAGTTTGGTAATCACTCTGCAACACTCCTTCACGGTCAACCCTGACCCCCATCTTTAGAGACACAAGATCGGCAATGGGTTCCGACCTATCTCTTCCAAGAGCAGCACAAACTAGGCCCACAACGCCACTCTTTGTTGGCTCTCGCTCGGTATCCCTAATCTCAAACCTGCTGCGTGTGCCCCATGACTGCATAGGGCCTTGAAGTCTAATGAGAAGCGTGCTATGCATTGGCGTACTCCTTTTCTACTGCGTTACACACATCCTCGATAGCTTTAGAGGCGCTATCCGCAACCAAACGGTCACTCATATCTTTGACCAAGTCTGGATAAAGAGTCGCGACCCTTTCGGTGATAATTGCGTCAAAACCGGCAAGACTACCATGCATCTTCCGTTCTTGTTGCAGTCTACTCTCAAGGGCCGCGATTGAAGCCTCTTCAAGAGACAACTGAACATCTGGCACCACAGGTTTTTGAAAGGCATTAGCGAGATTCATAGGCAAGTTCTTACCTTTCACAACGATACGTACGTAGCAAGGATAGTTGAACCCAGCCGTACTGTTCTGTTTGCCGGAAGGAAAAGATCCATAGAACGATTCGAGAAATCCTTTAATGGTGGCTTTCAAGAGTCCCACATCGTTTCCGAGGTTTTTGTAGAGGGTTCGCACTTCCACGTTGGCATAACTGTAATAACAGGCACTCGTCATTCCTAAGTCACCCATCATGCCTGCGCCTGATTCTCCGCTGGGTAGCAAGTCGTCAACTGCGGTGAAGAAGTCGTTGTCAATCCGCAACTTGCTAGTCCCGATCATATGAGCTATTTGTGATGCACTGTCGACATTCATATCCTTGTCATTTGCAATCATGCGGCCTCTGAGGGCTATGTCTGCAGCATAGGCCGTCCTGCCTTTTTGATCCTTTCTCCTGAGCAGCGGTTTGAATACCTTCTCCAAGTCTTCAAATCCATCAAGCTTCTCAATGATTTTTCGTGTATCTTTCTTTTTTGCCTTTCCAGTTTTTGTGGTTTCTTGTGAGCGTATTGCCGCGTCGATGTTCTTCGCGAGATCATTAAGCTTCTTGCGGTTATCGGCAGCAAGTTTGGCTAAAGATGTGATATCACTTTTGCCGACATACAACAAATACTCAGCCTGTTGCCCGGCTGATTCCTGATCAGTGGTGTCGCTATCGCTGTCTGCTACGTTGACGCCTTTCGGAGTTAAGCCGATGAGATGGAGCACGGCATTTGCGGCGGGTTCCACTTTCTCTTCCGCAATGCGCTGAATCTCCTCTTTAGTCTTTTCCTGAAGCGGCCCCAATTCGGAGCGAAAGTCGTTGGTCTCAAGAAGCCTCTCTGAAAGTTCTTTGGCAATAGCGCCAGCAAGTCGCTTCGTGCGAACACCCAAGTCGCCTTGAGCCTCCCGTATCGCTTTTACGAAGAAATCATGCATACGCGTCGCTCTCGCTTTGCACTGGCTGGATACCCTGCTTCGTTTGACTCCGCCAAATTGGCACATCTTCGGTGCATTTGTCAGATCGCGGTTAAGATTGGTCAGGGTGAAATTCTGAAGCATGTGGATCTCCACATTTACGTTCTTTGTCTGTTTTCCCCTCATGTATTCATCCTCCTTTACATTATTCTTCGCTATTTCGTTCCCCAAAAAGCTTTCGCCCATTCTCTCTGTACAAAGCTGTCCTCATGATCCCAGTTGTTGAGGTCGACCAGCAGCCCTGCATAGTCGATGCGGATGCTTTTGTCCTTCATCATCGTCACTACAGAATGCAGATGCGTTACCACCACTCCCTTATCCGCAGCCAGTAGTGCCTTGAAGCGGTTTTCCATGCTGGGTCTCCGATTGTGTGCTTGCCAAAGCTCCCGGAACGATCTGCCAAACGACTTATTGCTGCATGCCTCAGGATGCAGCGCGAAGAGCGCAGCGATCTGCAGGAAGCTCTCCTCACTTAGAAAGGCACGATCTTCGGGCAAGAACGGATACACATAGCGATACATTTCAAGAGCACCATAGTTTTCCCCAAGACCACGCCTGAGCATCGCCATCGCTCCATTATCGCGCTTCAGCTTTACAAGAAAAGTCACATAATTGCCGGCCAGCGACCTTTTTTCCCCGGACTTTGTTTCTACAGTCATTTAGTCACCCCCTTTTGTTTTCCGGTTTTGTTAATCGAACTTTTTAAAATCTCTTCTGCCTTGACCCATGCCTGCAGGTGTCTGCTGAGATCAAAGCTCATTGTCTCGAATTCGAGCAAAAGAGCATCCTCAGCGCATTTCTTGAGAATTGAAAACCATTTCTTGAGTGCACTGCCGTTGTCTGGGAGCGATAGAACAAAATCCTGAAACGGCAAATCAAGCTCCTGCCAATAGAAGGTTTCCGAATTGCCTAACATATGCTTAATTAGGTTCCTTCGGTCATCCTTCGATTTTGGAAGAATTACTGAGGCGGCTTTTTTAATCGCAGTTCCAATGTGTTTAGCAATCGTCTCAGCAATATCGACCCCTTCCAGTAGCGCCTCCACAGCCACCTTCTCCACAAATACGGATGCTGGAATTTGAAGATGGTCGGTTCTCCAGTCGGAAATCTTCGCATTCTTACTCATCATGCCGTGAGCCGTGCAGAGGTACTTTTTGAAACGATCGTATCCAATAATCCCAATATCCATGGCGTTGGCAGTATTGACAAATGAATGTGGGCGGTTGTCTCCAAGTCCAAATAGTGCTTCACTGTCACGCCAGATGACACGTGAGCTTTGCATTTTTCTGGGTAGACTGTCGCGACCCTCTTCTTTCGGTTTCGAGTAGGCAAAGCGCGGGTCTTTAACCCTGAATGCTTCACCCTGAGCGATGTGCATTCGTCTTACTACGACCTCAGCGCCGTCGATTTCCGGGATAAGACGAATGTGGCGGCACTGTGGGGTCAGCAGGTGTAGGTATCCACGGATGTTTGTATTTCCCGACTTAGGAACGGTCTCAGACGGTAATTCCCATACAGGACAGTCATCGGAGGTGTTTGGTACTGGGCTGTTGCCTCTACGAGGTAACAAATTGAGGGAGACCGTTTCGTAAAGCGAGCGGCTCCTGAGGAAAAGAACCATACCATTTGCGAGTTGAGCATCGCTGAAATTCTTCTGATATCCAAATTTGTCGGTGTTTTTCTTGTTTGTGCCCCGCAGGCCGCTATTCTGGATGGTAATGAGCGCAAGAGCCGATTCTGCCGGGCTCAGGGCGTGGATATTACGATCCAGTGTATGATCAAAGACTGTTTTATTATTGCCGCTCGATAGTTGCTGGACAATCGTGGTGATCGGAACCCCACCGGACGGTTTCCCGCTCTCTCCAAGCGTTGTGAGACCGGCAGTCTGGTAAAACGGGGTCACGGGTGAGAAAAGATCAAAATGATCATGCCACTTCGTCAAGTAATCCTGAATCTCTCCCCCAAACCTGCCTGCTTTCAGCATAACCGCCCACCGCCTTATGTCTTTGGGTCCACCGGTCGCCTGATAAATGATACAATGCAAGATCCCCATAAGCGCCGGTATCGTTAGAGGATGTTCGGCGATAAGCTCCCGCAACTCATGCGCGTGCTCGAAAATATCCTTAAGTGACAAGAAATTATATTCTCCGTCGAGAGTCATACAGGACAACCACGGTTTGTCGATCAAGTTGAAACTAATATCTTTCTTGTCCATTATTCCCCCTTTACGATCTTTCTAATCCGCAACCCGAGAACGCTGTTGTAGCTGATCTCGTATTTTCGAAGCTTCATCTGTTTGTCGAGGTAGAGCGGGCGACTGTTTCGCAATAGAGGTATGCTCTGCCACTCGAGTGGTGGAGTTATCTTGATGAGTTCATTGACCAATCCACGATTTCGTATGGGCATGCTCTTCTTCCAAAGAGTGAGTGCAGACTTAATGTGTCCATCTGGTATTGCGAGGTTGTCCTCTGGAGATAATAGGATGACCGTGACTGAAACATCAGCCAATCGTGAAGCAATTCTTGTTTCTTCTGAAGCATCGCGTAGGCATGAGGCTATGTTGAAAGGGTCGCTCTCAATCCCCTCGCCACCATGTGCGTGATTGATCAGATACTCCTCTGCAAGATAGATTTCGCCAAGTTGCTTGCCAATTCTATCCTGTTCCCATTTTGTAATCACATCTTCATCCCTCTCGCCATAAACAACTTCAATGAGCGGTGATGCCGATTTGGGCAGATGCAGGGGGACGCATCGGTATTTCCCGCTATCGACGAATAAGTTCGCTGTTTTGTGGAGTATATCCGGGAAATACACGAGACCAGAGCCCCCAAACCGTGTGTCGCCGGAGAGGAGGTCAGTCATCGCCACATAGAGCGTGCGTTCAGTTGTCCGTGAAAATAGTTTGAAAAAACGTTGCAACCGGCCAAGCCGCTGAAGTAAAAGGTCGATAGGGGCAAGCCAGCTGATCATGAAGTCGAAATCCACGTCCAGGCTCTGTTCTAACACCTGCGTGGCGACTACAATGCTTCTACGCGGCCTCTGGCCGTCCGTAAAACCGCCTTTGCCGTATTTCCTTTTGATTTTCTCTTCAATAACCGCCCTATCTGCAATAGTAAACCTGCTGTGGTAGACTATAAGATCAATGCCACGGAGGGTTTCAGATTGTTGAATTAGTACTGCAAGATCTTGGGCTTCACCAATAGTGTTCATGATGACTGCTATGTTACCATCTTCAGCGATTAACTCTTCCATTTTGTTGACAACAGCCTTTAGTGGAACCTGATGATCTACAAGTAATGGCGATAATGAGGCACTGGCTTCAAAGTCCTTGACAGGTATTGGCATGAAAGCCACCTTGCCCGTTTTATCGGCTCCCACAACGCACGGATAAGGTATTTCGTCTGGAAGGTCAGCAGCCTCTGGTGCAAAGTTTTTTAAAAGGTCCTTTACGGTTTTTTGTGGCAATGTTGCCGAGAGTGCAACAACGGATGTTTCGATAAAAGGTGCCCATTCAAGAAAACGGTTTATAGCCCTTGTCATGTAAGTGTCGTAGCTGTGTATCTCATCAAATACAACCATTTTCCCGGCAAGCGCGAAGAACCGCAGCGGCATCCATTTGACGCGCAGGACGGAAAGTAAAGCTTGGTCAATCGTTCCAGCGCCAAATGTCGCAGCCAACCCCTTCTTGGTAGTAGAGAACCACTCTGAAGCAGTCACCGTCCCGAGTAAATTATCTGAACCGTCGTCAACACGCACTCTAAGCTTACCGTACGTCTCGTCTATTTCAGCGGCTGAATGCAGAAGATGCAGTTGTGGATTACCTTTGAAACTCAGTCTATCGGCAAACTTCTTTAGACGTTGGAAGTTCTGACTTGCAGTCCCTTGCGTCGGCAATGCAAAGTAAAGGCCTCGCAAGTCCTCTTTCATAGCGGTTCCAGCAAACAAACCGAGCGGTATCTCAGTCTTGCCGGAACCTGTTGAACTGAGAACAATTAGTAGCATGGGGTGTGTCAACAGTGCCGCAACCTTGAAGGCAGTCTGCTGTGCCGCATTAGGTGACTTGCCATCAAACAATGAATCAAAGGTAGACTCCTCCGCCAATCTTGCATTAAGACCGAGGAAAGATATTGCTTTGCAAGCCTTTTCTCTACAATCCTTGATGAAAGTGTCTATATCATCATAGTCTGTGGCCGAAGCATATGGGAAGAATTCAACTGAAGAACCGATCCAATCCCCGAGGACTGTAATCCCTGAGAGTAATAGAAGGGCCGACAAAGATTTCACCTCGATCTGCAAAGCTTTTCTACGCTCAAACACGCTGCCCAGATGCTCTGCCGCAAAAATGCGGAGACAGTCCCACGGTCTATCCTCGCTTATTCGGTCTGTATTCAGGGTCTGCAATTCCCCGTGGTGCGCCGCAAGTGCATACGCAATGTATGCGGCTGAGCCGTCGTCCGCACGGCAAGCGGGAATGTGTTCAAGGGCTTGTTTGATATAACTAAAAGCAACTTGTTTGTGATTAAGATCTCGGTTCCTCTCAAACGGAAAACCGGCGGCCCTTAGCTGTGATATGCTGGATAGATCATCTCTAAGAAGTTGATGTCCTACTGAAATCTTGCCCAGATCGTGTAACGATGCGACAGCAGGCAGTATGTCAGCAAAAGTGGTTTGCTCAAGACCAAACCCGTTGGCAATCCGCTCTCGAAGACGGCGCGGTAATGAATTATAAATCTCCTTTGCCACAATTCCAACGGTGAGCATATGAAGAATTGCAGGTTCCCAAGCATTCCCATTCTTCTCAGCCTTCCCCCAAGGCAGGAGTAGCTTTGCTTTGCAGTTTATTGACTGGACCATTAGCGGCCTCGCTTCTATTTTTTCTGTGTCATCACACTTGAAAACCTAATAAACCGTTATTTGAAGGGTTGGACTATCCTCCCATAATGTTGGTCCACCGCTGTTACATCCAGGTAGTGATGAACCAGCGAATGTCATTTTGGTTCCATAGGATAATCTGGATCGGCTTTGCCCCAGTATCGGAAATAACCCTCCAGTTTACTCATACTATATCCTTCATCTTTAGCCAAATTTTTACGGTTAAACGGGCGTCGTCCAGGGCGCGGTGAAGCCTGTTTTTGTCGATTTCAATTCCGAGAACATGTTTAGCCAATGTTTCAAGCCTGTAATCAGGCAGCCCAGGGTAGATTTTCCGGCTCAGTCTCAAGGTGCAA
>DCUS01000248.1:0-1712 GCA_002327885.1 Syntrophaceae bacterium UBA2208
GAGAGTCTCCTATTTAGAGCAGTGCCCGGTTGATCAATCTCCCCGTGGTGACCTGACCCAGGACAACAATATCTTCTAATGTCAGGTAATGGTCGACAGAGGTGTCGAAGAGAAGCTGGGCCGATGGCGGAAACTCATCGTCTCCCTCCCAGAGAATATACTGAAGAGGGACACAGGGGAAAGCTTTTAGAATGAAAGAGGAATCCCCAATGCCTGCAGGTTCTCCGCCTGATTTTGTGCCCACTTCTTGAAACAACCGGGCTGATCGACCGAACTTTCGCTGTAAAGGCTCTGTCACCCTTCTCGCGAAAACCCCTGCATAAAGCAAGCCTCCCGGAATATCTTTATAGGCCACCCAATTTCCCGCCATGGGATTTCCATCCGCACGGATGAGGTAATGGAGGAGGAGGATGCGAGTGACCAGAGAAACTATCTTTTTGCCCGGAGATGAGAATTCGATCTGAGGAAACTGGATATGGTAAGGCTCTGAAAAAAAATGAACGATGATCCTCTCCCCATCCTTTCCTTTTTGATAATCCGCTCCCGCCTTTTTTGCTCTCTCCTCCGGATTCATTCCTTTTATGGTGGCGCAAGCCAGATCAAAGGATTGTTGATAATTTTTCTGTTTTGTGATCTCCATATGCCTCAATTAATGGCCCCCTCCTTTAGAGACTGTTTCATAATCCCTATTTGTCTTTGCGAGCGACCGGAGGAAGCGTGGCAATCTCTATGCATTCAATGAATTACGAGATTGCTTCGGTCGCTTCCTGCCTACCGGTAGGCAGGCACTCCCTCGCAATGACATTGCGACACAGTCTGTTAGCAAAGGAGGGTTGGGGGATTTGCCCCTAACCAATTTCTTTTCTCAATTTCTTGATGGTTTCTTCGTAGTCTTTTGTCTTGAAGATGCCTGTTCCCAGGACGAAGATATCCGCACCGGCTTTTGATACCTCTCTAATATTTTCGACTTTGATCCCACCATCCACTTCGATCTCCAACGGATATCGGTTTTGATCAATGATCTTTCTTAAACGTTCGATCTTCTTTAAAGCAGAAGGGATAAAGGATTGCCCTCCGAAACCGGGGTTGACCGACATGATCAGAACTAAATCGATATCGTCAATAACAGGATAGAGCGATTTCAACGGAGTGGCAGGTTTGAACACCAATCCTGGCCTGACCTTTAACTGATGAAGCTTCCGAATGGTTTGTTTGAGATGAGTACAGGCTTCTACATGAACCGTGATCCAGTCACTTCCCGCCTGAGCAAAGTCTTCAATAAATCGTTCAGGCTTTTCGATCATCAGATGGACATCGAGAGGCAACGAGGTCAACTTCTTCAATCCCTGAACCACCAGAGGGCCGATGGTGATATTGGGAACGAAATGGCCGTCCATCACATCGACATGGATCACGTCCGCTCCTGCNNTTTTCAACCGCCCTGACCTCCTCACCGAGACGACTGAAATCGGCGGATAAAATCGAAGGCGCTATCTTTTTCACCTTTACCTCCATGCCACACTTTAAACTAATAACCCAGCATAGTTGCGAACCGATAGGGATGATATCTTGACACTTAGGTCCTTGAAATACTAAATGGATTGCAAGATATTTTCAATAAAAATTCCCGAATGACCGATGCAGGGAAGAGGCGCCTCGTCGCGTTTGCTCAAACAGCTTCGTGTGATAGCCTCCCTGCAATTTCTTCTTCG
>DCUS01000248.1:1738-6987 GCA_002327885.1 Syntrophaceae bacterium UBA2208
GGGTAAGGCCATAAATACTTATTTATGCCTTACCCCGTACTGATAGAACTGTCCTGTTTTCTCTGTTGGTAAGGAGGTTGTTTACCGCGTTGCTTCGACCAGATTTAATTCTTCGATGGAGGAATGCTTTCTCCACTTTTTCACATTAACCAGAACCACTGGCTGGTCTGACTCCCGATTCTTCAGGGAGGTTTCTTTATGCCAATTGTTAAAATCATCCTCTCCTTCAATCTGAAATATGACAAGGGCATTGGTGGGTATCTTCTCAGCAAATTTCTCATTCTCCATAAGGTATCTATGAAACTCTGTTGAGACCATTGCTACAAAATTTGTATAATCATTCATATTACACCCCTTTCAAAAATTCTTCTTTATATTTTAACCAATTTTTATTGATATCCCAATCACCATAAGTTAAAGCGCTTTCAAAACTCAAGTCTAAAGCTGTCTTTGTTTTATTGCCTTTTATATCATATTTATCCATATATGAAAAGCGATGAGAGCAGTCATATCTTATAACTACTTTCCACTCGCCTTCAACGTTTACCTCTAATTGAACAGCAAAATATGTAACTCTGTCTTTTCCAGTTTCATGATAATGGCGTTTTCTTACGCCTTCACCAAAAACAACTAGAAAATCAACTATTTTGGCCATACTTAATTCCTCATCCTCTCTTCAAACCCTTTTGATGCAGTATGTTCACTCTCGTCATTTCCACATCCATACTTACATGGTCGTTTTATTCATAGATTATCCCATGCTTCCAGGACCAAACAGCGGGTGCGGTATTCGCCGAACTGTTTTTCCTCTTTTTTCTTGAGGACGCGGAAGGTTTTGCCGGGGAAGTTTAGATCCAGCTTCAAGTCTCTTTTTCAGCAGGCCTATGGATAATTTACGCAACTTGCAGGGTAAGTCCTTCAATTCGGGAGGTCCTCAACTTTTCAACTCTGATGTAAACGATGGTTTGACCTGGCTCCTTGTTTGCCTCAGCAAGTTTCATATTCGTTTCCGCAAGTTCCTTGTCATATTCGGGAAGCAATACAATCATGGAATTGTCTGGAATTTTTTCTTCTATTTCCGGGTGTTCAAGCAGATACAATTCGAATTCTGTAGAAAGTTGTTGATTCTTTCTGAATAATTCTTCCTTTGTCATCTTTTTAACCTCCTGGAATATCTTTCTTTATATCTTTCCCAGTTCTCATTTATATCCCTATCTGCCAACGTTAATGCCTCGCTTAATTCCACTGCTCCCATAAATATCTTTTCTTTACTGCCATCAGGATTTATCAAATCCTTGTGGGCGTATCCGTGGGAAGTATCATATCTTACAATGGGCACCCACCTCGCCTCAAAGAAAATTTCGTATTGAACTACAAACCAAACTACCTCCCCTTTTTCTACGATATGCTCGTGCCTTTTCCTATCCCTATCTGTTAACATAAAGATGTAGGATTTCGTTACCATAATTTATTATCTCATAAATTCTTTGATAATTGAAGTAAGGAGTGTTGAATACCATTATTTCGCTTCCAGCTTATCCCACGCCTCTAAAACGAGGCGGCGGGTGCGGTATTCGCCGTATTGCTTCTCTTCCTTTTCTTTGAGGACGCGGAAGGGTTCGCCGGGGAAATCCCAAAAAAGAATGATTATCTATTCCTACTCATCCATACCTCGATGAGATACTGCGTCCTGATCAATCCAATCCTCCTCCTCCCAAATCATCCCTTTCCTCCCAGGAACTTTTCTGGTCGGCCCCGCTCTGTAAAACGGACACGATTTCGGGCCATAACAAAAGGTCTCAAATCGATATTTCTTCTTTCTTGGATTCCAATGGTCAATAATCATCTCCACCGGCATACAAGACCCCCAAATACATATCCGGCAATTTCTTTCATAAGTACGGGCATGTAACCTGCGGTGACCCCGCTCCCGATATACCTCCAAGACCGGCGGCACTCCTTGCCAAGGCGGTCCGAACCCTTTTTGCTCCGCCCCCTTTTCTACTACCTTTAATTCGCTTGTCTTGTAGTAATCTGAGACCTCACTTTTGGAATCCGGAACCTTCTCGGACTTTCCTCTTACAACCTGCCCGGTTTCGAAATGATACTTGGACTGAGCCTCTTTGCCAATCCCCACTGTAAAAGTCAGTTCTTCTCCATCCACGGAACCCCGAATCGTCAGGATGTAACCCAGATAATTGTGCGTCCGCTGATCGAAGGACCGGGTCAGGCGAATGCGTGGCTGGACAGAGATGACCTTGCCATTCCAGGATACTTTAACCTTCTCCCTTTCAGACCGATTCCATGTTTCCATGTTGATTCCTCAAAGCTTTAGAGAATGAAACTGGTTGGCTGACTGATTCGATAGCCCCAGAGTTCAGATGAGATCCGGGCCAACTTTTTGTTGAATGTTGCGACCTGACTCTCCTACTTTTTTCGTACTTTCGGATCACTTCACAATCTTTTCTCCCCAACGAACTACGGTTTCGGCTATTCGTACGGCCTCGAGGTATTCTTCTTCGGTTACAGGCTCAAGATCCCCGGGGTAACGTGTCAGCACAGCGTAATCGGTAAGGCTGGCGGCTCCTTTCGCCTCTTCTGGAATATTCATCCCTTCCGGCAGAAGATCCATCAGAGTTCTGATATTATGCGTCTTTGGGAAAGGGGCAGACCTGAAGACCAAAACTGCTTTAAGGGCCTTTTCAGTAGCCTGCTGTGCATGGAAACAGAGATCTTCCAGCAGGATCCTTGAATTCCGCCCCACACGGGCCAGTTCCAAGTCACTCCAGGCATGACGTAGCCAATCTCCAGGCTCGCCCGGCTCTATCTCATTAGGCTGCATAAACTTCCCTCCCCTCCTTCAATATGGCCCGGTAGATCAGGCCAATGTTATCTTTGTGCTTTCGCAGGTCCTCGGGTGTTGCCACCAGGATGTCAAAAGGAACTCCCAACCCGGTGATATTCTGATAAAGAAGTTGAGCGATCCGACGGCGATGGACTCCCTCCGGCATTACCACCAGAAGATCAACGTCACTGTCTGGCCCCCCTTTCCCCGTGACCGCTGAGCCAAATAGAATGATACGAAGGGGATGCACCTCTTCCACAATGCGCCGAACCAGTTCATCTATCGTTTTTGAATAAGTTTCCATTTTCCCCACCTCTCATCTCTTTTAAATTGGGAAGTGCCCGTAATTGTTTTTCAATGAAAGTGAACCACTGAATGTAAATTGGATTCCTCAATAATCCTGCTGCTGTCGTATCCTTTTTTGACTATCTTCAGCCAAATTTCCTTCATCCATGAATCAATCTCTTCCAATATCTCTGACATCCCTTCCCTCTTTAATTATGGGAAATGTCTCTATCTTTCCCCCATTTTGGACTTTCACCGATAGCCTGTAAAATCTTTTCAGCCAAAAATTTGCATCAAGTCTTTTCCCTATGTGGATCGGTTTAGATATAATAGAAAAGAATATATGGGTTGGTATTGTCGAAGCCCCTCATTATTCGCCCTTTTCAATGGGTCGGATGGAGAGAATATTTATTGAATTGACGCGGTGGATAGGTTTTTCCATTCTTTCTGTAGTTATTAGATCATCCGCTCCAACGGATATCGCTGCGGCAACGTGAAGAGCATCCATAGCATTAAGTCCGAATTTGCAGGCTTCAGTATATGCATTCTTTGCATTTTCCTCAACGGAGTGAACCCAATATGTTACAGCATTGAAAAATGTTTCATAAAATTCAACTTCGTTCTGACGCTTTTCATAGACCGCCTTTGGAAGGACTTCAAGTCTAAGGAAAGGGCTAGAAACAAATTCACGGTTAGGGTCATCGAGTACCTTTATTGCTTGGAGCGCAACGTCATCTTTCCCGCGAGCAGCAGCTATTAGCACTCCAGCATCTACAAAGGTCTTTTTATGACTCACTCAAGTTCTCCTCGCCAGACAGCTATTTCATATTCTATCTCCTCCCAACTGAGCAAGCGTCCTCCAGAGGCTACTATTCGTTCACGAATCCTCATAAGTTTCTGGCCAAGTGGCGTTCTCGGTTTATAGGAAATTGCCTCCTGCCAGGTTGACTCAGCTCGTCTGGCCTCATGATCTTCCAATCCAGTTTCTGAAGTATTAAAGCTACTGGAATAATTGGTAGTCAATATAATTTCATTCCCTTCGGACAAATTCAATCCATCAGAAAAAAACCAGAATGTAGGTGCGTTGGATATGTCTTTAATAATTTCTAGTATTATGATTTGTTCAAGAGTTCCAGTCTGCAAGTTTTGTGTTCCCATCATATTCCTCTCTTAAGTCGCTCGTATAGATTAGGGTTCAATGATCCAACGAAGGATTCATAAATACGGTCATGAGCTTCATTGAGCCAATTTTCAACCGCCAACTGATCACACACACCTTCTAATTCCATGGATCCAAAATCTAGATCAACCATTAGGACGTTTCTTTGATCTACCCTCTGAATGCCTGTTTGATGAATTAGAATCCCTTTAGGTGAATCGAAAAGAATTTCATAGCGCTGATAGAATCCTGCCAATGGCTTATCCAGAACACCTCTTAGAGGAGGTGAGAGACTAATTAGAGTCTCCAATTCGAATTTATCCTCGGGAAGTGTAATCTGGTTGATATACCGCAGTCCAATCCTTTGCATACTGTATTCTCCGCACAGTTTAATGTACTTTTCGAAAATTGAAAGAACCGATGTTCGAAAAGTCTCCCAATTAGGATAATTGCGTAGAAAATTAACAGCTAGGAGATGGGGACCAATTTGGACCATTGCGGATCCATCCAATCGCTTCATCTGAACGCGGTCAGGTCCTTTTATGATCTGAGGTGTTGGTGGCTTTCCCGGCCCCAATTGGATCTGTACTCCAACTCCATCAACCTGAGAACGTTCATGAAACTCCTCCCCAATCTGATCATATAATCGCCCTGGAAATGTCCAATCCCAAGGGCTGGAAGGAGAGAATCTGAATTCACATAACGCCTCAATTAACGGGGCCGAAAGTAATCTCTCACCCATCTCAATTTCTCCTTTTAATTTATTATACTACTATCCTCAATTTAAGGATAGATATTTTTCTTGACCAAACAACCTCTCATGCCAATCTATCTCACGCTTCCAAAACCAAGCGGCGGATGCGGTATTCGCCATATTGCTTCTCTTCCTTTTCTTTGAGGACGCGGAGGGTTTCGCCGGGGAAATCCCAAAAAATAATGATTATCTATTCCTACTCATCC